>JAFATF010000025.1 GCA_019244045.1 Acidobacteriota bacterium
TAAGAGAATGAGATTCGGGGCTGCGGGGCGGGAATTGAATCGATGTTTCACTAAGGAAGCTTTCCTGATAGAAACTGCGTGACCGCCTTAAATCGACAGCGCGCTGGCCGGCTGGAGTCGACGCCGATTCGACTAGCGAACTTTCGAAGAGCAACCCCGCGTTCGGCCACCTGCGGTGATCCCGAGAGCGATGCCAGAAGGGAGAACTCGGCAGCGGGATCACACGCCTGTCTCCCCGGAATCACCCTTTCTCGATGTGGCTTGAGGCATCGGTTAACGCTCAATTTGCTGCATTCCTGTTCAACAAATTTCAAATGACGGGGCAAAAGGGGGAAAGCACAACAACCGAACTCGATCCTGAGCAGCACACGTTGAGGGCAAGCCTTTCTTTACTTAGCTGAATGTAGGCAAGTGGACGAGGTCATCATGAGGAACGGGTTCGAGCGGTTCTCCGGCTTTACGCCAGGCTGCCAAGCCGCCCACGATTACAAACGCGTTGAATCCTTTTTGCCGCAGCAGGTGCGCCACCCGGGCGCTTGTGGCTTCGCGCGCTCAAGTGCAGTACACATAAATGTGCTTATCCTTCGGCAGGTTCTTAAGTTCTTCTCCTAGATGATTAGGTTCGAGGCGGATGGATCCTTTGATCCGCTGGGCGTCTGAATCGTAGTAACCATGGCTGCGCACGTCAACCACTTGCACGTTCCCGGCCTCTTCGGACGCCAGACGTCGTGCCAATTCCTCGACTTGTATGCGCGGCACAACCCGGAAGATGCGATGCTTCTGATAGAGCCACACCCGATAGGTGACATAGATGCCGAGTGCGATCAGCACAGCCATTCCCACTGCGTGTCCAGCCGTGTGGAACCCGCGTGTAATGGTGGCGACGAAGTCTCGAAAAATGAAACCCAGTAGCGTATAGGTCAAGATATAAAGCGCAGCTCCGCCAGCGTCGATCGAGAGGAACTGGTCGTAACGCATTTTCATGCTGCCGGCGAGCGGAGGCGCCATGGCGTTCAAACCCGGTACGAACTTGGCAATTGCCAGAGTGCGCTTGCCGCGTTTGTAGAACGACTCTGCGGAACGCAGGATGCAGGTTTCCGGATTAATTGAAACCTTGCATAGCAAACCGAGCAATCCCCAGCCCATGTAGCGGCCGAGAAAAAACATCAGGCTATCGCCCAACAGCATGGCTGCGATTGCGGCAGCAAATATCCCGGAGAGGTGAAGAGAATGGGATGCGCAGGCAGCCCCGGCGCCCACCAGGGCGAGGGCGGCAGGCACAGGCAGGTCAATGGCCTCGGCCAGCACGATGAGAAACACTACCAGATAGCCATGATGGACGATGAGTGGCGCCAGATCCATGGGGAAACAAAATTAGATTACCGCCTGAGAAGCAGGATGCAAGCGAAATTCGACCTTTTGGTCAGTAATCTCTGAAGTTATGAACGGCGTGGACTGGCTATTTTTCTCGGGCGATGACAAAGTCGGGAGCCCAGAGCAGAACGCGTTTAATTTCAGAATCGGGGAATGAGCAGATCGCCTTGCGGGCCGACCCGGCGTATTCGCCGGCGCGCGCATTGGCTGCCTCCACCGCGCCATAACGGTTAAGGATTTCCAGAATGTCAGAGTGGGTGACGCCGTCAAAAGCGCGATCCTCGAGCACCGCCTCGATCTTCTTCTTTTCCGCCGGCCGGCAGCGCTCCAGAGCATGGATGACCGCCATGGTAACCTTACCCTCGCGCAGGTCACTGGCCACAGGTTTGCCAAGAATGCTTTCTGAGGCGGTCAGGTCTAAGACATCGTCAACGATCTGAAAAGCCATACCCAGGTCACGGCCGTAGCGGGCGAGACGATCTTCCTGTTCGGAGCTGGCCCCTCCCAGAATTCCGCCTAAGCGCATGCAGACAGAGAACAGGCAGGCGGTTTTGCGAAAAATCAGATCAAAATACTCCTCCAGCGAGATCAGCTTACCCAACTTTTCCATCTGCAGTAGTTCGCCTTCGACCATCTGCTGGGTGAGATCGATGAGGGTGTCGAGAATGCGAAAATTGCGCTCCTGCACGGCAATTTTGAAAGCCTGCATGTAGAGCCAGTCGCCCGCCAGAACGCACTTGGAGTTTCCCCACTGGGTATTGGCCGCCGGCCGGCCACGGCGAGTCTGGGCCTCATCGATGATGTCGTCGTGCACCAGCGTGGCGGTGTGAATGATCTCCACAACGGCGCCTAATCGAACCGTCCCCCTTCCCTGGTAATTGAACAGCTTAGCCGCGAGCAGCAACAGCGCCGGTCGAATCCGTTTTCCCCCTCCGGCCCGCAGGTACTCGCCGATCTCTGTGATCGCGGGGACATTGGAGACCGTATCGCGACCGAACTCGCGTTCAATGGCCGCGAGATCATCGCGTAGCAGTTCGAAGATTTCCCTACCCTTGATCGCCGTCTGGGTGCTCAAAACACGACCTTCCATCCGGGAATGGACAGAGCCCAAAAGAGTCGCTCACCGCTGTTCCTCTCTGGCTTCGGCCTCCCTGGTGGATTTTAGTTCGCCCGGTAATTGGTGAACTGCACATCGATTCCGAAGTCCTGTTGCCGCAACATGGCGATAATTTCCTGCAGGGTGTCCCGGTCCTTACTGCTGACGCGCACTAGGTCACCCTGGATGGAAGCTTGCACTTTTTTCTTGGTATTCTTGATTAGCTTAACGATTTCCCGCGCCTTTTCGACCGGGATGCCCTGCTGCATGGAGATCCTTTGGCGCACCGTCGAACCCGCGGCCGGCTCAATGGCGCCGTAGGTCAGCCCCTTCAACGGCACGCCGCGTTTGACGAGTTTCTGCTGAAGAACGTCGTTCACGGCCTTGAGCTTGAACTCGTCGATCGAGGCAACGGTGATGACATCTTTGCCTTCCAAACCGATATTGGATTTCGATTCCTTCAGATCAAAGCGGGTGTGGATCTCTTTGAGCGCCTGCTGGATGGCATTGGAGACTTCCTGCACATCGATTTTGCTGACTATATCGAAAGTATTTTCCGGCATAAGTTTCGGCCACTCATAAGATTATCCTGATCGGGCAGAAGATGCACACTCCAGGCTAACTGGAGTTGGCGTTTTGTTGAAGAGAAAAGAATCGGTAAAAATTCCTGGTCGTCTGTACCGCCACCTCATCGACAGAAACTCGGCAAACATCAGCAAGCACGCGGGCCGTGTGCTGTACAAAGGCGGGCTCATTGCGCTTTCCCCGATGGGGGACGGGAGCCAGAAAAGGTGAGTCAGTTTCGATCAGCAAACGGTCGAGCGGGATTTTTTGAGCAACATCGCGCAGCGATTGCGCGTTGGGAAACGTTAGATTTCCAGCAAACGAAATCAAAAAGCCGAGCTCCAGCGCCGCCCGGGCGTGTGCCAGGCTCCCCGTAAAACAGTGCAGGACGCCGCCCAAGCCGCTCGATGCCCAGTTCTCGCGCAGCAGGCGAATGGTGTCATCCCAGGCATTGTCGCTTCCCTGCGATGCCCGGCAATGAATGACGATCGGCAGCTTGGCAGCGCGCGCTAATTCCATCTGCCGCTGGAACACTCGCGTCTGCACCGGGCGCGGCGAGTAATCGTAAAAATAGTCGAGGCCGATTTCTCCCCAGGCGATCACCTTGCCATGCCGGGCCAACCGCTCCATTTCTGCAAAATCCGACTCCTTGGCCAGTTGTGCTTCGTGAGGGTGAATTCCGGTGGTGGCATAGATCTGAGAAAATCGTTCGGCCAACTGAATGGCACAATCGAGCGTGCCGGGGCCCTCGCCGATGCCGATGGCCAGAATTGCCTCGACCCCTGCCGCGCGGGCCCGCGCCACAACCTCTTCGCGGTCATGGTCGAAACGTTTAGCTTCAAGATGCGCGTGGGAGTCGATGAACACGAGTTACCGTCATCGGCGAAGGCCGCCCGCCGCGGGCCATTGCTCGATAGTTTATTTGAGACGCGAGCCTAGCGGAACGTCCTCTAGGAAGCCGCACAGAACCGCTTTTCCGCCCTCCGGGGAAGCGGCCACGATCATGCCATTTGATTCCAAACCGCGCAGCTTGCGCGGTGCCAGATTTGCCACGACCACCACTTTGCGACCGATCAGAGTCTCTGGCAAATAAGCTTCGGCGATGCCGGCTACGATTTGACGAACTTCTGTGCCCAGGTCAACCTCCAAACGGAGCAGTTTGTCGGCACCTTTGACTTTTTCTGCCAGCTTGACCTGAGCGACGCGCAACTCCACCTTGGCGAAATCATCGATGGAGATTTGTCCATCAGGGCTTGCGCTGGCTGGGGGCGGCAGCGGGGTGGCGGTTGGTCGTTGGGCGGCAGCCGGTTGTGCCTGAGTCGCCGGCTCGCTCTTCTCAGCGGTGGCGAGCGTTGGCCGTTGCTGGTCTTCCATTTTCTGCATCCTTTCAATGGTCATCTTATCGGCGCGGGGAAATACCGGCTCGATGGAACCAAGTTTTGTGCCCAAACGCAGCTGTCCCCATTTCAGCTCGCGCAAGGCAAGTTTCTTGATATCGCCCAGACCCAATTGTGCCCAGATGCGTGCCGTAGCATCAGGAATTACGGCGTGAACCATTGCGGTTACAATGCGCAGTGCTTCTGCGCTTGTGTAAAGGATCGTGGCCAGGCGTGAACGGCTCATTTCATCCTGTTGCTCACCCAAGGTCCAAGGCTCGGTTTCGACGATGTACTTGTTCACCGCTGCCACCAGGCTCCAGGCACACTCCAGTGCTCGCGAGAAATGATACTGATCCACCAGCGTGCTGTAGTCGGCGATGGTCTTCTCGGCAATAGCGACGATTTCATCATCCGCAGGCTTACGCGCTGCCGCGTGCGAAGGGTAGGGTATCTCTCCATGAAAGTAGCGTTGAATCATGGTGAGAGTGCGGCTGGCAAGGTTGCCCAGCCCGTTGGCCAGGTCGGCGTTATAGCGCTGGACCAGAGCGTCGAAGGAAAACGAACCGTCTTGCCCGAAAACGACTTCACGCAGCAAAAAATAGCGCAAAGCATCGGAACCGAGGACATCAAGAATGCTTTCGGCGCGCACGATATTACCGCGCGACTTTGACATCTTGTTCTCCTCGAACAAAAGCCAGCCGTGAGCCACGATGGCCTTGGGCAGGGGCAGGTTGGCGGCCATCAGGAACGCGGGCCAATAGACGCAATGAAAGCGAACGATCTCCTTGCCAATCATGTGCAGATCGGCCGGCCAGTATTTTTGGAACTTCCCGTCATCGTCGGACCCGTAGCCGAGTGCGGTGATGTAGTTGGAAAGCGCGTCAAGCCAAACATAAATCACGTGCCCGGCATCGTCCGGAACCGGCACCCCCCAAGTGAACGTGCTACGGCTGATCGAGAGATCACGCAGGCCGCTGCGCACGAACGACAACACTTCGTTACGCCGTGTTTCTGGGCGGATGAAGTCAGGCTGTTCGGTGTAAAGCTTGAGTAGCTTCCCCGAGAATTCGGACAGCTTGAAGAAATAGTTCTCCTCATGAACCGTTTCCGTCGGTCGACCGCATTCCGGGCAGGGCGCGCCCGCACCTACGGCATCCACATACAGCTCGTCAAACACGCAATATTGGCCGGAGTAAGAACCTTTGTAGATGTAGCCGTTGTCGCGAATGCGACGCCACAGCTGCTGCACACCGCGTTTGTGCCGCTCGGAAGTAGTGCGGATGAAATCGTCATAGGTGAGATGCATACGCTCCCACAGCGCGCGAAATGCGGAGGAAACCTCATCCACCCACTGTTGCGGAGCCTGGCCGGCCGAGAGCGCAGCCCGCTCGACGTGTACCCCATGTTCATCGGTGCCGGTCAGAAAGTAGGTGTCGGCCCCCAGCATACGTTGCCGGCGCGCAATGGTGTCGCAGGCGATTGTGGTATAAGCGTGCCCGATATGCGGTCGCGCGTTCACGTAATAAATGGGGGTAGTGATGTAAAACCTGCTGGTCATCGGAAATTCCCTGTTGACGCGAAGCTCAGGGCAGGGTTGGGCCTGGCTCTGAGGAACCCTCTGTGTCCTCTCCCATCGATTGTGTCCGTGTAAGGTACTGCTGAGTTGCCTCCTGCATGACTGTTTTCAGAGGAACGCGATGCTCGGCTGCAATCCGGCGGCAGTCTTCATATTCGGGAGCGTAGCTGGTAGCCCCGTTTATGCCGGCGACTTTCATGCGCACACTGCCCCAGCGAGTCTCGACTGTGACCCACCTGCGCGCGAGCGCTTCTCGACCCTCCTCGCGATGGCGAACTCCAAGGGTCGTCGTCTCCCGGAACATGATCTGAGACAGCCGGGACGAATCCTCAGGCCGGCAAAGCACAGTGAGCAGCATCCCTGGACGATTTTTTTTCATCTGGACGGGCATGCCGAACACCTCCAAGGCACCCTGGGTAAGCAGGTGATCCAGAACATACCCAAAGACCTGCGGATTGAGATCGTCGAGGTTGGCTTCTAAGACGGAGATTGTTTCCTGCCTGGTTCTTGCCTTCTGTTCGCCCTCTCCGAGGGTCAGCCGCAGCACATTGGCATGTCCGGGCAAGTCGCGCGTCCCCGCGCCATAGCCCGCTCTTAGAATCGACATCCGGGGGAAGGCTGCAAATCGCTTCACCATTGTTTTGGCGATTGCCGCTCCTGTTGGGGTGACCAGCTCCACGCTCAACCCAGACGAGTACACCGGCGCGCCTGCGAGCAGTTCAACGGTGGCAGGAGCGGGAACGGGGAAAGTTCCGTGCGCACACTGGACTGTGCCCCCACCTACGTTCAGAGGTGACGACACCCACTCATCTACGGCGAGAGCCTCAACCCCCGCCGCGGCGCAGACTATATCCACCATGGAATCGAGCGCACCGAGTTCATGAAAGTGAATGGTTTCGATCTCCACATTGTGGATTTTGGCTTCCGCTCGACCCAAGGCCTCAAAAATGCTTATGGCCAGTGCCCGAGCCTGGGGGCTGATTGCGGCAGTGGCAATGATGCGCTTGATCTCTGTCAGGCTGCGGCCATGAGCATCGCTATGCGCATGCTGATGGGCATGATCTTGATCATGGCGCTGCCAATAAAGTTCGCGGGGCAGCTCCTTTTCTCCATCCACCAAGACGTCGACCTTGGTTGCCGCGATTCCGCTGCGGTTTACGCGCGAGATTTCGAGCCGAGCGCCGATCTTGAGGGCAGCTACGGTACGGTGCAGTAATGCGGCGGGGACACCGGCATCGAGCAGTGCGCCGAGGAACATATCGCCGCTTATTCCGGAAAAACAGTCTAAGTACGCAATGCGCATGGGAGAGGGGCCTTGATCTTTTATCATCGTCCTCCGACTTCGTCCCCTCAGGACGAGCAGGGCGAGAGGAAACGACCGAACATTGAAACTTCATCATAGGGAAGCTCGGTCGGAGCGTCAAACCGCCTGAATTGCTTTACTCTGGTACAATCGCTATTTTCTTCAACGGCTTAGCGAGCTTTCTTGTACGGACATTTACAGCGGCAGTTGGCCGAGCGGGTCCGCCAATTCATTGCACGGGCCCATAATCTTGAGCTCGCCCACATCGTCATTGAGCAACCTCCCCAGGTTGAGCTGGGAGAATACGCTCTGCCGCTCGCCTTTGAGCTGGCCAAGAAACTTCGCAAGCCGCCGCGCAGCATTGCGGAAGAGATCGTCGGCGGCATAGGCAAGATCGACGGATTCGAAGGGTTGGAAGTCGCCGGCGCTGGGTACATCAATGCGCGGCTCAATCGCGCGGAGTTGGCGCAGGCGGTTCTATCGGATCGCCAGCCGCGTGCCGGGGTCGTCGCGCGGAAGACGCTGGTAGAGCACTCCAGTATTAATCCCAACAAAGCGGCACACGTTGGACACCTGCGCAATGCCATTCTTGGGGACACCTTTGTTCGCCTGCTGCGCCTTACGGGCAGACAAGTCGACGTCCAGAACTACATCGACAACACTGGCGTGCAAGTGGCGGACGTGGTGGTCGGATTTCTCTACTTGGAAAAGAAGTCCCGGCTGGACATCGAGCAACTAAGCAAGCAAGCACGCTTTGACTATTACTGCTGGGATCTCTATGCGCGCGTTTCCGAGTGGTATGAAGCAGATCAAAGCCATCGCGAGGCGCGCATCGAGGTGCTGCGCGCGATCGAGGCAGGGCAGAACGAGACGGCAAATATTGCCGAGCTGATCTCGCTCGCTGTCTTGCGCCGTCACCTAGAGACTATGGATCGGCTGCATATTGAATATGACTTTCTCCCCCGGGAAAGTGAAATTCTCCACCTTAACTTTTGGGATGCTGCCTTCCGCAAGCTCACTGCCGCTGGGGTACTCGTCTATCAAAGCGAAGGCAAGAACCAGGGCTGCTGGGTGATGAGGCGCGCCGGGCTGGATTCGAGAGCGGATAGGCGCGAAATACGGGAAGAAGACCAGAAGGTGATTGTGCGCTCGAATGGCACGGTCGGTTACGTGGGCAAGGACATCGCTTATCACTTATGGAAATTTGGCCTGCTGGGCAGGGATTTCGGGTATCGCAAATTTTATCTGTACGCCAACCAGCACCAGTGCTGGATTTCATCGACCCAGGGAGAGCCCGACCACCCCCATTTCGGTAGCGTTCAGGAAATTTACAACGTCATCGACGCTCGCCAGGCGGAAGCTCAGAACACAGTCATCGAGGCTTTGCGCGAGCTGGGATACAAGCAGCAGGCCGACCATTACACGCACTTTTCCTATGAGATGGTGGCTTTGACGCCGCGCTGTGCGGCAGAGTTGGGGTATGAGCTTTCCGCTGAGGACAAGATGCGGTCCCATATCGAAGTTTCCGGACGCAAAGGGTTTGGTGTCAAGGCGGACGATTTGATTGACCGCCTGATTGCTTCGGCGCGCAAGGAAGTGGACTCCCGACACCCGCAGCTCACGCTCGACGAGCGAGCTTCGATCGCCAATCAGATTGCCGTGGGCGCACTGCGATACTTCATGCTCAAGTACACCAAGCCGTCTGTGATTGCGTTCGACTTTAAAGAGGCCCTGAGTTTTGAAGGTGAAACAGGCCCCTATGCGCAATATGCGGTGGTGCGTGCGACGAATATTTTCCGCAAAGCTGGTCTCGATGCCGAGCATTTCGGGGCGGAGGTGCGGCACAACATCGCAAGCAGCGAGTTCTCGCAATACCTGGCAGCTGGGGCGGGCAATGAGATTTGGGAGCTGTGGTTGGCCTCAGCCAAGACGACCTATGTGGTGGAGCAGGCGATCGCAAGCACGGAACCGGCCTATGTGGCCAAGCACGCCTTTCAGCTTGCCCAGCTCTTCAACAATTTTTATCACTGCCATCACATTCTGAGCGAGCCCGATGAAGCCCGCAAGCGTTTTCTGCTGGTTACCGTGGCGGTGGTTCGGCGCGAGCTGATTCGTGTGCTGAGTGCGATGGGCATTAGCGTGCCACCTGTAATGTAGCGCGGGGTGGTGCTGCTCCCGCGATCTGTTAGCCAGCGAAATCTTTGGCGAACTCGACCAGAGAGCGTACGGCGATACCCGAAGGCCCCTTGGCAATCCAGGGCTTATTCTCTTCCATCCAGGCCGTGCCGGCGATGTCAAGGTGGAGCCAAGGAGTATCCTCAGCAAATTCCTTCAGGAACATGGCTGCCGTAACCGCTCCGCCATAGCGTCCGCCGGAGTTGACGATATCGGCGATATTCGACCGGATGCTCTCCTTGTATTCCTCGTCCAAGGGCAAGCGCCACATCTTTTCCCCTGCCCTTTCCCGTGCCCGTTCGAAGCGCTGATACATTTCATCATTGTTGGCGAACACACCGGCATTGACGTAGCCGAGCGCGACAACGCAGGCGCCGGTTAAGGTGGCGGCATCGATCAGGTGGGTGCAACCTAACTGGCGGGCGTAATGCAGACCATCGGCCAAGACCAGCCGTCCCTCGGCGTCGGTGTTGATGATCTCGATGGATTTGCCCGACATGGCGATCTGCACGTCACCGGGTTTCTGGGCGTGCCCGGAAGGCATATTCTCCGTGGCGCACACGATACCAATCACTCGTATTCTGGGCCTGAGCAGGGAAAGGGCGCGCATCGCGCCGATCATGGTGGCTCCGCCTGCCATGTCGTACTTCATCTTTTCCATGCCATCGGCCGGTTTGATAGAAATGCCGCCGGTATCAAAGGTGATACCCTTACCGACTAAGCCGAGCATGGGTTTCGGCGGTGCGTCCTCCGGCTCGTAGCGCATGATGACCAGAGCCGGTGGTTCGTCCGACCCTTGAGCGACGCTCCAAAATGCACCCATTTTGAGATCTTTAATTTTTTCTGCTCCGTAGATTTCGCATTTGAGACCTGAGTCGGCACACATCTCGCGTGCGTGCTCGGCCAGAGCGGTTGGGGTCATGCGATTGCTCGGCTCATTCACGAGCTGGCGGGTGAAGTTCTGGGATTCGCCTATGATCCTGGCTTCTTCCAGTGCCCGACCCAGGCGAGTGTGGTCGCCATTGGCGACAATGGTGACGGCGTCGATCCGCTGGTCCTTGCGATCACTCTTGTAAGTATCGGGATCGAAATTACCCACAAAGGCTCCCTCGATGATGGCTCGGACGGCGCTGTCCACATTGAGGCCGTTGCTGGGCACAAGAAAAGCGAGGCTGCGGATGGAGCGCGCTTTAAGGCTGCGAACGGCGGCGCCCGCCACTCGGCGCAGTTCAAAGGGGGAAAAACTCTTGGCCTTGCCTCCCCCGATGATCAGTAACCGCTTGGCTTTTAGGTTGGCAGGGTTATAAAGAAGAGTAGTTTCAAAACTTTTGCCCGTGACCTCGCCATTGGCAATGACCTCGGCGGCAGCGTGCCTGAGAGATCGGTCAGCGGTTTCGATGCTGGGCTGAGGTTGGTCTTTGTCGCCGTGATCAAGCGCTACGGTGACAAGGCATTCAGTGGCAAGCTCGGCAGGAGTCGAAAGCGAAAGTTCGGTTTTCATGGTGATATTGGACCATTTTCGTCGGCCGAGGAGGAATGCGCAACTCGCGCAGCTTCCCCGGCCGTCTGGAGCGCCGCAATGCGCAACTCGGCATCGCCGGGAATACCTTTCGCGCGGCGTTTTGAAACCTCCGTCCGGGTTCGGCAGCGTGCCGCCCGGCGTCTTCGAGGCTCGGTGCCGGCAGATTCCTGGCAGACCTTATCGGCCCTTCCCCATGGAAAGGTGACGATCTCATGTTCTTTCCTTCCTGGGCAGAAACGGACCTAGGCAGCGCACTTCGGACTTCGGCTTTGCCGCACAACTTTGTTATGGCTTGGCGGAACCTAGAGACCTGCAACTGGTGGGCAGTAGGGTAGTGACTTACCATTGACGATGGCACGCGGATTGGTGTCGACTAAAGCGTGGGCGATCTGTTTCCCGCCAATCTCGGCCAGTGCGGCGCGCGCCGAGGATAGTCCCGGCACCCGACGGGTGCTGTCATGGGCATCGCTGGCCACGACGTGTACCGCATGATGTACCAGCAGACGTTGAGCATTACGCCTGACCTTCTCTCCCCAAAGTCCGGTGAACGCAGAAGCCGTAACCTGGATTATCACTCCCGAGGCTGCCCACTCGAGGACGCGTTCCGGGGTCTCCTCCAGTACGGGATTTCGCTCTGGGTGAGTGAGAATCGGAAAGATGCCATGGTCCGCCAGACCTGTCAATTTCTTTCCCACCCACGGCGGAACACTGGAGTTACTCAGTTCAACTAGCAGATAATGAGTGTCTCCGATGGTGTAGCGCTTGGGATTGGCAACGGCATCGTTGAGATTCTGGTCGGAAAGATGAAAATCGCAGCCCAGAGTGAGGCGCAGTCGCTTGCCAACTCTGATCTGCAGCCGTGCGAGAGCCTGCGTGAGATAGTTGCGGTCATATGCGTAGCGCTGATTGCTGTGAGGAGTAGCTACAATGTGCTCGACGCCATCTTCGATAGCGATGCGGCACATCTCCTCGGCGATTGCCCAGGATTTTGCACCATCATCAACTTCAGGGATGATATGGCAATGAATGTCGACCACTGATTCTTCACTTTCCTGACTCTTTTTGTGCCTGCTTGAACAGTATTTAACCGTAGCGTTCGGCCAACAATGCAGCGATGGCGGCATACGCCTGCGCGAGGATCTGCTCGTCCGGTAAGAACACGATGCGCAGGTGTTTTGTGCCCGGCTTTTGCCCGAACCCGGACCCATGCACAACCATGACATGCTTCTCAACGATTAATTCCCTGACGAACACATCATCGCCTTCGGGTATCTCCATGCGCGGAAAGGCATAGAAGGCACCGCGTGGCGCTACGCAACTGACGTGCGGAGTCGTCTGCGACCAGTTCACGGTAAGATCTCGCCGCTGGCGCAGCTTTTGAAGCACAGAGACCAGATGGTCTTGGGGACCTTCTAAGGCGGCTTGGATGGCGTACTGTTCGGGATGATTGGCGCACAGACGTCCCCGTAACAGGCGGTTGATTGCCTCGGTGTACGGCTTCACGGCGTGCTTGTCCCCGCTCACAACCGCCCACCCGATGCGCCATCCGGGAGCTAGGTAATTCTTGGACAAGCCGCCGAAGGTGACGACAGGCACATCGGGAGCCAGCGCAGCAATGGCGAAGTGACGGTCGTGGTGATCGAGAATGAGTTTGTCGTAAATTTCATCGGCGAATATGACCAGGTTGTGCCTGCGAGCAAGCTCCGCTATCGATTCGAGCAACTGGCGGGAGCAGACTGCGCCAGTCGGGTTATTGGGATTGATCAGAACAATACCGCGACTTTGGGGCGTGATTTTTCTGCCCAGGTCCTCGAGGTCGGGTTGCCAGAGTTGATCTTCATTGAGCTCGTAGGTGTTCGGTTGAGCGCCGAGCTTAGCGAGCACTGCCGAGTAGAGGGGGTAATCGGGGCGGGGAGTGAGGATCTGTTCTCCGGGATTCAGCAAGGCGGTCAGGCAGACATCGACCGCTTCGCTGACCCCGGAGGTCACAAAAATATCTTGAACATTGCCAATACCCTTGCGTTCCGCCTCCTTGCCAATGGCTCGGATCGCCTCTGGAATTCCGGGTGAGGGTGCGTAGCCATTCTTGCCGTCCCGCATCGCCTTGTAAACTGCTTCGATCAGGTGGAGAGGGGTTTCGAAGTCGAAATTAAGAGGGTCACCGATGTTTAGGGGAAGAATTCGATGTCCTTGTTTGGCAACCTGGTCGGCCAGTGAATTGAGGTCCCGGATGGCGTAACGGACGTTCTCTAATCGGCCAGCGGGTGTGATTTCCCGGGTCTGAGTCGCGGGCAAAGTACACGCTCCTACGGTTCTGGTTTGGACGCCCCAGAGTCCGACACATTTTTGAGCCCTCGCCGCGGCCAACCGCGTTGCTCTTGTTCGGCGATGCTGACCTGCGGTTATTCGGGTCGATCGATCTGCGCTCTCTGCAGCCGGTCTGAGTAGTCGACGTAGACCGCCTTCCACTCGGTATAGAAATCAATCGCGCCAATTCCGCCCTCACGGTGCCCATTGCCGGTGGCTTTGACTCCGCCGAACGGCAGATGAACTTCGGCTCCAATGGTCGGCGCATTGATGTAAGTGATGCCGGCATAGAGATCGCGCATGGCGGAAAATGCTTTATTGACATCCCTGGTATACAAGGCCGATGAGAGGCCATAGGGGATATCATTGGCGATGGGGATCGCTTCTTCCAGGCTGTCGCAGGGTATAAGCGAGACTACCGGCCCAAAGATTTCCTCTTGTGCAATCCGCATCTTGGGCGCGACCTCTCCGAAAACCGTGGGCTCCATGAACCAGCCATGCTTGTATTCGCCCCCGTCGAGGCGATTGCCGCCGCAAAGGAGCTTAGCGCCTTCCGCTTTGCCGATATCTACGTATTTCAAGTCCGTGTTGAGCTGGGCTTCATTGATGGCCGGACCCATATCTACCGCTTCGTCGAGCCCATTGCCAATTTTAAGGGCCTTGGCTCGTTCGACCAGACGATGGGCGAACTGGCCGTAAACGCCCTTTTGTACGATGATGCGGCTGGTGGCGGTACAGCGCTGGCCAGTTGTACCGAAGGCTCCCCAGAGCGCGCCTTCAAGCGCCAGGTCTAGATTGGCATCGTCGAGCACAATCATAGGATTTTTTCCGCCCAGCTCAAGTGAGCAATGTTTGAAGCTCTGGGCCGCCGCCGTGCCCACAATCCGCCCTACCTCGGACGATCCTGTCAAGGATACAGCGCGAATCTCCGGATGCTCGGTCAGCGGGCTGCCGAGGGCCGAACCGAAACCTGTAACGATGTTGATAACCCCCTTGGGAACACCCGCATCCGTCAGTGTGCGCACTAGATTAAAGGTCGACAAGGGAGTGTCCTGGGCGGGTTTAATGACGCATGTGTTCCCGCAAACGATGGCCGGTAGCAATTTCCAGGAGGGGATAGCCATGGGGAAGTTCCAGGGCGTGATCATGGCGCAGACGCCCAAGGGTTGCCGCACCGCCATGGCGAATTTATTCGGCAGTTCCGAGGGGGTGGTAGGGCCGAACATGCGCCGGCCTTCGCCGGCCATGTAATACGCGGTATCGATGGCTTCCTGCACGTCACCACGCGTCTCTTTGAGAATTTTTCCCATTTCACGTGTCATGTCGCGAGCATATTCTTCCTTACGCTCAAGGAGGATTTCGGCTGCGGCATAAACGATTTCGGCACGGCGGGGTGCCGGAACCAGTCGCCACTTGGTAAACGCGCGCCGCGCCGCCTGGACGGCATCTTCGACGTCCTGCCTCCCAGATTTTTGAAAGATTCCCACCACCTCGCGTGTATCCGCGGGGTTGCGATCTTCGAAGGTTTCTCCCGTAGAAGCTTCGACCCATTCGCCATCGATGAAATTCTTTAAGACTCGCGTTCGGCTGGCCTCGCCGAGCATCGGCGCGCTAAGAGTATCGGTAGCCATAAATGCCTCCTCGTCGAATGGTATGATCAACGACCAAACCATTCATCGTACAGCCGGGGATAGGGGCGGGCAAGCGCAGGACAGTAGGATGAGTGGGATGGCAAGCGAGCTTGACCGGCGATCGTGCGCCGAATCGCAGGCGAGCTGTGGTAGTTACCATCCAGAGAGCCTGTCCTTAGAAATTATTGAAGGGCTCTCAAATCCATCATCTCGAGTTAGAAGCAATGGCGGCCGCGCTGCAACCAGCGGCCGGTTACTTCCGTAAGAGTTGCCATGATTCCCTCTTTTCGCCCGATTCAGCCTATGCTAACCTCGCAAGTACCCCAAGAATTTCAATAACTTGGCAGATTTTATTGCTTTCCGTGTCCTCGAATAAGCGAAAGCCGGGAATTTATCTGGCGTGGAGAACGGTCACCTATCGGAGCGTGGCCCTGATCGCCTTTGCCCTGTTGACTATCCTTGGCACAGTAGTGCATCTGGCCTTTCCGCAGGCCACCGATTCCAGTGTCAAGCAGATTACCAAGCTCACCAGTGCTCTTATCGAGCGCCTCGCGGGTGAGGCCTCGGCGGAAAAGCCCAGCGGGGTTATGGATCGCCAGGCCCACTTCACGAATATTGAGGGGACGGTCCGAGTCAAAAAAGCCAGCCTTAACAGCTGGTCGGCCGCCGACTACAGTCTGCCGTTGGAAAAAGGTGACGTGGTGCAGACCAGCTCTGAAGGCATGGCCAAGATCGTCTTTAATGATGGAACCAACTACACGGTCAAGCAGGATTCGCTGATCGTGATCGCCGAAAACTCTGCCAATGAAAAGCAGCAGACGAACGTCGCCGTGTCGGTAACCACGGGCACAGTCGACTTGTCGACTGGAACCTACGTTCAAGGATCAAGTTCGAAAGTGATGGTGGGAGGGGCTACGGCGTCCCTGGCTCCCGACAGCGCTGCCATGGTGCACAATGACCCCAAGTCCGACAGCCATGAAATTCTGGTCAAGAAGGGTTCGGGCGAGGTTAATCGCAAAGGCGAAACCGTTCACCTAGCCGATTACGAGAAGGTCACGTTCGAGGAATCGGGCAAAATGGCCAAAGTCAAAGAGGTGGGGCCGCCTACGCCCATTTCTCCCGCCAATATGGCCCCCATCTTCACTTCGGGTGAAAGCAAGGCCGTGGACTTCTCCTGGAGCCCGATGACGAACGCGGCAGGGTACCGCTTGCGGGTTTCGCGCAATCCCTTTTTCTCTTCCACCATTCTGGACAGAAGGGTACCAACTGCAGAGGTGCAAGTGTCGGGCCTGACCGAGGGTGCGTATTACTGGGAGGTCCAGTCCTACGACCCTCAGGGCAAGGAGTCAATGGAAAGCGAGAAGAACCGCTTTACCATCATTAATAAGCAGGTTGAAAACGAGGCCATGAACCTCGAGCTTGATCCCTTTGTTCAGCACGGACACGTCATTGAAGTTACTGGCAAGACCGAGTCGGGAGCGCGCGTTATGGTGAACGGCCGTGAAGTTCCCATGATCGCGACCGACGGCACCTTCCATTATTTCACTCCGCCCCTACCCATTGGCGAGAGCGTGATCACTATCACGGCGCAGAATAGCCGTGGCGGTGTGAATACCCAGCAAAAGAAGGTGGTTATTCAGTAGGCACGCCACATGGGTGCAGCGACTTTGGTGTAAAGCCGAAACAGGAATTTTCCATATACAATAATCCCGGTACGCAGCTTTCGCAGACAAGCGATCGAACACCGGAACATTTCCGGAACGTGCCGGGTAAAACTAGAAAAGAGAACAATCTGAGCATGTCATCCAACGGATTTCATTCCAACGGCTCGCGGGTTCACAATCTCCGCTCGGTGTTCAGTGTTTTTTCGAGCGATCTTGCCATTGACCTGGGGACCGCCAACACGCTGGTCTACGCGCGGGGCAAGGGCATCGTGGTCAATGAGCCTTCGATCGTAGCCATTAACAAGAATACGGCCGAAGTGGAGGCAGTAGGCAAGGAAGCCAAAGAAATGCTGGGACGCACGCCTGGCAATATTGTGGCCATCAAGCCCATGAAGGATGGCGTGATCGCCGATTTCAAAGTTACCGAGAAGATGTTGAATTATTTCATTCAGAAGGCGCACAACCGCAAGATGCTGGTGCATCCGCGCATTGTGATTGGGGTACCTTCGGAAATCACCCAGGTGGAAAAGCGTGCGGTAATGGATTCGGCCTATCGCGCTAAGGCGAGCGAGGTGCATCTGGTAGAACAGGCCATGGTGGCAGCCATTGGCGCTGGCCTGCCCATTACTGAACCGAGCGGCAACATGGTGGTCGACATCGGCGGCGGCACCACCGACATCGCGGTGATTTCTCTCAGCGGTATCGTGTACTCGCGCTCGGTTCGCATGGCGGGCAACCAGATGGATGAAGCCATTATGAATTACCTCAAGCGGAAATATAATCTGCTCATCGGCGAGCGCACTGCCGAGCAGATCAAGATTGAAATCGGCTCTGCCTATCCGCTTGACAAGCCGCTGACCATGGAAATTAAAGGTCGCAATCTCATTGAAGGCGTGCCCAAGACGATCACGGTGGATGACAGCGAAGTTCGTGAATCCCTGAGTGAATGTGTTTCGACCATCATGAACGCCATTCGCGTGGCCCTGGAACGCACGCCACCGGAGCTTTCAGCCGATATTAGCGACCGCGGCATCGTCCTGACCGGCGGTGGTGCGCTGTTGAAGAATCTGGATAAACGTATCAGGGAAGAAACCGGTCTGCCGGTTTCGATTGCCGATGACCCGCTGTGCAGCGTGGTGCTGGGTACGGGCAAGATGCTCAGCGATTTCAAGCTGCTGCGCAAAATATCAATCGAGTAGTTCAGGGGTTCGAGTTTCTCGTTGCGAGCTGCTGAACTTTCATCTCGTACTCTAAGCTCTGCACCCGGGTAGCGAGAACTGGAAATTGTAGTCATGGAGAACCTGATCAGCCGCCACCGGAACGTATGCATCCTGGTGGCGGTTTTATTTGCCCAGGTACTGGGGTTGGCGGTGCAGGTGAAACGTACGGGCCAGTCGGAAGGAACGCGGCTGATTCGCATTTGGACCGTGGGCACTATTACCCCCTTTGAAAAGGCACTCGTCTGGAGCGAGCAGAGTGTTTCAAACGGCTGGCATAACTACTTGTATCTGCGGGGAGTGCGCGCCGAAAACCGGGAACTCAGGCAGCGCATCGGGCAGATGCACCTCGAGGAGGTGCGCCTGTCAGAAGACGCCGAGCAAGCCCGCCGCCTGCAACTGCTGTTAGGCTTTAAAGAGAAGTTTATCGCCAAGACGGTTGCCGCCCAGATCATTGGCTCAAGCGG
>JAFATF010000320.1 GCA_019244045.1 Acidobacteriota bacterium
ACAAGGCCGGATGCCGCTTTCGCGCCAACGGAAAAACAGAAAGCCTGTTGCCACCCTCTCTCTGACATCGTGCATCTCTCAGACAACATCACCCTTTGCCACCATTGTTACGGCCTCCTCGACGAAAACCGCACACTGATCACGGAGGAAACCTTCTTTGCTGAGAATGGAGCTGTGCCGGAGAATGCGCCGTCCGGTGACCCGGAGGGAACGCACCCGCCGGAGGCAGGAGGAGCATCAGCGGCCTAAGTGAGGGGAAAAATATCTGTTCGGGGTTGACAGGGTTGAGCGTGTCTGTCTCATTAACGAACCTTTTACGGGACTCAGTTAAGTGACTAAACTATTTTTTCGACACCGCGTCAGGCCGCTTTCCTCCCCTCTTCCACAGGGAGCATTCGGTCATTCTGACGTCCCACAGGTGAGCGCTCTATAATGAGCAGGAGAACGTCACTTCATCCTGCCATACGAGGAGTCACCCATGGGAGCGGCTGAGGTTATCCCGTTTGAGGAGGTGCGTGCAAGAAAACAATGGGACACCCTGCGCTACCAGCTCCACGAGCGCTTTGACCAATGGCTCGATACCCTGGAGACGCAGTGGGACAAGCCACCATCAACTTTGTCAGAGGTGACGGCAACCGTGTGGGCCTTACGTCAGCAACTCACTGGGGGTATCACCGAAACAATCGTGGCGCATGTCCAGCGGGGTGAACACGACCGTACCCAAAGCCCCTGCCCGAGGTGTAATAGGAGGTTACAGGCGCGAGAGCTTGTCTGCCGTACGGTCGAAACCATGGTGGGGCCGGTGCAGTTGGAGCGCCCCTATTTCTATTGCCGGCCATGTCGTGTGGGCCGCTATCCCTTCGACGAAGCGGTGGGCGTGGTGGCAGGGTGCAAACAGCTCGATATGCAAAAGGCAGCGACGCAGATTGTCACGGAAGTGCCCTATGACACAGCCCAATCGCTCTTTCGCGATCTGACGGGTGTCGCGTTTGGGAGCGAACGGTTGCACACCGTAACCAACCAGGTTGCTGAGGGCCTGACGGTAGTCGATGTCGCACCATCGCGGGAGGAGATCACGCGACGCGTGGCCGCCGTTGCAGCGGGCCGGTGGCGTCGTCCGGTGGTCGTGCTGGGCATCGATGGCGCGTATGTGCCGACGCGTCCCGACAGCGCCCGGGAGCCTCAGGAGGGGCGAAGGCGTACACGGGCCAAGCGGGCCCGGTGGCGCGGACAGTGGCGTGACGTGAAGGGCTTTCGCTTGTATCTGCTGGATGAAGATCGGATTGTCCATCTGCTCAGGTGGCATCAGGTGCAAACGGAGGAGCAACTTGGTGAGGCGCTCCGGCAGGTGAAAGACGCGGGGGTGCTGCCTGCAGAGCAGGTGCGGCTCTGTGTCGTGGCCGATGGGGCCGAGTGGATATGGAAACACGTCCAGATGTTGTTTCCGCAGGCCCGTCAGGTGCTCGATTATTATCACTGTGCGCAATACATCCACAAGATTGCCAAAGCGCACTATGGCCCATCATTGCAGAGTCTCGAATGGGCTGAGGCGACGATGACGCGGTTGTACATGGGGCGCCTGAGTGCGGTACTGGGAGGACTCCGGCGTATGCAGCCCACCTCAGATGAGGCGGCCCAAGCGATTGCAAACGGATGGGAATATCTCAATGCACATCGGGGACGAACCCACTATCGCCAGCTTCGCCGCGGGGGCTATCCCTTGGGCAGTGGGGGCATTGAATCGTCCCATAAGTTCATCTGTCATGTGCGGCTCAAGCGCTCAGGGGCGTGGTGGTATGAAACCAACAGCAATCACATGCTCGCGCTGCGCTGTGCTAAGTATAACGGCACGCTGGATCAGGTGTTTGTACGGTACCAACAGCGGCTACGGAAAACGTCAGAATGACCGAATGCTCCCGTTTCCGCTTACAGGTCATCATGCAGCGCTTTCAGTTCAGAAATCTTTTTCAATCTCCGTCTCGCCTCTTTATCAATTTGCTGTATTCTCTGCTTTTTCAGTCCATGCAAATCCCCTACTTCTCTGAAGGTCAGCGGTTCCTCTCTCTCTATGCCATAATAGTCCTGCATGATCGTGCTATCTCGTTCCCCGAGTGACTTGAGATACTTGAGAATGACGTGCTTTCGCTGGCGCGGGTACACAATCTCCTCACCGGAGGGATCGTCGGACGCAACCGTATCCTGCAAAGTATCCCTGCTATTTCCTTCGTAAATCGGCATTTCCAGAGACAGGGTGGTACGCTGGGAAAGCCCACTGAACTCCCCAGCTCTCTCTTCCGGCATGTCCAGCGAGCGTGCAATCTCCGCAACGGAAGGGGTCTG
>JAFATF010000349.1 GCA_019244045.1 Acidobacteriota bacterium
AACCGCGGCAAGATTCTGAAGGCGCTCTATACGATCCTGCTCGGCAATCCACGCCTTAAGCCTGGTTGCAATCTACCGGATGAAACCCGCTTTAAGGCCTGGCATCGCCTCGTCGGCTCTGCTGTCGAACATGCCGCGCAACAATACCTGGCCCCAGATTCAGAAACGCCCGTCGTCAGCTTCAAAGATCTATTCATTAAACAGGAAGAAGATGACGAGGAAAGCGCGTCGCTCAGCGATGTTCTCGGCATTTTTGCTGACGGGTGGCCGCCCGACGCGCCTAAGAATTGGATACCAACCAAACCCGGCGAAGATTATGATCCGAAGTTTACGCCTTCCGATGTGGCAGCGATAGCCAACAAAACCGGAGAGTGGGCGACAGAGGATGACCGCCAAGTCGCATCCACATTGCGTGATGTCTTGTTCCCGCGCGTTCCCGTTCAACAAGCCGTCGATGCACGGGCGGTGACGAAGCGGCTAAAGCCACATCTCAATGAGCCTGTCCGCCGTGGCGACCGCACAATGATCCTGAAGAGTGTGACCGATACACACACAAAGCGCTCGTTGTTCTACGTCGACGTTAAACTAGACGAGCAGCACTGATGCGGCGTTTGCGGCGTTTGCGGCATGTCGGTGGAGGCTCTACGCGCGTGCAAGGTAGTTTTCCGTGGTCGGAATACGTCGGGAAATTACTTTCTCCAATTCTCATACCGCGTACAGAACGCCGCAAACGCCGCACATGCCGCAACGGGAATTAAGGATGATGGGTGCGACACCATCAGACATGTCCAAGCATGCGCTTAACCCAGCCGCAGACGCGCGCATCTCCAAATTTTCCGCACTGGAGCTGTATAAATGCCAACCCTGACCGCACCCGCCGACGCCCGTGCCGCTGCCGTAGATCGCGGGCTTGTGCTGCCCACCGAGCCCGGAACCATGGCATCACCAAAGCCCAAAATCTCAGACAAGAAGCGGGCTTGGCTTGAGCAGCAGCGGATCGCCCGCGAGCACCTCTGGCCGCTGTTGAGCGGTGTCTTCCCAGAGGTTTTCTGTTTGCCACCCGTCCCGCTTGCGATGGGATCCATCGGCAAATTCTCGAGGTCGCCGGCGACGAGATTGACCCGGCCGAGTTGTCGGCCTTCATGAAATATTGGACTAGCCGCCACAGCTATCGCGACGCGGTATGGCGCGGAGAGGCTCGCCGCAATCTCGATGGCACGATCGCGGGCGCCCCAACGATCGACCAGCGTAACCAGGCTGGCCGTCAGCTTTGGGGTTCGCGGTATCGGCCGATTGTGGAGCCAGGCGAGGTCAAGGCTGCGGCTTAAAAGGTACCAGGACAGCCTGATCGCGGCCAACGTGCTTGAAAGCGCCGGCATAACGGTGCCGCTGCCGCCACCCCAAGCGAAGGCGAGCTAACCACGATCGGGTACAACCGAATTAGGTGTGTCTTTCGGGTATACCCGACCTGTACAAGAGCAATGAACACGCTGCGGCCGCGAAACCTTGTTTATTTTGGGTCCAAAACGCGATAATAAACAAAGCCGCGCAATGGCACACCCAAAATGAGCAGCTCGTATGGCCCGCATCGGATATGCCCGCACCTCCACCACCAATCAGGCTTTTTGCGAAACGGATCAGCTGGCAGGTCTGATTGTCACACCGCGCAGCTCTCGTAATTTAAGCAGCATAGCGATGGTGCGCTCCAGTTTTCGGTCGAGGTGGACCTCGTAGCGGGCGAAGCGTTCGAGCTGATCGGGATTGACGGCTTCGCCGAATGCTTGCTCACGAATCAGCGGCCGGTATTCGAGTTCTAGGCGACGCTTGTCGTACCAGGGCGAGACCTCATCCTTGAGGAAGCGTTTAAGGCTCTCAGCGTCGGCACTGTAGGGCTTCCGTTTTTCGTCATAGTCCTCCGGCGCCCAGCTGAGCTGCTCCTGCCACCACGCCCGGGTATCGTCGCACAATGCGGTAAACGCACGGGAATAGGTCGACGGCGATGGGTTCGCCAAAATTCGGATCGCCTCTTCGGTCATCGCCTGGTCGGCTTGGAGGTCCGCAAGATCTGTTGCGGTCTGCTCGTTCGTCGCGCGGATCGCGTCACCAACGCAGTCGGTCTCGACATCTCCAGCCACGTTGATCAACGCCGCCTCAGCCGTGTCTTGATAAGGATCCGAGGCGCGCCTCAGGGCGTGATGATGCGCGGCATTCTCGCCAAGCCGCAGGCGGCGCTTACGCCAGATGACGCCGGCCAATTCTTCGACGAGATGCTCCTCGGTCGGTCCCTGCGGGTTGTGCTCCGCTACGAGCGCCTCGAGCAGCACCCGATATTGCTTTCCATCTTCCCAAGGCAGGACGGTGTGACGCGACAATATCCCATGTCGCAGCGCGTTATAGCGGGTCAGCTCATAATTGCCGTTGCGCTGCGGGCAAAATGTTTCGACATTTTCGACCAAGCTCACGTCCAGAACTCCTTGCGCGACCGCGACATGATCCGATGATCGCGTCGTTGCAACCGCTTCACAAATATAGCGAGCCGCTCGGTTGCCAACATCTCGGCGTCCAATATTTTGGACTTCAGTCGCTCGTATGGGCTCTGTTACAAAGTTTCTGCCGACCACAAGTTGTGGGGCTTCGGTCCGCCAGCATGAATGCCATTCCTTGTGGTGCGAGCGAATTTTGCAACAGAGCCTTGGTGGCTATCGCTGCGGGGGGAACCCGATTACTTGGCCGGTCTTTGTTGATTTCGTACCCCAGACAGCGCGTTCGTAATCAACGCTTTTGACCCAGTGGAGCACAGCAGCCTCGGCCTCTTTGTCCCCGCGTAGTTTGGCGGGTGGCTGCGGTTCGGGCGGGTGCGGCTCCGACGTCAACGGACTCTTCTCGATCCGGTCGGACAAGCACAGACCGATGCCCTGGATCATGGCGAGGTCCAGTGAGGTCTCTCTGCCTAGCATGGCAACGAGCTGGCGCTCAACCCGATCGCGCATGTGCCTTACCGTTTGGGGCGCCGCCTCGATGATCTGTTGCCGGATTGCGCCGTGTTCGTAGAGCACGCCCCAGATTCGTTCCATATTGGCGCCGATGCGTTTTTCGAACCTGTTGAGATGGATCTCGGAGAGCGGGTCCTCCCGATCGAATGCCTTTTCGATCTTTTTGAGTTGAGTCTTGGAGAGCGGTTTCTGGGCGTGCCGATACGCGCCGTAGCGCTCTTCCTGGTCGCGCCGCCGAGCCTCGTCTTTCACGAGCCAGTCGGCGACGATGGGTTTGAGATCAGCTGCCGTCAACGGGCCGCCGCTGGGCGCTTTGATCCGCCCCAGGTGGTCGCCCTGCAATAACAGGGTTGTCAATGTCTCGATTGCGCCCTTGCCGCGCAATACAGGCATCAACTGGGCTATTTCGGGTGGTGGTTCTGTACGGCTGACGAGTTCCCCACCGATGATCCACGCCCCGACATAGTGGTTGGCTATCTTTTCGATGGTTGGGTTGTCCCATCCCCGGCTATCGAGCGGGGCGAAGACCCGCCGCTTCAGCTGCTTTTCCCGCAATGGCGGTGGCTTTGTTGGGCGCATGGGGACAACGGTCATGGTTATGCTTCCCCACCTCTCTGCAGCTCTTTCATCATCTCAGCCTAACCTTCTAACCAATCACATGACGATATTACCATAATCAGATTAAATGTATTTGCAACAATATTTTGTTATGTTACAATCATTTGACGCATCATATTGCGCGAGGCTGGGTGAGCTATTCCCTTCTGATGATCACAGTTGAGCAGATCCGCATGGCGCGGGCAGGGTTGAAATGGGGCGTGCGCCGGCTGGCGGAGGAGGCCGGCATCGGGATTGCCACGCTCGTCCGCATCGAGAGCTTGGGCGATGGCGTGCCACATGCCCGTGCCACGACCCTGGCGGCGATCGAGGACGCGCTGGAACGGGCCGGGGTGCAGCTGATCCCGGCCGATCAGCACGGCGGAGTGGGTGTCAGATTGCGGGGGCAGTCATGACCGGGAGTCGCCAGTCTCCGGCGGTCCTCGAGCGGGTCGCGTTTAAGGTCAGCCGCCTCGTTGAGTTTTGCAGTAAGACGGAACTCACCAAGCAGATTGGCCACGACTCAGACGAATGGCCACTTGTCATTCTCAAAGAGCTTATCGATAACGCGCTCGACGCTGCCGAGGAAAAGGAGATCGCGCCGGAGATCGAGATCATGGTCTCGACCGACACAGGTGAGATCATTATCGCCGACAATGGTCCGGGGCTTCCGTTCGAAACAATAAAGGGTGTCCTTGACTATACCGTGCGGGTTTCGAGCCGTGAGGCCTATGTCTCGCCATCACGCGGACAGCAGGGCAACGCACTAAAGACGATCTTAGCAATGGCCTATGCGCTCGACGGTGAGCGCGGCGAAACCCAGATCGAAACCGGGGGACATGCTTACCGGATCGTCTTTCAAACTGATCGGGTGCGCCGCGAACCGCGGGTCAATCTATCGGACGCGGGGCTGTCAGATGTACAAATCGGCACTCGCATCACGGTCCGCTGGCCTGAGAAGGCAATGCGTTGTGCTGAATGCTGCAAAGGACCGATTTTTACAAATTGCCGGCGCCTTCACGACGTTCAATCCGCACCTGACGCTGCGATGCTATTGGAATGACGAGGAAATCGTCAACATTGGCGCAACTAACCCGGGCTGGACCAAATGGCGGACCTGCGATCCGACCTCTGCCCACTGGTACAGTGCTGCTGACTTTGAAGACTACATCGCTGCGCATGTCGCGCGCGATCAGGATAATGATCGGACCGGGCGCACGGTGCGCGATTTCATTAGCGAACTGCGCGGATTGCAGGGCTCTGGCAAGCAAAAGATCGTCCTTGCCGAGAATGAGGCGGCGCGTACTCCGCTCGCGGATTTCTTTGCGCGGGGTCCGAATGCCGTTGCTCGGTTGCTGAAAGCCTGTAAGGATAACACTGCGGCGGTAAAGTCGGAGGCTCTTGGGTTATTAGGCGACGACCATCTTAGGGCAGATTGCGTTAAACTCGGCGGCGCAGAAGAAAGTTTCCGATACAAAAAACATCTCGGCAAGACAAGGAACGGCTTGCCATATGTGCTCGAGGCTGCATTTGCCTACTGTCCTGAGCGCGAAGAGCCGCAGATCATCACCGGAGTTAATTTCTCCGTAGCGATTAACAACCCGTTTAAACGGCTTGGTGCGTTCTATGATCTGAGTTCCGTACTCGCCGACAATTACATTGAGGGTATCGATCCCGTTGTCGTCGTATTGCATTACGTCTGCCCGCATGTCGATTTCACTGATCATGGCAAATCGACGCTGGCGCTCCCCATCGAGGCCGGTGACTGCACTATTGATCTCATTGAAACCGTTGCGAAGGAATGGAAGAAACAACGCCGTGCTGAAGAGCGCCGTGAAAGCGCTGAGTTCAACCGCCGGCATAAACTGCTCAAGCAGATGCAGCGACCCGATAGGCCGGAACCGGCGCGGCCAACCGGAATCCTGGCTGAGATCATCACCGAGGCAGCGGACAGCATCGGGGTCAAGGTCGATAATCTGGTCGTGCTGTCGCCCGGCAAAGATCCTTTCACGTCGTTCCGGCGCCGTCACGATGCGGAGGTGTTCGCCAAGCTATTTGACCGCTTTGTCCCGCCAGGACAGAAAAAGCATCTGCGGGCGTTGTTCTATCGCTGCGTCATGACGGCGGATACCGTCAAGTGGCCAACCAGCAAGCCGCTGATCAATACCTACGGCAATTGGGTCAAATTTCAAAAGGCGGCGCAGGCTGCGCGCTGGTTGGGGCTTGTCAGCTTTGACCGGATCATCGATGCGCGAAATGACGAGGCGAAGATCTATGTGCCGGAACTCCATCTGATCAGAACCGGTCTCAAGAGCGGCGAGACCTGCATAATCCCAGAAGACGTCAGCGATGCCCTGCCAAGCTTTTACCTCGAGGGGTTTCGTGGGCGGCAAACGCACCGGATCATATTTTATGGCGAAAAGACCTCATTGGCTGAGATCTTGGAACCGATCGCCAGACAGATCGGCGCCGAGATGGTGCTGGTAATAGGTGAGAGTTCGGAAACCCGCCTGTACGAAGCCATGAAGCGCGCCAACCAAGACGGCCGACCGGCTATCGTATTGTACTTCGCCGATCATGATCCATCCGGCTTCCAAATGGCTCGCAGCGTTGCCCGCAAGGTTCAAGCGCACCATGATTTCCAATATCCAGACCTCGACGTCAAAGTTGATCGAGTAGCACTCACCATTGACCAGGTGCGAGATTGGAAGCTTCCGGACAAGCCGCTATCGCCCAAGGAAAAGCGGGCGGATAATTGGCAATCAATTTTAGGTGTCGGTCAGACCGAAATTGATGCGGCGATCGAATTAGAACCTGAAAAGTTGTGCCAGGCTATCTTCGAAGCAATTGCACCATTCTACGATGACACGCTTGATGGCCGCGTGCGGGAGATTGAAGAGGCATGGCACGAGAAAGCCGCCGAAAAA
>JAFATF010000384.1 GCA_019244045.1 Acidobacteriota bacterium
CAGGCGTGCGATCTCCTCGCGCAGCTCAGCATTCTGGCGCTTCAGCTCGGCATTCTCCTCCAGCAGCTTCAGAAGCAACTGCCTCAGCTCGGCCGGCGGCAGACCATCGATGTCGGGCGGGACGACCATAGGGAGGTTGAAGCGAACCGCACCGCGTCGTGGCAAGAAAAAAAGCGACCCCCGCCCGGACTTTTGCCCCTCATACCTCTGTTGCACGCATTGCCGCTGCCATCGCCGCCATCCTTATCCGTGAGGGGGTGGACTACGCATAGAGCAAAACCGTATTCAAAGCCGCCCGGCAGCGTGCCGGCTTGCATGCTCCGCCCGAGCGGCGAGCGGGCGTCCAGCGCCTGACGGTCGAGGAGGAATTGCGCTTCCTCGACCAGGCCTATGTCCAAAGCGGACGTACCGGGTTGATGCTGCAAACCCTGCTGGAGACCGGGGTCCGCGCCTCCGAACTGGTCCAGCTCAGGGTCGAAGATGTCAACCTTACAGAGCGCGTGATCGCCATCCATCGGGGCAAGGGTGGCAAACACCGGGACGTGCCGATCCGGCGTGACCTGGCGCAGCTGCTTCGGCTACACATTGGCGCGCGGCGGGCGGGGCCGCTGTTCGCCAGCCGTCAGGAAGGTTCAGGGCCGACACCATACGTGCTGACGCGTCAGCGGGTTGGGCAAATTGTCCGCGCCGTCGCCGTCGCGGCCGGCATCAGCAAGCGGGTCTACCCCCATCTGCTGCGTCACACGTGGCGACCCGCCTGCTGGCGCTTGGCATGGACATCACCGACCTGCAGCGTTTCCTCGGCCACGAGAGCATCGCCACCACCCGTCTTTACGCCGAAACGACAGCCGCAACGCTGCAGCGCAGGTTCGATCAGCTGACCGATCCGACAGCCCAGGCGTTGATCTCCAGCATCCGGCAACGGCAAGGAGACGACGCAGCATTGCTTGCTGCCGACTTGCTCGCACAGCGGCGGGCCGAGCGTCTCACCACTGCTGGTGCATGAGGTGGTGATGCTCACCAGCGCGCAGACGGGTGTTAACTTTCTGCCGCGAAAACGGCCGACCCTGGGCTTGCTCCCGAGCCCTGGCCCGTTCCACGGCATCCTCCAAACGCCAGCGCGTCTCCTGGTCGAGCGCGAGCACCTCCGACTCGCCCTCCCGCACGACGTCCTGGAGAACTTCGACCATGGTGTCCAAGTCTTCCAACGCCTCGAACGACAGCCAGTCGTTGCGGTGGTCCATGAAGCTCTCCGGGCCGCCGCAGTCCTCGGGTGGACAGGCGCCGGCACCCCCAGTGCAAACGGGATAGGTCTTCCGAGCCTCCCGCTCCAGCCGATCTTCGATGCGGACTTCGTGGCGCCAGGGGATGTTCAGGTCGTACTCATAAATGAGCCGCGCCCCCTTGCGGAAGCGCAGGTCCGCCAGGGTCACGTCCGGCGAGGACGCCAACAGTTCCCACGACCCATAACGCGCGGCGCGCAAGCGAAAAACATAGAGGTGGATGCCCTCCCAGCCCATCGTCACCTGGATTACGCCATGCAGTTCACGCAGCGTGAACGTCGCCGGCACCAGGACACGCCGCCATACCATCGGACTGATGCCGACCAGCCAGATTTTGATCTGCAGGACCGCGTCGGCGTTCACGACGGCCTTTGACAGGGGCGTTACTGCGGCGGGCGGCTTCAGCCGTCGTTTCATCCAGCCAGATTACCACCTCCCAGCTCAACCGTCCCAGGATACCCAGGGATTCTGATGCTCTCCAACCGGGCCGAAAACTCCCATCAACCAACCCGATGACGCGAGCAGATCATGAAGCGGTTCAAGTCACCGCGGCAGGTTCAACGCTTTCTTTCCGTCCATGACCAGGTTGCCAATCTTTTCCCCTGCCATCGAGACCACGATACCGCTGCAAACATCCGGTCCACTGGGCCTTGTATATTGTCAAAGACGGCATCATCAAATTCGTGCGGTGGTGGGGAGAGACGGTGCGGCGGGCTGGCGATCAGCCAAATGACGCAGAACTGAGTTTTTTGAGTGTAGAACGTGCCGCAAAGCGCCAACCAGCAGCAAAGCTATGACAAATACAAGATAAATCCTCTGAGGTTCATCAACGAGAGAATACGCAATAGTTTCGATGCTAAGCGTCACATCGAGGGTGGCAGTTTCCCCTGGTGGTAAATTCAAAGATTCAAGTTGTAAGCTATCATTAATTTCAGTTTCATAACAATATACAGCAAAATTACAATTAGAAAGGCCTAATCCACAATTATCGGCGCCCGGCCCGTTGCCACATGATATGTCAGCTGAAGCATTAAAAATAAATTCCTGAGAGTCAAATGAAATGATAACATTATATTTATAGGATGCGAACGCGTATTCGGTTGAGAGATTATCAACTCCGACCCACAGCTTAAAGCTATCCCCCGCATTAATGCCGGGATTAGGTCCTGTAGATGCGTAACTTGCATTCACAATAGCGTCCACTCCCGTTATTGGAGTAGCTTTTGCTTCGAGCACGCACTGGAGACTCATTAACAAACTGAGTACGCCGATTACGAGCTTCATTGACATGTCGGTGCTCCCCCTCATTCCAAGGCGGTTTTTGCTCGCGCTTTACGCGTTAAAACCAGAATATTTATATTATAAATGGATCAAATATCAATGCTATCCTGTTGATTTTAGGACTGCCACCTCGCCCTCCTCACCAGGATCGCCTACGAGCGATGTTGTTGCACGGATCGGCTGTGGTTGCCGGCCGGAGCTCGATCGGCGCAGGCTGGAACCCCGTAAACAACTGGAAACCTCGCGGTGCCATTCAAACACCACGCCGAGCACATCATCATATCCCGAGTAACTACTCAGGTGGTCTGAGGTAGGGCCTATTTGGTGGCCGCCGCGCGGCCGCCGCGGCTATGGATATGGTTGACACGGGATGGTGGTCGTGATTCTACGATTTGATGAATGGCGACGCGCTTGCCCGTCTTTCCAAGGACGACCTGATTGCGCTGGTTTTGGCACAAGCGGAAGTGATTGCGCGGCAAACGGGGCAGATCGGGGCGCTGACAAAGCGGGTCGAGACCTTAGAGGCGGAACTGGGGAAGCCGCCAAAGACGCCAGACAATTCCTCGGTTCCGCCGAGCCAGGGGCCGAAGCCCAATCGGGCTGAGCGACGCGCGGCCAAGCAGCGCAAGGGCCATGCCGGCGCGTTCCGGCAGCTGAGCGCGCACCCC
>JAFATF010000394.1 GCA_019244045.1 Acidobacteriota bacterium
CCTTGCTGCCAAACTGCATGGGCGTGAATCATTGCGTGCTTCACAGAACCATCTCTCGAGCGCAGCTCGGCAGAAAAGTTTCGAACCTCCTCGCCCGAGATCAGCTTCCGCCAAAATCGGGAAAAATCGTTGCGGCGGACGTAGAATTCGGCAAAAGGATGACCCACACACTCCTCCGAAGGGCAGCGGAGCAGGTCAAGTACGGCACGATTAGCCCAGCAAATCTTCTGGTCCGGGCCCACGCGCACCACTCCTTCAGGTGCGTTCTCCAGCATGGCAGTCAGCTCGGCTTCGCAAAGGCGGAGAGAATTCTCGGCGTGGCTACGCTCCCGCTTTTCCCTCTCGAGTGCCTGCGCTCGGTGTTGCAAATAACCAATATTTCGCAGGCGCTTCTCAGTCGAGTCCAGCTTGCTGTAGCTCTCTCCGGGAATCACCGACGAATGCGTGTCACAAATCGTCAGGAATTCGTCAACATGATGCTCCTGGTCAAAACTTTCGATGGGATAGGCGCAGCGCAGCGAAAACGAGTGGGTCAGAGAAAGCTCGTTCCAGAGTTGCTCAAGCTGAATGGCAGCGTCGGTGTTGCCTTGGTCCCGCAGCAGAGCCACCATTTCGCCAAACGCGACTACCCTGGCAGCTTTACCGCTGGCTTGACGCGCACTCTCGATGGTGCTGCCCATCAGGGGGAGGAAACGCGTTCGATCAGGCAAATCGCCGATCATGAACTTGGCCAGGGTATCGGCAGCATTCAGAAACACACAGCGAGTTGCCAGCGCGGAGCTGTCCACGTCGAGTCCGCTCCTTAGCAAATTCGTTCGGATTGCGGCTTCATGGCTTTCGGTCGCGATGACGACTGCGCTGCCTCCACCCGCCAGGGCAGTCGCAATGTAACGGCCAACGCTGTTGGCTAAGAATTCATGACTCGAATAAAGCTGCACGACATGCGCGCGCTCGTCCTGCTCGTGCCAGTCGACAGGCGGGATGACCAAACTAGAAACGTTGCCACTGTTCATGGAAGAAGAGATCCGCTCGACCGCGATCAAGGCCGCGTGCGCACCAAGGATAGCTTAATGTGCCTGGGAACCCGCCCCGCGATTACCACATTATCGATACCCCGGCTCTAACAGCTGAATACATGAAATGCTGTATACGCCAACGCGAAAAGTAGTAGTTCCCAAGACACGATTCCAGCTTGAGCAGTTGTGCGACGAAAACGGGTGTTCGGAATTCTCTATCAGGCGAATAACACGGCTTACCGCTATACTGTTCGGCGCGGCAGCGTGAGCGCCCATCCGCTCTCGGCGTGCCGCGAGCGATTGCCGCAGGGGAGCGGCAGCTCGAAGCGCGGGCTCGTTAAGACGAGAGACCTTGCTCTACGCCTATTGATGAACCTTAAAATTCGGCATTCGATTCGCGAGAGCTACGACCGCATTGCCGGGGAATATGCCCGTCGCATCTTTGACGAGCTCGAGCATAAACCACTCGACCGGGAATTGCTGAATCGATTTGCTGCCCAGACTGCCGGGCGTGGCCAGGTCTGTGATATGGCATGCGGTCCTGGCCAGGTGGCCCGTTATCTTCACAACCTCGGGGTAAACGTCTTCGGTTTGGATCTTTCTCCCCGGATGCTGGAGCAGGCCCGCAGATTGAATCCGAGTATCGTTTTTCGTGAAGGCGACATGATGGCCTTAGAAATTGCCGATCGAGCCCTGGCCGGCATTGTCGCCTTCTATGCCATCGTAAATATTCCCAAGCAGTCTCTGCCCGTAATATTCGGCGCGATGGCGAGAGTACTTGAACCTGGCGGCCTGCTCCTGCTGGCCTTCCACGTGGGCGACGAAGCGATCCAGGAAAAAGAATTATGGGGGCAGCCCATTTCCATGGACTTTTTTCTTCTTCCCCCCGTGTTCATTCAATACCAGCTGGAGGCGGCGGGGTTCAAGATCGAAGAGGTGATCGAGCGAGAACCATACGCTCCCGAAGTGGAATATCAGAGCCGAAGGGCATATATTTTTGCCAGGAAGGTCCTCTCTTGAACGGGCAGTGACCGGGGAAGGCAAGAACATTGCTCACCACCCCCGAACCGCGAACGTGATTTAGTCGAATTGCTTGCGAAAATTCGCCAGCTCCTCCCTCAGCAGAGCAATTTCGTTACGCACATCGGCCAGCTGCTGCTCGACATGAGCCAGTCGGTCCTGATCCCCCTCGATCAAATCTGCCTCGGCAAATGAGGCCGCCCCCCAGCCCGGCAGGTCACCCGAAAACAAATGGACGTAACGCGCTTCTTTCGTGCCCGGCTGGCGCGGCAACATTTTGACCAGAGGCGGCTCCCGTTCGGCGAGGTGCTGCAAGGTGCTGTGCACTTCATCGAGATCGCCGAACTTGTACATGCGTTCCCCGCGTCCGCGCACTTCTCCGAGCGTCTGGGCTCCGCGCAACAGCAGCACACAGATAACAGCAGTCTCACGACGGTCAAAGTTGAACGCCTCCTGCAGGCGATGCTCATATTTGTCGACCCGGCTGGCGGCTCCTCCGGCGGGACCAGCCAGGCGCTTTTCCTGCAGCGACTGAAGAGCCTGGCGTACGGCCTCCTCTTCGAGTTTCATCACCGGATCGCGATTGTTCTTCTGGTTGCAGGCGTTGACCAGGGCATTCAAAGACAAGGGGTAATAGTCGGGGGTGATGATGTCCTTTTCGATCAATGAGCCGAGCACACGCACTTCCACACTATTCAACAGGATGTCCAAAGTACGACTGCCTCCCTACGCGATGAGTTATTGTATCCACTCCCGACTGATTACCGTAGGCCGCTCCTCGTATTCTCGACGGACATGATTCGGGCACGCCGTTGTCGAGCCAGCCGGGCGGCGCACAGAATGCCGCTGCCCTCGCGCTTTCCCGAAAAGCGGCCTCGCAGGGAAATGTGGACACTCCTGAGCCATACCATTGCGAATCATGCGTTCTATCGAACCGGTTAACTGGCCGCCGGAGACAAAATAATAACCACCCGCACCCAACCGCGTGGTTTTTCCTGCGCCCTGGCTTACAATTCGGCAACCGGCGCGTCTAACTTCACCGCGACTACACGAGGACCCCATGCGTTTGATCACTGTCTTGAGCATCTTTATGGTATCGACTGGCTTATTCGCCCAGACCGGATCCGAGTCTTCGCCCGAGTCATTGCCGAAGCTGGAGCGCTTCCTTATCGATCAGGCCGACCGGTCGCTCGATCCGTGCACGGACTTTTTCCAATATTCCTGCAGCAAGTGGATCAAGGCCAATCCTATTCCCGCCGACCAGCCCGGTTGGGGAGCCTTCAGCGCGCTGCAGATCTGGAACGTGGCGGCGGTTAGGCAGACACTTGAGTCGGCGGCCAACTCCGCGAGCAGAAGCCCGGTCGAACAAAAGATCGGCGACTACTATGCCTCTTGTATCGACGAAGCAGCCATCAACAGGGCTGGCATAACTCCGCTGCGGCCGCTTCTCGAGCAAATCGACGCCTTGAAAGATAAGTCCGAGATCCCCGCGTTGCTTGCCACCATCCACCAGATCATCCGTCCCCCCAACCTGAATTTTCTCGATGCTCAGTATCCGGGAGTGCTGTTCGGAATTTATTACTCGCCCGACTTTTCCGATGCCAGCCTAACGGTGACCGCGCTCGATCAGTCAGGAATGGGTATGCCCGGCCGGGAGTTCTATCTGAACGACGATGCCAAGTCTAAGCAAATTCGCCAGCAATACGTGAAGTATGTGGCTCATCTGCTCGAACTCGCTGGCACGTCGGGGGCAACCAGCTCTGCTGAGGCCGAAACAATACTGGCTATGGAGACGGCCCTGGCGAATGCGGCTATGGACATCGTGTCACGGCGTGATCCCAAGAACCTGAACAACAAAATGTCGTTGGTCGAGGTGCAATCACTCACCCCGTCGTTCAATTGGCGCCAGTATCTCAGCGCAATGGACGTTCCCTTGTCGCAGCATTATTTGGTTCTTGCGCCCAATTTCTTCCGGGGTATCGAAAAGCTGCTGGCCTCAGAACCCATGGATCATTGGCGCGCCTATCTACGCTATTCCACCTTGCGCTCGCTGGCCAATTCGCTGAGCCAGCCCTTCGTGGACGCCAATTTTGACTTTTTTGCCCGCACCCTGGCGGGCACCAAGGAGATTCAGCCCCGCTGGCGACGTTGCTCGATGTACGCGGATGCTGATCTGGGCGAAGCCGTGGGTCGGGCATACGTTCAAAAATTCTTTTCCCCCCAGAGCAAGGCGCGGATGCTCGCCATGGTGAAAGCCATCGAGCAGGCACTCGACGAGGACATCGATGCGCAAAGCTGGATGGCGGCGCCCACCAAGCAATTGGCGCATCAGAAGCTGCGTGCGCAAGTGGACAAGATTGCCTATCCGGATCGCTGGCGTGACTATTCCGGTCTCGAAATCAGGCGCGACGATTTCCTGGGAAATGTGCAACGGGCGGCGCGCTATGAAATCCATCGGCGGCTGGCGCTGGTCGACAAACCCACGGACCGTTCTTTGTGGACCATGACACCGCCAACGGTGAACGCATACGAAGATCCCCAGACGAATACGATCAATTTCCCCGCAGGCATCCTCGAACCCCCGTTTTTTGATGCCGCCCAGATTGACGCGGTCAATTACGGCGGAATCGGGGCTGTGATCGGCCACGAGATCACGCACGGCTACGACGACCAAGGACGCAAGTTCGATGCCGCAGGCAATCTACGCGACTGGTGGACCAAGCAGGATTCGGCCGCCTACGAGCAGCGCGACCAGTGCATCATCGATGAATACACTCAGGACGTGCCGGAGGCGGGGGTAAGGCAGAACGGCAAGCTCTCGGCGGGTGAAGATACGGCCGACAACGGTGGCATTCACCTCGCCCTGGCGGCGCTCGAGAAGACCCTCACGTCGCAAGGCAAGACACTCGACAGCCCAGCCGAGGGTGGCTTGACCGAGCTGCAGACTTTCTTCCTGGCTTATGCCAACATCTGGTGCGGCGAGATTCGGCCGGAGATGATCCGCACGCTGGTCTTGACCCAGGGTCATTCTCTCGATCGCTACCGGGTGAACAACGTGGTGGGCAATATGCCCGAGTTCGCGCATGCGTTTGCCTGTCATAGCGGGCAGCCCATGGTCCACGCCCAGCGTTGCCGGGTTTGGTAGAGGCCTGCTCCGCAAGCGCTACCCGGCCCTCGGCTATTAACGAGAGATTTACTGCCTCGGCAAAACCCGGCTCGGTAGAATACTCCGGTGCCCGAGAGCGGATATCGCGGACGGCTGGCCCCCTCACCCACTGGACTCTTGCACCTTGGACATGCGCGCACGTTTGCCACCGCCGCTCGCCGAGCCTGCGAGCAAGGGGGCACCCTGATTTTACGCAACGAGGATCTTGACCCCGGTCGTTGCCGAGCCGAATTCATCGACGCCATGCTTGAGGATTTGCGCTGGCTAGGGCTTGACTGGAGGGAAGGACCCGATTGCGGCGGACCGTTCGCACCTTACTCTCAGAGTCAGCGAGGAGCTTTTTACCGCGACGCCTGGCGCACACTGCGAGATCGCGGCTTTCTCTATCCTTGTTCTTGCTCGCGCAAGGAACTCTCTGAAGTGGCCACCGCTCCTAACGGTACCGACGACGAACCCGTCTATCCCGGGCGATGTCGTTCTCGAACAGACGCGAGCGCATTCCAGGATACCACGGGAGTGAACTGGCGCTTTCGCGTGCCCGACGGCGAGAATATCTGCTTCAACGACTTGCGCCTGGGCAGGCAGCAGTTTCAAGCCGGCCGGGATTTCGGCGATTTCGTGGTCTGGCGACGGGATGATGTCCCGGCATATCAGCTGGCGGTGGTGGTGGATGACGCACGCATGGCCATCAGCGAAGTGGTGCGCGGAGCCGATCTTCTTAAGTCAACCGCTCGCCAGATCTTGTTATTCCGGGCGCTGAGTTTCGCCATACCCGAGTTCTACCACTGCGAGTTGGTACGGGACTCTAATGAAGTGCGTATTTCGAAGCGCCACGATGCGCTGAGCATCCGTCGCCTGCGTGCCCTGGGCTACACTCCACACCAGGTTTTCGAAGACTCCGCCGTGAATCGCTGAGCGCCATCGTCGAGGTCGATAAGTTCTTCAAGGGGTATCCCTAAATTCGCCGCCGAGTAGGAAATCGCCGCTCGTCAGCCCCTCTTAATGGGCTGGGCTGGTGTGCGGGGAAGCGGGCGGTAGCGGTTGCGACTCGCGGTGGCGGCGGCTCGCCCACCAACGCAAGCGATCGAGATAGATGTACACGACCGGTGTGGTGAACAGAGTGAGCATCTGGCTGACAATCAGTCCCCCGACGATGGTGATACCGAGGGGACGGCGCAGTTCCGAACCCACGCCGGTGCCGATGGCCAGGGGTAAACCGCCGAGCAGAGCCGCGGCTGTGGTCATCATGATGGGGCGGAAGCGCAGCAGGCAGGCTTCATGGATAGCCTCCACCGGGGGCTTGCCTTCTTTGCGCTCGGCATCGAGAGCGAAATCAATCATCATGATGGCATTCTTCTTGACAATTCCGATCAGCAGAATAATTCCGATCATGCCAATGACGTTCAGCTCGTTCCTCGTTAACAGCAGCGCCCAAATGGCGCCGACACCGGCCGACGGCAGGGTAGAAAGAATCGTAATAGGATGGATGAAGCTCTCATATAACATCCCCAGCACGATATAAACCGCCAGCAGGGCGGCCAGAATGAGAATTGGTTCGGAAGAGAGCGAACTCTGAAAGGCAGCCGCCGTTCCTTGAAAACTGGCACTGATGGTGGCGGGAAAATTGATCGATCGCTGCGTCTGCTGAATGACCTGAGTAGCCTGGCCCAGAGACACTCCGGGAGCCAGGTTGAACGATAAGGTCACGGAAGGATACTGACCCTGATGATTGACCGCCAGCGCGGCGTTCGCGGGTCCGAAATGCGCAAAAGCGGAGAGCGGAACTGCGTTGCCGCTCGCGGAGCGCACATAGATGTTATCCAGCGCGCCCGGCCCTTGCGCATATTCGGGCGCCACTTCCATGACCACGTGATATTGGTTCAGGGCTCGGTACATAATTGAGACCTGGCGCTGGCCGAAGGCGTCGTAAAGAGCATTGTCGATGTCGGCGGCGGCCACGCCCAGGCGCGACGCAGTGTCGCGATCCACAATGACATCCTGCTGCAGACCTTTATCCTGCTGGTCGGTGTTGACATCGCGCAGTTGCGCGAGGTGGCGCAGTATTTCAAGAAGCCGCGGAGCCCAAGTGTTCAGGTCGTCAAGGTTCTCCCCTTGCAGGGTGTACTGGAACTGCGCCTGGCTCTGGCGGCCGCCGATGGTAAGATCCTGGGCCGACTGCATATATAAGGTGGCGCCGGGAACCACGGCCAGCTTACGGCGCAACCGCCCAACCACCTGGTCGGCCGTCATTTTGCGCTGGTTGAGCGGCTTTAAAGTAATAAACATGCGCCCATTGTTGTACGCCGTGTTTCCCCCAGCGAATCCTACGATGGTCTGAACCGCAGGATCCTGAATCACGAGATTTACAAACTGGGACATCTTGCCCCTCATGGCCTGGAAGGAGATGTCCTGCGCAGCCTGCACCGAGCCCATGATGCGGCCGGTGTCCTGCTGGGGAAAGAATCCTTTGGGAACTATGATGTAG
>JAFATF010000409.1 GCA_019244045.1 Acidobacteriota bacterium
CCTCGTCGAGAACCTCTGGGCACGGCTGAAAGAATGGCGCGCCGTTGCCACCCGCTACGAAAAGACCGCGCGTTCCTTCCTTGGGGTCCTCTGCCTTGCTGCGACGACCGATTGGCTCAAGTAATCAAGATCTAACAGGCCTTAGACCCTTTCCCGCTGCTCCATGCCCCGCTATCTCTAACTCTAAAATCATCCTATAAGCGGTCCTTAACGGACGACTAAAGGAGCTTGTCGGATTCGTACAAGACGATGGGATGCTGCCTTCGGGACCGTTACCGCCATGCTGGAACAACTCTTTCCAATTGGCGCGGGCTTCATCCAGAAGATCGCCGCGGTCACGGTGGCACTACTGGCCCCGATATGGCGGATGCCGATCGTGCCGTCCTCTTTGACATAGGTCTCCTTGCCGGTCGCGGCGTCATAGAGAAACCGACCGACCGCACTATTGGCGACCGCCTCGCCGGTGGCGAGCTCCTCGCGGCAATGCTTTCGCAAGGTTTTTTCAGCGACTTTAAAGATCTTGGAAATCTTCTCCTCTTGGCTGCCCAGCGCCGCCATCATCTGGATCTTTTCGCGATCGCTGTCGCTCGGCATCCAGCATGGCCGTCCCGGTTTTCCCGCCATAGCTATTGTCCCTCAATAGTTTGAACTACCCAATTGTGGTTTTGCGAATAAGAATAGAACTCGATTGAAAATTACCTCTGGTGTGTGAGACGACCACCGGCGAGGTCAGCAAACCGTCAATCCGAAAAGCATGCTTTTTTAGGTCGCCGCGGCACGTTCGAGCTTGGTCGAGGCGTCGACAGCCCCGCCCTATTCTACTGGAAGCGATTTTCAGAGTGATTTGAGCCATCCCGGCTGACCCCCCATGAAACGTAATCGCGAACCGGGCTGGCGGACCCAAGTCTAGTAAATAAGGTGCGCATTGGACCTACGCAATGAGCCCGTGCTGACGGTATTGGCTTCGCACCTCACGCGCTGTTAACTTTAGAAGTCTTTGAAAATCCCATCAGTCAGTTTCGAATATTGTCAGTGTGTACGAGGTACACGGCGACAAAGATCTGGCCGATTGGAATTCTTCCTTGCAGCGGGCTCACCGGAGCCAATATCAAGAAAATCGGGCAATCTTTTCTGCGATTAAACACCTTTTGCTGATCAAGAGGCTGATTTAATTGGAATTTACTATTCATAATGCTTGCTTTTTGGCACGAAAAATGGAATGTTTCGGTTGTCAAAGTAGCCATATTGACAACCCAGAGCGAGGACAAAGGGAGCAAAACTGCGGCGCTGGCAAACGTCGTTGAACTGCGCCCAACCACTATTTTGACAACCGAGAGTGTTCGGTCGACATCAGACAAACGTACATATTTGGCCGAGGATGAGGTCGAGCTGCTGAAGGCGGCACCGATGTCGCGCGACCGCACGATGATCATGGTCGCCTACACACACGGTTTGCGCGCCACCGAGTTGGTGAACCTGCGTTGCAACCAAATCAATTTCAATACCGGTCGGATCGCCATCAAGCGACCAAAAGGGTCAGAGGACGGTGAGCATGTGCTCCGCGGCCGCGAGATACGCGCTTTGAAGGCTTTGAAGCGGTCGCAGCCGATTGGTAGCCAGTTTGTGTTCCTGAACTACCAGGGCGCTCCGATGACGCGCCAAGCCTTTGACAAAATGCTTCGTGCCGCCGGCGCCAAGGCCGGCATCCCCGACATGCACGCTCATTTGTTGCGTCACGGTTGCGGCTACCGACTGGTGAACATGGGGTTGGATACGCTGTCGCTTGCGGCCTACCTCGGCCATGCCAACGTCCAGAACACGAAACGCTACGCCCGCGTGAACGCCGAGCGCTTCGCCGGCTTGTGGCAAGACTGACAACCCCTTTCGAGAACAGACGAGGGTACGTCGCACTCGCCTGAGGCTACGGTTTTGACGCGAGATCGGGCATGTCGGTGTCGAGGTCGATCGGCCCAGAGACATGTTCGTGCTCGATCAGCCAACGGCCGTTGATCTTGCGGCAGACACAGGTCAAACGCACGGTCAGGCCGATCGGCTTGCCGTTTTTGTCGGTGCTGCTGGCGCGCTGGATCGAATGGCTGTAAGCGAGGTTGCGGTCGGCTGCGATCGCGAGGTCGCTGGGTTGGCGCACCCGAAGCAATGGATAAGACGCGCATCGGAGCTGCGCAATGACCCTTGGGCGCCGTCGGGATCACCAGCTCAGCTATTCGGGCATCACCGAGGCACTCAACCACCGTGGGATCCACCCGCTCGCAGCGGGCGCTGGCATACGACGAGCGTGCGGAACATTGTCGTTTGCTCGTCTGGTGGACGACTTTTATAGGCGGTAAAAAAGTGCTTGCATGACATCGAATCGGACCTGCCGAAATGCCTGAGGGTAATGGCGCTGCACAACGATGTCGGATTCGCGGAGAGCCTAGTATGCGGCCAGTGCGATAGCCTTTGTGGTAATATGGAAGAGAGCCCTAACTGAAGATACATAGGAAGGTGGCAGCAAGAGCAGCGAAGTTGGGCGGATTGTCGTGAAAGTAATGATAGATACGCAAGGACAGATCGACCATCTCCACAGCTTTGGAAACGACTTTGGTACGGCGGCGGAAGCGCGCGAGAAAATGGCGGATGTTGCTGTTGTCCTGCTCGATGGAGAAGGTCAGGTCTTTGCCGGTGAAGAGCTGGTCTTCGGGGATAAGCCGATGGAACCCGTCCCAGTCGTCGGTGAGGAAGGTCTTGCCCGTGAGGCCGACCTTATCGAGGAGCTTTTGACAGGTGGCGTCATCACGGCCACCAAGCACCCAGGCGATGGTACGGCGAGCGACAGGGTCATACGCGCGCCAAACCCAGAGCTTGCAAGTCTTTTTTTGAGAAAATGCCACATCTCGTCGAGCGTGATGATGACGGTCTCGGCTGTCACGGCTGGTTCGGGTAGCTGGCGGGCTTCGTTCCGAACCCATTTGAGGACCGCGACATCGCTGACCCCGAGAAGGCGCGCAATGCTGCAAAAGCTCATATTGCCCATGGCATAAAGCATCAGCGCCAGAGCCTTCATGGCCGGCGGCTTGCCGCGCGGTGGCGTGTTTGTGAAATTGCAGCCGCAG
>JAFATF010000463.1 GCA_019244045.1 Acidobacteriota bacterium
AACCCCAAGCGCGGCGCGTTGCTCGTCGCTCGCTGTCACTGGAGACTTGCCCGCCATGCCACACACCCGCGAATCCGTGTCGCCACTGAAGCGCAAAACCTATCCGTTGGTCAACCAAGCAGAATCTGCTTAGATTAGGAGACCGCATCGAATGCTTTTACAAGCGTATTCCGCTCTTGTCGTACGGGCGAATGTGACAAAATGATGAGGAGAAAAATTAAGAAGCCATACTCTCTCTTAGAACGGAGGAAGCATATGAGCACCAAGCTCATCCCGCTGCAGAACACATTCTTACTTTTAAATGAGACACAAAACGCGGCTTTTGATACTGAATTTCTTACGCGCGAAGAACTCGAAATGAAATTTAACCAATTAAGGCATTTGTCAAATTTACAAACCGACCAGATATTCAGCGTCCTAGATCTTGGAGGAGGTAACGGGTTATTCGTCGATGAATTACTTGAACGCTTTCCAAAGAGTACCGTGACTATCTTAGATATTTCAGAACTTTTGCTTGCAAAGAATGTGCCTTCGGAGCGTAAAAAATTAATTCACGGCTCGATTGAGTGCACGGCTGAGATATTGGCGGGTCATAAATTTGATTACATAACAGTAAATTGGGTGTTTCATCATTTAGTTGGAAACAGTTACAGGAAGTGCCGGAAACATTGTCTTAATACGCTGAGGCAATGTAAAGAACTATTGATGCCAAACGGCATGTTGATTGTCGCAGAAAATATGTTTGATGGCTACCTGCAAAGCAATCTTCCATCTCATATCATCTACGCGATTACTACTATAAAGTGGCCGTGGTTTGTGCGTTGGGTGAAGCGTTTTTTCAATACGGCTGGTGTAGGCGTTTGCTTCCAATCGCAGAAAGCATGGCAGCAGATGTTTGCTCAAGCAGGATTTGATGTGGTTGTCTTTCAACGGGGTCTCGTCTGGGGGTGGCTCGGACGTTCCGTACGTGGCATGGCAATCCATTTGTTGTTTGTAAAAGCGGTCTCACATGGGCACTTCTTTCTAAGAAGCTGTACGTGATTAAAGCCCTTGCCGCGCTTGGGCTTGGGCGAAGAACCGTCGTAAGATGATGGTGAGCACGGCTCCGGTCGGGCGCCGCTTTGCGCTAGAACAGCTCCTGCGACCCGAACTCATTTCGCGTACAGACTCTTACATTGCCCGGTGGCCCAGCCCGGGCATGCCCAAATACTAATGCGCTGAATAAATACGTCTTCTTTGTTCAACGGCTGCGAGCCTGATACTGTCGCAAGTGGTCCCAACGAAATTTTTAGGGAATTTCTCTGTGTCGCTTGGTCGCCGCTCCAAGTGGCGCTTGCGCACCTAGGAGTCCCATTATTCCAGTAGCTGCACGCGACATAATTCGTACCATCCGAGGTTACTCGTAAACCAAGCGTGTTATATGAGGTGAAGGTATGAAAACCGCCGATACGGCTAACCCCCTTGCCGCCAGCGTGGTCAATTCCCTGAACAGCTAGAAATCCGTTTGCCCATGCCTCTCCGATATCCCATTCCAAAGGCCCTGAGCTTCCGGTGATGTTCCAAGTCCATAAGCCTTCAAATATACAGTTTGGGCCACCTATGCCGCTAGGGCATGAGTTGACCGTCGCCGGTGTCAATTTATAAACAATCTCATAATACACCTCTTGTGGAAGGGTGAGCGTAAACTTGTTCACTACACCAGGAGTATTACTCTGGAGCGTGTCTAATTCAGTGCCGCCAAAACCATTGCTCCAATCAGCCGGGGTAAACGACACATCCAAAACGGTTTTACCGATAGTAAGGTCGGTAATGATATTGGCGTGAGTACAAGGGACCGTATTATTGCTTCTCGATCCATTGGCCTGCCAATAAGACCATAACCAATTTACCGAGGGAGTTGAGCAGTTTGCACCACCGAGCCAATTTGAAGTGGCGCCGAGGGTAATAGGCGTCCTCCCGATCTTCGATTGCGAAGCTCTGGTGAAGTCATAATTCGCGGCAAGCGTGGTGAACCCGGCGGCCTGTGCCCCCGGCGGTGTTGTAAGGTTGGTCGGGGGAGGGGGCAGCGCTGGTATGGGCGATGCGGCAGGGACAATTTTGACCGATAAGTCGGTGCTTGCGGCGCCGTATGCCAGACTCATCGCCAATAGCGACGTCGCTAAGAATACCTGTTTCAACATACCGAGATTCCTTAGCCCTTATCCGCTTGTCATAAAACCTGAACTGCGACTTTGACATGACAGCCGAGGCTTATTTCGTCCTAGGCACGCGGCGCGCGCGCCGCGCCGTGGTAAGAGCAAGAAACCGATCACGGATGATGGCGAAAAGGCCAGGCGGCAACATGCCGTAGGCGACCGAGCTGGCATCGCCGCCAGGCGCATGCCGCACATCCGGCCCCGGCCAGATGAATTCATTCCACTCGGAAAGCACGACCCAGGAGCGCTCGGCATCGAGCCGCAGGCGTGCTTTGACCGGCGCGGGAATCTCTACGGCAAGCGCGGGCTGCGCTGGCGGGCTGTGCGTGACGGGCAACACGAGGACGCGCGTTTCGCTGGCATCGTCAGCCGGGCGCAGCGCCGCGACAATCGCACAGGGACGGTCTTTCTGCCCTTCCTCCCGACCGACCAGGTGCTCGCTGTGCCAGAGATAGCCGTAACGGATGACGAGGCCGGGAACCGGGACGGGCAGCGGCACGAGGCGCTATTTCAGTTCGGCATCGAGGGCGGCGAATTCGTCCGGCACCTTGGCGCTGCGCACGGCCTCGATCCACTCTTCCGAAAGGTCTTCGGTCAGCCCGACCCGCCGATCACGCCGTTTGAGGCGGGCATATTCCTCGGCCGAGAGCAGCACGAGATCATCGCGGCCGTCCCTGGTGATTGTCACCGGCTCGTGGCGGGCTTTCTCGGCCAAGGCTCCCAGGCCGCCCGGCAATTCGGCCTCGGTCATGCGGATCATGTCCATGCAAACTCCGTAATTCCACAGCAATATTACGCCAAATAGTCGATCGAGGCAATCGGCTCGCGGTAAGGGGTTTGACCCACATCTTGTGTCCGGCTCGGTCAAGATAAAGCATGGGCGTGGAGTATTCGCCGCGCCGCCGACGACCTCGAAACGGCGCGCCGACATAAGAAGCCAGGAAGATCAAATGCGCGGGCCACGAGGGGAGAGGCAGGCCTCGATGCAGGCCTCGAGGCAGGCCTCGATGCAGGCAAAACGGTGCGTATCAGCGTTGCGGTGTCGTCAACTGCTGGCTTCGATCGCCTCTTGCCTGCGACGAAGGCAATTTGCCGTTGCCCAAGCGATCAAGGAGCGATCCTGATCTCAAAACTGCCGGGAATCTGGCGAATGTCGGATTATATGATGTCAGGCGTGCAATCCAAATATGGCTCGCGTTAGGCCAAGGCTATCTCCACTTCAGCGCCAGCCCGCCGTCAATCCGGCATTTCTGCCACAGCCCTTCGGGCAGGGGATATGAGGCTGCGGCGGGTGCGGGGGACGGCGAGTTTAGTTGCTGTGTTCAGCATCTGCAGTGTGGATTTAGAGATAATCCCGAGATCTCTAAGCCTAAGAGGAGTAACGATGAAATCGGCTTTGATCTCCCCAGTGCTCTTCCTTGCAGCGGCAGGTTGGGCAGCCGCAGCCAGCATAACTACCTCATTCAACAACACAGCAACCGGCAACGATGCGGCCGTGAGCGTTAATCTCATCTCATTTGGAATGGTCGTGTCACAAACCGCCCGTGCTTGTCTTCCTGACGCAAGTGCACAAGTGAACATTCAGTCGTCAGGCACTGCCGAAGACTTGTTCATTTCCGCATCCGGTTTGCCGCCTAACACCGACTTCGACTTCTTTGTGATCCAAGTCCCCAACTCACCGTTCGGACTGTCCTGGTATCAGGGAGACCTCCAAAGTGACAGCAACGGCAATGCAATGCAGCACTTCAGGGGACGTTTTAGCGTCGAGACCTTTATCGTCGCACCCGGTGCCGCTGCGGCACCGCTCGTGTTCAATAATCCGCCGTTCGCGGATGCAGCACAGAACCCGGCGAGCGCGCCGGTGCAGACCTACCATTTGGGGCTATGGTTCAATTCGCCGACCGATGCACAGAATGCTGGTTGCCCAAACACCGTGACCCCGTTCAATGGTGCCCACAATGCAGGCATTCAGGTGTTGAACACGTCGAATTACCCCGACGATGCGGGACCACTGCGAAGTCTCAATCCGCAATAGACTGGTGCATAATATGGCAGTCGCGGTGGTCGTTCCACGCGTCGCATAATGGATGATCGAAATACCGCTGCGGCAGCGGCTTGTCCTCGGACAGCATATTGACGGTTTCGAGCAGCAGGATATCGAAGCGCTTGCCGTGGCGTCCTGATTGTTCCCGCTTGTAGGCCCCGACCCACATTGACACTGGTGGCGAATTCGGAGTTCGTTGTTTGTTCACGGGCCAACATCTCGGCAAACCCGCTCTCACGGGCGTTTTCGGCCTGGCGGACGCACGCCGCGGCAGATATGACGGCAGAGCCGCTGAATTCGCCACCAGTGTCAACATTCATGTCACCGCATGCAAAGTAGCGTCCCGATCAGAGTAAAGTCTGTTTGGGACATGAGCCTCCTCAAGTGAATCAATAGGTTACACGCCGCCGGATGGCACCAGTTCAATTGGGACACGCAATCAAGGGGCGTTAATCGGGGCTTGTTCTTCCCGTGGCGCGCTGCTCCGCCGCCGGTTTTGGCCT
>JAFATF010000483.1 GCA_019244045.1 Acidobacteriota bacterium
CGAGTTGCCATGCTCAATTGCCTCGCCATCTCCACCACCACCCCGCAGCTCCGCTGCTGGGTAGCAGTTTACGTGAGGCAACAGGCGCAGCCCCGGTAACAAAAATCGTGAGTCAATGCGATCGGCCGAAATAATTGACGTTAAACATAGCCGTCCTCGACCGCCAGCAAGTCCTTCTCGCCATTGGGACGGGCACCGATCATTACCAGGGTACAGAGCCGATCATCGTCCAGCCGGATGTTGAAATGGATCCCATCCACCCAGACGTAGACATACTCGCGCTCGCCGAGGTCGCGGCGGCGAAAGTCGGTGTATTCTTTCTCCCAGCCGGCGGTCAGCCGCGCGATGGTGGCCGGTGACAAGCCGGCGGCGTCCTCACCCAGCAGTGTTTCGAGGGCCGGGCGGAAATCACCAGTCGATAGCCCGCGCAGGTATAAGATCGGCAACACCTCAGCCACTTTGGGTGAACGACGCATATAGGGCGGCAGGATATGGCTGGTGAAGCGCTGGCGCGACCACACTCATCCAACCGGCGATCATTGACGCGCGGTGCCTTGAGCTGCACCGTCCCGGCCCCGAGCGTTACCTTGCGAGTTTGGCCATTACCATTGCGCACCACCAACGCGTGCCCTTGTTCGTCGCGCTCGCCGCGATGGCGCTCCACGTAATGGTCGACTTCAGCCTTGAGCGCTTCCATCAACATCCGCCGTGCACCCTCGCGCGCGATCTCATCCAACAGCGAATGCCCCTCACCCGCTTCCCTTCCATCCTGCTTCTCGACTACCTTCAGCATCGGTGGCGTCTCCCTTCCACCCGGCTCCCACCGGGCAGTTGCGTTGCTCACGCAGAAGGGTACGCCGCCTTTTTCATGCGCGCATCAGATCCACAACTTTCGGTAATAACTCTCATTTTTTCAGCGTTGCAATCAAAATGGTGCGAGCAAATGCATGGTCCACCTCTGTCCCACTTATGAGCCGGCGGATTCCGCGGTTGATTGGGATTGTTGCGCTAAGCCACAATCCCGGCGGAGTTCACGCCATTATGTATTTGGGCTCCGTCTCGCGGTCCCGTCGCCAGCGGTCGATCTCTTCGACATTGAAACGCCAGTCGCTGCCGACCTTAAACGCGGGCAACTGGCTTGTTCTTAGTAGTCGATAGACGGTACTGGGATGGACATGTAGGTACTCGGCGACCTCTTTCACGGTCATCACAACGGCGGTATCAGACAAATCATGCTTCATGGCTCTCCCCTGCTTCGTTGATGCAGAGCTTAGCCAAAAATTCACTGGCCGGCTGACTTTATCATCGAGTTCCCGAGCAAACATCGAGGAAAGAAGAGAATTTTCCACAGAGACCGGAGAGGAGCCCCAACGCTGAACCGGGTGTTGGTCGATCCCTCGAGGGTCTTTACAAATCCATCGATTTTGCGCTTGGCATTTTCCGTCAAGGCAGAGGACCCCACGACGAAAGTCGGTCCATCACGTGAATCCAGGACTAGCCGTCGCTCGCAGGCGGAGGTTCTGCAGTCCCGCCCGGGCTTGGTCAGCCTTAGTGTCTGTGGCGCTGAGCTGGCATGTGATCGGCCCAGCTGATCTTCGACCCAACTCCGGGTGGCTGGGTTTTGCCGGCGTTGGCGCCGGCGATGATTTGTCGGCGAGGGAGTGGTGAAATGACATCGCGTAAATATCATCCGAAGCGTTGCCGCGAGTGCACAGAGCAAATCTTTGCAGGCAATTTACTCTACAATCCGCGCGCTCGTCGACGCATCAGTCCAGGGCAAAAGCGGTTCCTTATCCGGCAGCGGATCGGGACCCTACGCCAGCGACGGCCTGCGTCAGAGAATTAGCGGGGAGGTTGGGTGATGGAAACCACATGTATGACAGTCTGGTAGGTCTTGACGTGAAAAGTAGAGCGAAACCTCGCCAATCGGTTTCCTCGATAGTGCCTTCAAGCACGCCAGACTCGAGCTGAGCTGTAATCATTTGTTGATTAGTCGGAGGCAA
>JAFATF010000567.1 GCA_019244045.1 Acidobacteriota bacterium
GGTCTGTATGCTGGCGGTCTCGATGGCATGGACCGCAACCTTCAAATGCTGGCGGTGCGCCTCTTCCACTACCGCCGCAAGTTCGGGGACTGTAAGACTCTCACTGGCTGAGACCTTGATCACGTCTACGTTCTGAAGTTCGTTCTGTCGAACCGATTGCCGCGCCTGGTCTGCACCCTCGATCGGCAGAAATTCCTGCTGAAGGATTGCATCTCCAAGTGCAGGGTTGAGGTTCTGAATGTACTCGCCGCGCGTGATCAGTTTGCGACCCGAGGCAAGTATCCGCGGCCCCACCAGGCCTCCCGCGTTGATGGCGTCACGCAGCTGGGTATCGCCATCAATACCGGAATGGCCTAGATTGCGGACCGTCGTGATTCCGCTCTCCAAGTCTTCTCGTGCCAACTGCGCCCCCATCAGAGCACGCTTACTGGGAGATTCGATGACGGCCAGCAGAAGCCCCGGCGCAAACTCTCCATTGCTATGCCGGCGGATCTCGGCTTCCGGCGGTACGATAACATCGAGCAAAAGGTGCGTGTGGCTGTCGATCAATCCTGGAAGCAAGGTGGCATTTCCCAGGTTGATAGTTTTCGCTCCAGCAAAAGCGTGTACCTGTGCTGGCGTGCCGACCTCTTTGATCTTGTCGCCCTTGATCAACACTGCGACAGGCGCCAGTACATTCCCGGTGCGAGGATCAAGCATCCGCCCGGCCTTGACCAAAATGACCGGTGGGGCCGACTGGGCGGTCAGGTGCGCCAACGTACCCGCGAGCAGCAGCAGCGCCAACCTGGCGTGCTTTCCCATCCAACGACTCTCCTGTGCAATGGCAGTGGCCGTTCCGTTCGGGACTGCGCACCGCTCGTGGACGTTCACATACTACAATAAAAGGAGATATTACTACATCCACCGTGTCCGTTGCTTTTCGGTCTACTACACGCGAAATACAACACAGCCAACCGAGAAATGCAGAAAACCGGGCACGCTCGTATTGAACATCGCATGCGGCTCAATGCCTTAAGATGAAACAGCACGCCGTATGCGCGATGGTTTGAAAAATCCCGGCTCCGACAATGGCGGCGAACAGGGAAATCAAAATGAGGTTTGTTGCGCGACGATTCGTTGTTGACGATCCGACTAGGCCGGCCAAGCGGTCCCCCACGTGCGAAGATGCTGTCGCTTGCAGAAAGAGCGCTGCCTCTGGCGCAGCAAGTTTAGCGAGCGCTGAGAGCAGGGCACGGCCTTGAGCGCGCCGGACGACGCACTCATCGCAAGAGAGCTCGCGATAAAGGGCCATCCGCGCTCCAGCCAGCCAAACCAGCGGATGGAACCACAGAGCGCACAAAGAGATTTCATACAGCAGGCGGATCAGATTGTCTCGTCGTTTGGCGTGTGCGAGCTCGTGGATGAGGACCGCGTCGAACTCTCGTTCATCGAGTACACGTTTGATACCTGACGGGAAGACGATACATGGAGAGAGAATGCCTCTGACGGCGGGTCCGGAATGTCTGCTGCCAAAACTGACCGGCACGCCGGCCGCCAGGGAGCTTGCGGTTCGGTAGCTGAGTCCGGCAGGGACCTGGTCGCGAACTTCTGTGCGCACGCGCCAGATCAAACGTATGGACATGACGAAGGCGCCGGCAAACCAGATCGCCGCAAGCAACACCGCTCGGCGCCCTTCTGTCATGTCCCATACGGGGCCGCCTATCACGCCCAGCGGATGCGCCCAGCTTAGATGCGACGCCAGAAGCTTATCGAGTGCCGCGCCCGCCGGAACAATGAAATTAACTGCGCTTATGACCCAGATCCAATATTTCGTTGTGGCGCTAGCGCCTCGCAGCGAGGTCAGTAGCCACGCCGCACACCCCACTAGCGATGCATACAGCAGGTGGACACTGAAGTAATACATCGAGCGGGCAACGTGCTCATGCATGTTTGCCTCCGCTGCTGCGCCGGTTTTTATCATTCCGGACTGCACTTTGCAAGGTCTTCAGATCGCGCAGCGTAAGAGCGCCATTTTCCAGCAAATTGGAAACCAGAAGTCGAGGCGACCCACCAAACAGATCCAGCAAGTCGCGTACCAGCCTGCTGCGATATTGGCTCCGATTCAGCGCCGGCTCAAACAGCTGAGCGTTGCCGATCTTCTTCACCCTTTTCAACGCACTCTTTTCCTCCAGCCTATAGACGAGCGTCTGCACGGTGGTGTAAGCAACCCGTTCGTCCTCCGGCAGGCTTTCCAGGATCTCGCGAACCGATGCGGTACCCAGTTTCCAATATTGCTCGAGAATGCGGGTTTCAGCTTTAGAAAGACGTGGTTCTTTCATTGGCTCCTACATTTGACGTCAATGCTACTACATACCCAGCATGGTAGCATGATTGCGCCACGAGCAAGAATAACCCAAAGTCGCCGACCTGGAAGAGTGGATTCGGTTTTGGCTGGCAATCTGGCGCATACTTGGCGCAGATCCAGAACGGGCTCTGGCGGCGGAATTGCCCGTCGCGCGAACTCGATTCCACTAGTGACTCTGAGTACGAGCAACGTGCCGTCATAAATGAATTTGGGTATTTTCGTTTGCTGTTGCGGCACTTGCGGAAGAGATTTGGCCTTCGCGGCGATGTCGCCTCGTCGGTAAGAAAACTCATTGCATCGGAGTAGGCTTCGCGAAGTTTTTTTTAGGTGCGACGTGTGGAGGGTTGCGGTAGGAAACACTGCGTTCACACCGTTTAGGCAACCGCAAATGAAACTTCGGTCTGTAATATCGCCAACCCGGTTTGTGAATGGCGATCGCACGCGGTCAACAGCTACCAGCTCGTCACCGCGTCCGCACCAGCGCCTCACCGAGGTGCCCGGCGCTTCCTGTGGTCAGCAGCTCCATCGGGCAGTTACATTGACCCCCTAAAAGATGTCTGAAACATCGATATCCGTTGTTCCCGAATCGACACCTGCAATCCGATTGCGAGCCTCTGTAACGTACTTCATTGACACTCTGCACACTACGCCCAGAGCGCGAGAATGTGAGCGTATATTGCGCGAATCCGGTCATCGGCCCGATTCTTACCGGATCGCGTAATTAAATAATATTGTGCACACGTTTACTCGCAAGACTCGAGTTGCTCGTTTGAGAAGTTCGCGCAATTAGACGTAGATCAAAGCGAAGAGAGCATCGCGGTTCTTCATGGTCCACTGTTGGCGTTTCGCAGCTGTACCAGGTCCCAGCGATT
>JAFATF010000577.1 GCA_019244045.1 Acidobacteriota bacterium
CAATGGAAAAGTCCAGCGTGTAGGTGTAGGGCGTCTTTACTGAGTTGTCGAGGCCCCAGTAAATTCCCAAACCTGTACCGCTTGGCGGAGGGGTATAAGGAAAGCCCCCGGGAGCGGCTGGAGGAAAAACAACCGTCCCGCTCTGATCGGTAGTGGGAACGGTATTGAGTCCGGAAAGGCGTGGCGCGCTAGCGACTGACAAGACAGTGGAATTGCTCAACTGAGTGGATAATCCGAAAGAGCCGCGCTGGTCGAAGGTGTTGAGCAGGCCTGCGCCAATACGATCATAAACAATACCGAACCCGCCCCGAATAACGGTTTTATCGCCCTCCCCAAAGAGGCCTTTGAGCCAGCCACCGTTCGGCCTCGGCGAGTAGGCGAAGGCCAGGCGGGGCGCAAAATTGTGCGTATTCCAGCTGTAATAACCTGGTTTCCCATTCGCTGGGCCCGCCAAGTTGAACGACACCGTTGGATCAGCTTCGGAACCGATTCCCTGTAGCATATTTGCGCCCCGTTGCTTGAACCACTGTCCCAAACCGGTGCTCGGTGCCACCTGCGTTCCCGTGGTCTCCCAGGGCGGAGAGAAGAGCGAGTAACGCAAGCCGTAAGTAAGCGTAAGGTTCGGCTTCAGGCGGAACGAGTCTTGCGTATAAAACTCGTATTCGTCGGCTCCCCATCGTCTTCTGACCGGAGCACCTTCAGGCAAGACAGCGCCGGTCTTGGTGTAGTTGTAGCTGGCGTCCAGCTGAGTGACGATACCCATCATCGTCATCAGCGGGTAGTCGTAAGAGTTATTGAATCCACTATCGACGATTGGAAATCCGTTGTTCGCCGGATTGAGAGGGCTTCCACTCTTATTGGCCAAACCTGCGGTATCGAGCGCGGAGGCATTGGTTACGCCATCGGGGAAGGAATTGATGAAGTTGGAGCGGGGATTACGGATAAAGCGGATATTCGTGCCAAATTGTAGGGTGTGCTTGCCCTTCGTCCAGGAAAGGTCGTCGACTAAGTTGTGGACAGGCGTTTGATAGGTGCGGCTCCGCGTGATGGCGAGACTAGAAAAGTTTGAGGTACTGTCATCATTCAAACCACGGAAGTAAATGAATGGCTCACTGTCATTATTTCCGAATCGGCCGATGCTCTGGCGCGTGTAACCGTAACGGAAATTATTAAGCAGCGTCGGTCGCAGGGTGGCCGTGTAGCCCACGGTGTAGCCGCGGCTTAAATCCAGGTTTCGGTGCAAGGGAGCTGTGCCGGGAAGGTAAGGTGCCTCCGAATGAAGATCATTGCGCAGAGCGCCGCGCCAGAAAAGAGCATGCGTGCCGCTCGCGTTGAGGGTGTAATCGGCGCGAGCGATATACCAATTATTGTCGGTCGGCACCGGTCCGCGGAAACGGTAGCCAACATAGTTCACACCGTCGCCGGCAGACACGTCATTGGCGTGGGGGAAGGTGTTCAGGTAGCCGAGGACGATGGAGTTAGGCCCTATTTTCAGAGGGTCCATACCCTTGAGTTGAGCTGCATTGAGGCCGTAGAAGCCCGAGGGAATCGCATGCGGTCCCGTGTTGCCCATGATGGTTCCACCGGGGCAGGTCTGGCCACTCGCACATTGGTACACGATCACGCCATCGCGCAAGGTATCGCTTGGCACGATGCGCAAAACGCTGCTTTCCTCTCGCTGACGATAACCTTCATAATTCAGAAAGAAGAACAGCCGCCCTTTGCGAATGGGACCGCCAAGGGAAGCACCAAAGATATTGCGAATCAACTTTAGCGGCTCATTGGGCTGAGCGGTGGCCAATTCCGCGCTTTTTACGAACCAATCGTTCGCGCTGGTAAAAGTGTTGCGATGATACTCGTAAAAAGTGCCGTGGAAATTGTTGGTGCCACTCTTTGTAACTAATGAAACCTGGGCACCTGAAGAGCGGCCTTGGTCCGCATTGTAATTGGTCGTGGTGACGCGAAATTCCTGTACCGAGTCCAGGGTTACTGGAAGTACCGAGCTGAAAGCATAACCGTTGACTTGATCGTTGACATCTACCCCGTCCAAGGTCACATTGCTCTGGTCACTATGTGCGCCGTTAACCGCTCCACTGCGAGTGTCCACATCCGGGTTGACGTCCTTCCGGTTTCCTGTATACGCCACTCCCGCCTGCAAGCTCAGCAAGTCAGGGACATTACGTCCCTCCAAGGGCAATTCCTTTACTTGCCTCTCATTGAAAGCATTGCCCAGCGATGCATCAGTGGTATTGACGAGAGTCGCTTCCCCAGTGACTTCCACCGTTTCGCTACTTGCGCCAACTTCGAGCGAAACGTTGGCCGTTGTCGGCGTGTTCACCAATAGCTGAACGTTTTTTTCTTCGTAACGGCGAAAACCCGGAGCTTGCACCACTAGCTCGTATGTCCCCGGGGGCAATTGCAGGAATTCGTATTGCCCCGTCGACCCGGTGGTAGTCGCGCGCTGGGTGGCGCGCTCCGGATTGGAAAGTAAGATCGTTGCATTGGTGACCGCTGCACCACTTCGATCGGTGACCGTTCCACGCACAGATGTAGTTGCCGTCTGGGCCCACACGGCAGCTGCAAACAGCAGGGTGACGATGACCAAAGCCGATGGACGGACAGGGCGCATGAGGGAGCTCCTTTTAGGTGGCTGGACTATGCTTATACAAGACAACCCACAGGTGTGTTGGTCGGCTATTCTGCAACGGAAGGGGTTACTTTGACAAGCCCCTACATAACAGTGGGGACAGACAGCACCTGTTAAAGGGTTGTTCACAAGACGAACTTGGGATTTCCTAGGGTTGGTAAAGCAGATGAACTTGGAATTCGAGAAAGTGAGTTAGTGGGCCGGTTTTCAGGCGCTGACGACCGGCCCCGCGCACGTCAAAGAGGCCATCCTTAGAAATAAAGTTTCACAGCAAATTGGATCAGCCGCGGTCCCCGATAATAGGCGGTAGCCGTAGAAGGACTGGTGTCCGATGTGACCATTCCAAAGTTCCCGCTGAAACCCGCTGCCCCCTCGGTCGAGCTCGGCCCGTAAAACTGCACGTGGTTAAAGGCGTTAAACAAGTTGGCTTGGAACTGGAGGTA
>JAFATF010000061.1 GCA_019244045.1 Acidobacteriota bacterium
CTGTCCCTGATGGGCATCATAAGTGCCGGCTTCATGTGGCGAAATTTTCGCTATTCCATCCTGATCATATTCATTATTGCCGCTATCGTCACTCCAACCACCGACATCCTGAATATGTGCATTTTCGCCGCTCCCATGGTGGCGCTCTACGCGCTTAGCATTGGCATCGCTTGGATGGTCCATCCGGCACAGCGGCGAGCGCGCCGAGAGAAACAAGGAAAATAGCGGAATGCATCGGCTTCATCGCGGACGCCTCCGGGTCGCGCTCCTGGCCACACTGCTGGGGTCTGCCCTAGCATGCACCGAGGCCAAGGCTGCTGATCGAGCGACTCAACCCAAAGCGGAAGCTGAAGATTCTGCGCCACTGCCTCGAGTCATCGCGGAAAATATTCTGAGTTCTGATGCTTCTCCGCTGCCCTCGATCAATGCCAATCGGGCATTTCAGTACACCAAGGAGGTGACTGCCTTCGGTCCCCGGCCGATTGGCAGCGCCAATCATAAGAAGCTTGAGGAGTACATCTACGCCCATCTGAAAGGAGACCGGGTCGAGGATGATGCCTTCACCGCGGATACGCCGGAGGGCAAATTCCCAGTGCGTAACATCATTGCCAAATTTGCGGGAAGCAAAGATGGCATTATCGTCATCGCCGGCCATTACGACACACCGTATTACTTGCGCAACACCGGGTTCGTCGGGGCCAATGATGGGGGCTCTTCAACCGGTCTGTTGCTCGAGCTCGCCAATCAACTGCGGGGAAAAAGGCTGGAGGGATATACTATTTGGCTTTTGTTTACCGACGGGGAAGAAGCGGTGCGGGAGTGGACCAATACCGACAGCGTCTACGGCACGCGCCATATTGCAGACCTGTGGCAAAAGAATGGCTCGCTCGCGAAGATCAAGGCTTTCCTGCTCGAGGATATGATTGGCGATCGCGATTTGGGCATCGATCGAGATCAGAACTCCACTGCTTGGCTGGAGGATTTGGTTTACCAGGCGGCCAGTCGCTATGGCTACCAGTCGCACTTTTTCGCCCGAGCCAATAGCGATCTGGACGACCACATTCCTTTCGCACGCAAGGGTGTTCCAGTGGCCGATTTGATCGATCTGAGCTATGGCTACGGAAACACCTTTTGGCATACGCCCGAGGACACGATGGACAAGCTTAGTCCGAAGAGTCTCCAGATGGTCGGAAACGTGATCCTCGAAACAGTTCATATGCTCAACACCATGCCAGGTATACCGCCAACGGCGCCAGCCTCACACCAAGCTCATTAGTTTCACGCCTGGGCGAGCTCAAAACTGGTCCATCCCTGCCCCGAGCTAGCGATTGTCCCGCTCATTCCCGAAAGGGATGGCTTTACTTTGTTTTTGCTTTTCGTGTCTAATGCGCCGTTATGATGAGATCCCTCGCACGGTCGGCTACACTGCTCCTGGTAACGGCTGCTCTTGTCCAATCACAAGCCATAGGCGATTCTGAACGAATCATCGCAGAGGCTCTGAAGGCCTCGGCCCTTGAGACCAACCTGCGGCAACTCACCGATGAAATCGGCGGACGTGTGCCGGGCACTTCCCGCATGCAGCGGGCCGTCGAATGGGCCGTAAGTGCCTTTCGCGCGGCGGGCGGCCAGAATGTCCACACCGAGAGGTTCGAGATTGCCAATTCCTGGGCCGAAGGCCCGACGGAGATCAAGGTTGTCGCACCCGAACAATTCACGTTGCATGCCGTCTCGCTCGGCTGGGCACCGGCTCTGGGAGCGCACCGGCATGTCCGACTGGTGGATGCCGGGCAAGGCACGGCCGAAGACTTTCAACGCGCAGGAAAGATCAACGAGGCTATCGTGCTGATTCATTCGGAAGAGATGAAGACCTGGGAAGATCTTTTCGCAGAATATCTGAAAGCCCCAGCCATCATCGACCGTGCGCTGAAGGGCCAAGCACTGGCCATAGCTTTCGAGTCGACGCGCTCTCATGACTTGCTGTATCGGCACACCAATTCCGTGTCCGGCGAAATTGACCGCCTCCCCATGGTGCTGATTGCGCGCGAGGACGCCGGGCGCATCGCCCGCCTTCTGGCGAGCGGCCAAGAGTTATTTGCCGACTTAGCTATTCCCAATCGAATCGGCGGCCCGATCACCGCGGACAATGTTGTAGCTGAAATTGTGGGCAGCGAGCAAGCGGGTGAATTCGTGCTGCTCGGAGCTCATCTGGATTCTTGGGAGCTGGGGACGGGAGCACTCGACAACGGATGCAATGCCGCTCTCGTCATCGACGCTCTTCGTGCCATTAAGGCTTCCGGTCTGGCCCCCCGGCGCAGCATCCGTTTCGTGCTGTTCAGCGCGGAGGAGGAAGGGATGCTCGGCTCGCGCGCCTATGTCATGGCGCATCGCGGTGAATTGGATCAAGCCGCCGGCGTGGTTGTCTTCGACGCCGGGACGGGTCGCACCACGGGATTCTCTCTAGGTGGACGCAAAGACATTCTAGGTGCTGTCACTCCCCTCATCGCTCCTCTGCAGCAATTGGGCGCCACTGCATTGACCACGGATGCGGAGTGGGGCACGGATCACTTCGATTTCATGCTCGAAGGAGTACCCACGTTTGTTGCCAATCAGGAGCCGGCTAATTACCTGACCAACTATCACGCGCAGTCGGACACCTTCGACAAAGTTGACCTGCCGCAGCTTAAGAAGCATGTCGCCGAGGCGGCAGAACTTACCTTTGCACTCGCTAATCTTCAGCAACGCATTGGGCCACGACTCGACCGGGCACAGATCGAACAAACGTTGCGCGCAACGGGACTCGATCAACAGCTGCAGACATTTGGAATCTGGCAACAGTGGGAGCACGGGCAGCGGGGACGGGCACAATAGCTGCCCCGCCTGGCTTGGCTCGAGCCGCAGGATCTTTCGTCGGCGGGGCTGGCTAAGGCGGCAGGCTAAATCGAGGCTTCTTGAACCAGCCTATTTTCTGGGTTCTCTTCAACATATTCGTGGCGGCGATGCTGGCGCTCGATCTCGCTATACTCCATCGCCGACCGCGTCCCATCAACTTTCGCGAGGCATTGGCCTGGACGGGCATGTGGATCGCCTTGGCTGGCGCCTTCGCCGTGCTGGTTTATTTTTGGCGTGGACGCATAGTTACGCTCGAGTTCGTCACTGGGTACGTTATTGAACTGTCGCTCAGTGTCGACAACCTCTTTGTCTTTCTTGTAATCTTCCGGTTTTTTAAGGTTTCGGCCGCAAACCAGCATAAGGTGCTGTTCTGGGGCATTTTGGGTGCCCTCCTCATGCGCGGCCTGTTCATCGCCTTGGGGGTGGGTCTGATTCGGAGTTTCCAGTGGGTCAGCTATGTGTTTGGCGCCTTCCTTGTCTACAGCGGACTCAAGTTCTTGCGCGAAGAGGAAGCAGAGGTCGATCCTGGCAAGAATCCTGTTCTTAAGCTTTTTCGGCGCTGCGTGCCCGTTACATCCGATTACGTCGGGAGCAGGTTTTTCGTGCGCGACCCCGGGCTCTATGCGACACCTCTTTTTGTTGTTCTCCTGGTAATCGAAAGCAGCGACATTCTTTTCGCCGTCGACTCGGTTCCGGCCATCTTGGCGATTACACTCAATGCCTTCATTGTCTATACCTCAAATGTGTTCGCCATTCTTGGGCTGCGCTCCATGTATTTTGCATTGCGAGGCATGATCGAGCTATTTCATTACCTTCACTATGGCTTGTCGGCGGTGCTGATCCTGATTGGAGCAAAGATGCTCGTGTCGCACTACTATACGTTGCGGACCGACTGGGCGCTCGCCTGCGTGGGAGGGTTGCTGGGCGGAGCGGTGTTAGCATCGATTCTTTTTCCCAAAAACAAGTGAATTCGAATAGCGTTAGCTTTACCTGCGATCGTTGGCCATATTTCCTTCAACATAGGAAAGGGTCTCGAAGAGCGCGGCCAGCACAGTGCTGGCAGGAGAATCCTTCCTCCGGCCTGCTGGTCTAGTCTGCTGATCTCATTCCTTAAGCTATGATGTAGGCGCATGATGCGAATTACCATCGCCGTTCAGCCCCGTGGTTACGAAGCCCTGATCGAGAATGGTCTACTCTGCCACGCCGGTGCTCTACTGCGCGAGATTTTTCCGCATCGCAAGAGATGCTTTGTGGTAACCGTGCCGGTGGTTCGTCGCAGGTGGGGATTGGCACTACAGGCTTCGCTCGCGCAACGGCGTTGGGAGACAACTTTCGTGGTGATGCGCCAAGGGGAGCGTCACAAAAGTCTGGCAACTCTCCAAGCGCTTGCCGGCAAGCTGGCAGAGGCGGGCGCTGACCGCGACGCCGTCTTGCTGGCCTTTGGCGGGGGTGTGGTCGGAGACGTAGCCGGGTTTTTGGCGTCCGTCTACATGCGCGGCCTTGACATCGTGCACATACCCACCACTGTGGTTGCCCAACTCGATGCCTCGATCGGCGGCAAGACAGGCGTAAATCTCAGGGCAGGGAAGAACCTGATCGGGACCTTCCACCAGCCGCGCTTAGTGCTTATTGACCCGCAAATGCTGTCCACATTGCCGGAACGCGAGTTTCGCTCCGGCTTATATGAGGCATTGAAGTGTGGGGTGATTGGCAGTCCTGAATTGTTCTCGCATATAGAAAATCGCCGGGAGAGGATTCTGGCGCGAGAGGCGGCTGAGCTTGAATACGTCATCGGAGAAAGCGTGAAGCTAAAGGCGGCCGTGGTTTCGGCCGATGAGCGCGAGACTGGCTTGCGCCGAATCTTGAACTTCGGTCACACCATAGGCCACGCCCTGGAATCGAGGACGGATTATCGCTATTTTCTTCATGGAGAAGCGGTAGCGTGGGGGATGGTGGCAGCCGCCACGATCGCCGCAACAATCAAGAAGACTGATCGCGCCACCGCGGAACGCATCGGTCGTGCTACGCTCGCCCTGGGGGCATTGCCGCGCGTACGGGTAAACGCCAGACATGTGCTCCACAGTCTACAGTCGGACAAGAAGACCAAAGACGGCATTGTGCATTTTGTCCTGCCCCGGCAGATTGGAAAAGTCGAAGTGGTTAATGACGTTCCGAAAGCGGTAGTGCTAGATGCCATCGAGCAGCTGCGAGTCTTTTCTCGTTGAGTGAAATAAGCAAGAACACAGTGAGGGGGGCGTCGCCCGCGGGTGCGCATGACGCGCAGGCGGCCTCTGCCGCCGTACGCGCAATGTTTACTGCGATCGCGCCGCGTTACGACCTGCTCAATCACCTGCTCTCGCTCAATGTGGACCGCTTATGGTGGCGACGCGCGGCACGGGCCTTTGTCCACATTCTCTCTCGCCCGAATGCGCGCGTGCTGGATATATGCTGCGGCACCGGGGACATGGCTTTTGCGCTGCGGCGGGCAGCCGGGACCAGCCAAATTGACATCATGGGTGCTGATTTTTCCCACGCCATGCTGCGGCGAGCCTGCGAGAAATCGGGGCACAAGCAGGTGCGCTGGATCGAGGCGGACGCGCTACGCCTGCCCTTTCCCAACCATTGCTTCGATCTGCTGACGGCCGCCTTCGGTTTTCGCAACCTGGCGGACTACGATGCGGGATTGCGCGAGATCGTTCGTGTGCTCAAGCCCGGTGCAGAGTGCGGCATTCTGGATTTTGCTGAGCCCCCGGGAAAACTGGGCAAGGCTTATCAAATCTATTTCCGCCATGTGCTGCCCCGGGTTGGAACTGCGATCTCGGGAGTCAGAGGTCCTTATTTGTATTTACCAGCATCGGTCGAAAGATTTCCCCAGCCCGATCAAATAGTGATGCGCATGCGATCCAATGGCTTCAGCGAGGCTCACTGGACCGCTTACACATATGGCATCGCAGTCTTCTACCGTGGCCGGACTTGACAGGGCCGCGGTTCACACTTGCTGACGTCCGTGGCGCTAATCGGTCGCAGCGGATGGAAACTGGGACCGGCATGAGCGCACGATTCGGCACCGGCACTCAGAGGACAGAACTGGCGCGCTGGTATACCCGAAAGGTCCTACGTGGCGGCGGACCGCGATAGGGCTGGTGCAGTTACCGGCTCCAGGCTTTCGGCGAAGGCGTCCTCGACCGTGTATCGGATGACCTCATCGTAATCGTGACCTAGGAATGCGCGCAGCCGGTCGGTGTTCATGATGCACTCGCCGTTCATGTAGGGCTCGATTTCGGGCGGTATAGCGGAAAGGCCGCGCTTCCAGGCATATGTCAGCAAAAGACGACTGGCCCAGCGCCCGGGGACGCGAATCAGCTTAGAATTCGACATCTCGACGCAGCGCGCGAGAGTGAGTGGTTCACCTCTGCCGGCGACATTGAGAATGGTCACACGACGTGCTTCCGGTTCGCGGCGAAGGATATAAGAGATCAAGCGCGCAACGTCATCAATATGCACGTATTGCAGCCGGTTCTCCAGATAATGCTGACCCCAGGGCAAGAGGCAGGGGAGACGCTCGCCTCGCGTGCGCATTTTACGCGCTCGCTTGCTCTTGCCATTGGGAGTTCCGCGAAAGATGCCCAGCAAATAGTTGTCCACATCGCGGCCCGCGTAGATGTGAGGCCGCAGGATGTAAACACTGCATGCCCGCAAGGAGGGCGCACGTTGCTGAACCACCTCATCGCACTGTTTCTTGTGTACGCCATAGGGATACGTATGCGCCGCCAGAGGAGAATCTTCTGTCACGGGCCCTACGTGACTTGGCCCGTACGCGGCTACGCTACTCGGAAAGATGAATTTTTCGACCGTGACTTGATCGCGGTTGACCTCGGTGATGGCTTCCATGACACGCGCGGTGCCGGCAACGTTGATTTGCCACATACGGTCAAGGTCAAGAACTCCCATGCGGACTTGGTCAAGAACAAAGGCCAGGTGAATGACTGCGACGGCGTGCGTTTCTCGCAGCAAATGGTAGAGTTCGCGACAGGACTCCTCCCGTCCGAGATCCATGCGCACAAAACGCAGAGCACGGTCAGTCTGGGGAGGCTGGACATCGATTCCCAAAACCGAGAAGCCGCCCAGCTTCGGAAGCAAATGCAGGCCCAAATGACCGGAGACCCCGGTCACAGCTACGGTTGGTCGCTCGCTATCCATGCCTACTTCTGAGACGCCTGCGGGGAAGCGGGCTTGCTGTTAGTCGACGGTGGTGTAGCGCGGGATTGCGGATTTCCGGCCGGGCCCGGAGCAGACGGTCCGCCCGGTCCGGTTCGCGGCGGTGGCGGTGGACTGGCCGGTGCGAAATAGGCCTCGTTGAGGATGGCGGTGTTTTCCTGTTGGTACTTCGCCATTGCGTCCTTTACACGCTGCTGTGACAGCGTGGTTCGAATTTCGTCCCGAGCTTCCTCCAGGGGCTTGGCTTCTTTGGATAAAACCTTGTAGATGTAGAAGCCGTTCGGCTCAGTATATAAGGGCGATACCTCTCCGACCTTGAGATCGACAGCCTTTCGCTGATCGATGGGTATTTGGCTGCGCGTCAGCTTTCCGATGCTGGTGGGAGCGGGAGAACCGCCGATGCCGGCCGCCTGATAAGCCTCCCTTTGGAGCTGGTCGAAGTCTTCACCGGCAGCGGCACGTTTTTGGATCTCCTCGGCCATCCTCTTCATGGCTTCTTCGTCAGCCTTCTGCATCTCGGACCCCTTGGGCGATTCTTCCTCGCTGTCTTTGGCGGCGGTATCAGCCTTGGCGGGAGCATGCTGCTTCTCCTTGGGCACAAATAGACGCAGCAGGGCGGCCTGCTCGAAAGCTTCCGGATTATCCTTATAATAATTCTCGATATCGGCCTCTGGCACCTTCTCAGCTTCCTCCTTCACGCTCTGGCTGAGTTGCTGGGAAAGAATCTGCAGCCGACTGAACCGCGCCACTTCTTTGTATTTGGGATCATTTTCGAGGCCTCGTCGGCGTGCTTCTTGCGCCATGGCCAATAAGCGTGGATAAACATCGGCCAGCCGCCGCTTGGTCTGCGCGTTCATGTTGGGCTGCAGGGCGTTGGCAAGTGCTTCGAACTGCGCGCGGGTGATGATGGTTTTGCAGCCTTGCTTGTTGCTGCTGGCCATGGTTTTTGTATCTGCCAGTGCGGCATCACAGACTCCCGGAACAGTAATAACCGCCGCATTGGGGGGAACACTTGACTCACCACCTGCTTGCGCCGCAGCTGACGTTCTGCCCGGGTGTTTGGGCACAGCTGGATTCGTGGCATTTGGAGCCGCTTGCCCCATGGCCAAGGAAGCGAGCGTAAGTAGAGTGACGTAGCGTAGGCGCATGCCGGAAGCTCCTGGAAGTGTCGGGGAACTTCTCATCGTAGCACAAGCGTAGATCCTTGCTGCACGCATAAAGAGCCAAAGGGTTGAGTTTGGCGGAACCACCAGCAAGCAGCGATAATTCGGTCATGGCACACTCGGAGACCGTGTTCACTCCCGAGTCCATGCGCGCGGAAAAGCGCAGCGTAGCGGGAAATTCGGTTCTTGCGGCAATTGCCATCACCACTCTGAAGATGGTGGTAGGAATCACGACCGGCAGCTTGGGAATTCTTTCCGAGGCGGCCCACTCGGGACTGGATCTCATCGCTGCCCTCATCACGTACTTTTCCGTATGGGTTTCAGATAAGCCAGCGGATGCCGATCACCAATACGGTCATGGCAAGATCGAGAACTTTTCCGCCTTTATTGAGACCGGACTCCTCCTGCTGACTTGTGCCTGGATTATCTATGAAGCTATTCGGCGAATCTTCTATCATCATATTGAAATCGAGCCCACGGTGGCGGCATTCGCCGTCCTCTTCCTGTCCATGGCGGTAGATTTCTGGCGCTCACGTACCCTGGGAAAAATCGCACTCAAGTATGGCAGCCAGGCCCTCGAGGCCGATGCCCTCCACTTCGCTACAGATATTTGGTCGAGCGCCGTGGTGGTACTTGGATTGTTTCTGGTGCAACTGGGACATTTCTATCGCGTGGCATGGCTGAGAAACGCCGACCCGGTCGCAGCGCTTTTTGTGGCTGGGGTCATTGTCTATGTCAGCTGGCGCCTGGCGCGCAAGACTGTTGACGCTCTGCTTGATGCCGCTCCCTCCGGACTGCGTTCCGATATCATCGCTGCGGTCTCAAGAGTGGGCGGCGTGCTGGAGGTCGATCGGGTACGCATCCGCCGGGCAGGCAATCGCTATTTCGCCGATTTGTCGATTGGTTTAGCCCGCAATGTGACTTTTCAAAAATCCGAGCAGACGGCGGACGCGGTAAGCGCCGCTGTTCACCAAGTGCTGCCCGATGCTGACGTCGTGGTTCACTCCGTACCGCGCCCTTTTCGCGAAGAGAGCATTTTCGACCGTATTCGGGCTGTTGCCATGCGGCACAACTTCAACGTTCATGATGTCAGTGTTCAGGACCTGGGCGGGCGTTTGCACGTCGAACAACATCTCGAACTTGACGAACGGCTCAGCTTGACGGACGCGCACGATCAGGTAACTCTGTTGGAATCAGAAATCCGCAGCGAGGTTCCGGAAATAGCGTCCATTCTGACCCACATCGAAAGCGAGCCGGCCACGATCGAACCGGGAGATGCCGCGGTGGACGATCCCTCGTTGGCCCGCCGCCTCAAGAAAATTGCCCGTGAATTTTCCGAGATTCTCGATATGCACGACGTGGAAATTAAGCGCGTGCGCGATCGCTTATACGTTTCCTGTCACTGCACCATGCCGGGTACATTGTCTTTGTCGCGCGTCCACGACGTCATGACGCAACTCGAGATCCGCTTCAAACAGGAGGCGCCGGAATTGTTCCGCGTCCTGATTCATCCGGAACCACAGGGAGACAATCGGCGGTAGGTCGTCGGTAGAGAACTGGTATTCTCTGTTTCGGCGGAAAGCAATGAACCAGCCGTGCCAGAAACACCCAAGCAGAAGCCGAGCCGCAAGAGCGCCTAGTGAAGGCGAGGGCGGCGCTAGGAATGATTAGTTCGAGTCCAGAGTAGCTGTCCATGATCCGCTGGCGTAAAAGCACCTCGGGTTGGTGGTGACTGCCTTATACAGAGCCTCTGTTCGTTCCCGAAAAAGACCGTGAAGGTTAGCTATGCCCGCTGCCGCTGTCACGCTAGTATCGTACACTCACCGATGTATCGTAAGGCGAACTTCGTAAGTATCGACGGTTCGGGCCGATGATGCAAAGGGACAACTTTCTGGAAAGAGATCGATGAGGAAGGCACTGGAGCATTAGCCTGGCCCTCGGGATCGCGCATTCTGCAGCCGATTGAGTCCGAAGTTACGCCCGAAGCTCGAAAGCTGGTAGATGCAACCGCCTCAATCGAGGAAATCCCCCGGTTAGACCAATCTTCGCTACAATAAAAGGAGTACTACTGAGTCTCAACAATTGCCAATCGTCAAATCCTGCCCGTGCTGGCATATGCACTGCGCCAAAGGAAACCGACGATCACCGAGAAGAGGCTCACAAGGCCAGAATGCAGGAGTGGCATGCTTTCAGTGGGAGTCAGGCCGGTGTGCAGTGCCCGACGTTACACGCAGGGGATTGTGGCTGTATCAGAAGATTCGAGATTCGCAGAGCACTGTGGTATGCGGCAGCTCACGAGCTGGTCGAGGTGAGTTGCTTGACCCTGGATCTGAAGGTATGGTCTGCAACGTGGTTCAGTTTTCCTTCCGGAGAACAGCGATGACCAGGAGGGACGAAGCCACTATAGACGAGCAAGCAGCTTTGGATGGAGCATCGCAGAACCATCGCAGTTCGTAGTACTTGCCAGCCGTGTGCAGCATTTGGGAAACTCCTATCCCTCGTAGGGTAGGACATTCCCTCGTCGGTACGGAGTGTCGGCGTTTTTTAGCAAGTTATGCAAGCGGTGTCGAACCGCCTTGATGTCTCGGAAATGCCGAAGTGGTGGATGGTCTAGAAGTGGGCGCGTAGCTCAGTTGGTAGAGCAATGCCCTTTTAAGGCATGGGTCGCAGGTTCGAATCCTGCCGCGCTCACCATGAACTCGGGGTCCAGCCCGGAGACATGGGTGACGCGTCCGTAATCAGGTATGTGTGGGTGCCTGTGAGATTGTAGCTTTGCAAAACGCATAGAAGCGACGCCTCTATAGACCGGTCAGTCAGGCGGCAAAGACGTTGCCCCGTTTCTGTGGCAACAGCCCAACGAGACCAGCCTCTTGAAGTGAGGACCGCGTGTATTTCCATAACGGACAACAGCAGCTGGTCGCAGCAGGCCCGCTTTGACCAATTCATCGAGGTCTTCAACCACGAGCGCCCGCACGAAGCTCTGGATATCGAAGTATCCCAAATCATAATCCATAAAGCTGACCAGCCATATGTCGTCGTGAACCTCTTTGATCCCGACGGCCTGACCGGCAAAGACCTGGCATCTCACTCTGAAAAAAGAAGCCATGCCCCGTGGGATGACGACTGGAAACGCGCTACAACATCGCCCCGACACAACCTGTCCCCGGTGATCCGCCAGCATCCGAAGGAACCAGTGCGTCAGGTTTCGCTCATGAAGTGGGGACTTATTCCGTACTGGGCAAAGGACCCTTCCATCGCGACGAACACGATCAACGCGAAGTCCGAAACTGCAGCCACGAAACCTGCATTCCGCGATCCCTTCAAATTCCGCAGGTGCCTGATCCCGGCAGACGCTTTTTATGAATGGAGAAGAACAGGAGCAGCCAAGCAGCCGTTCTGCTTCGAAGTAAACGACGGCGAGTTGTTCGCACTCGCCGGGTTATGGGACGGGTGGAGGGACGCGAACGGGCAATGGGTGAAGACATGCTCGATACTGACGACTAGCCCGAACGCCGTCACCTCGGCTGTTCACGACCGGATGCCCGTGATACTAGCCCGCGAGAGCTACGACTTGTGGCTCGATCCCGGCATGCAGAACTTGGCGGCGATCTCGGAGCTTCTCAAGCCTTACGACGCTATGTCGATGCGGAGCTATCCCGTAAGCACGCGGATCAATCGTGTGGCGAACGATGACGAAGAGTGTTCGCGGCGCGTGCAGATCACTGAGGCACAGAATCCATTATTCGCGTAACGGCTATGACGAACGAAGAACGCATGCAGCGAGAGGCGAATTTGATCGCCACGATCAGAGCGAAGCTGCCCGACTTCGCAAGGATGTGCGCCGATGACTCGGAATTGGTGATGCTGCACCAAGATTCGTTTGCCGCAGACTATCAGGACGACGAGTATGCGCTTCTGGGAATGGCGATCAAGTACGCCGGAATCCGTAGCAAGGAAGTGCGCGTGATCGGGAAGAACCGAAGCAGCCTCGGCGACGAAGGCGACAAATCCAGTAAGAACATGAGTTCCATAACGGCCTAGTTCAAAATTACGAGGAATGATCCGATGATCAAGCTGCTGAGGTGGGGAGTTTTGCTTTTTTCGTTTGCCGCACTTTCGATGCCTCTGCCAGCCCAAAACAATTCCGAGCGAGCCTTCGCGACATTCAAGAGCTTAAACGGAAGATGGGCGATTGAATCCAACGGCAAAACGCTTCCCATAGAGATGAGATATGAGGTCGGCTCGAAGGAGTCCATCGTGATCGAGCAATTTGGCAAGGAACTTTCCGTGATCTATCTCGATGGAGAGAACCTTCTGATGACCCACTTTTGCAACGCTGGCAATCAGCCGCGTCTGCGGCTCAAAGAGGGCGGTCAACCCGGTGTCCTTGAATTCGAGATGTTCGACATCACCAACCTGAAAGACGCAAGTACCCCGCACGTGGAGAGAATTGTGTACAAGGTCATTGACGGGAGTAGGATGACTCTCGAACTTTTCTGGAAGAAGGGACAATCAGAGGAGTCCGAGAGGTACACGCTCTCCAGAATTTAGCGTTCGCTCCCGCCCTTGTGCTCTGCGTCGAAGTCGGCAACGGTGCAGCCGATGGTCACCGTACTCGGACTGGTATGCGCAGTGATGATCTTTGGGTTAGAAGAGCACCTAGCGCTCGCTGGTTGCGATAATATCCTCCAACATGAATGCCTTTCCTGAATTCATGAGGAACCCCGTGAACCGGATTGCCCGGTCCAATCAGGCAACTCCCGGCGTTGAAGGATATGTCTTCGACGGAGCCGATCAAAGCCAAATGGCCTTTTGGACTTGCGCTCAGACTGCAACCTCCGCAGAGCATGTCCATGAATTCGATGAGTACATGCTAGTGGTGCAGGGCTGCTACACGCTGCTGATTGATGGAAAACGCATCCCTGTCAAATCTGGCGAAGAGTATCTGATTCCTCGCGGTGTGCCGCACAGCGGCGAGGCAGTGGCAGGAACGAGGACAATTCATGTCTTCGGAGGTCATCGGGCTGATCGCGAGGCGAACGTCTGACCTGCTGGCTTCGGTTTGAACAAGCATGAGTCCCGTCGCTGACAATCCGCTTATCGCTCCAGACCGTGAACTTGACGAAGAGAAGAACCCCGGCGCTTCGGAAATAACCGCCGCGCATCCGTTGCCCTCTTTGCGGCTGGTCGCCGCGCAAGGAGGATCGTTGGCTCTGCGACTGCGGCAATGAGTGGAATACGTTTGATACTGGGGGCGTCTGCCCATCCTGCCTCCATCATTTGACCGAAACACAGTGCCTATCTTGCAGTGGATGGTCGCCGCATTCGGAGTGGTATGTTTCCTGAAGAGATGGAGGACACACATGGTCAAAGTCAGCGTGCTTTATCCAAACGGGGCAGGGACGAAGTTCGACATGATGTATTACCTCGATTACCACATCCCTATGGTTCGGCGGTTGCTGGGATCAGCGTTGAAGGGAGTGTCGGTCGAGCACGGGATTTGCGGCGAGGAACCGGGGTCGGCTGCGCCGTACATAGCAACCGGGCATCTTCTCTTTGATTCGGCTCAGACTTTCCAAGCGAGCTTCGCTCCGCACGCGCAGGAAATCATGGAGGACATCCCGAAGTATACGAACTCCGAGCCGCTCGTCCAGATTGGCGAGGTCAAGCTGTAGGATTATGGCTGCAATGCTCCCACAGTGAGAAAAGAATTCCGAACGAAGCTAGGGATAGCGCCCAATCCTACGCCGCCTGCGCGCCACACCGCAACTAGGGAGCAGAACACATGAACGTACAAGAACAAATCAAGAAGTATATTACGAGCCAACCGGAGCCAAAACGCAGTGACATGCGAGAGTTGCATCGGCTCACACTTCAAGTGTCACCAGAATGCAAATTATGGTTCTTCGATGGTAAAGACAGCAAAAATCATACTGTTTCCAACCCCACGATTGGATATGGATTTCACACAATCAAATATGCCAATGGAAAAAGTAGAGAGTCTTTTCAAATTGGTGTGAGCGGAAACAAGACCGGAATCTCTGTCTATATTCTTGGTCTCAAAGATAAGAAGCACTTAGCCAAAACGTATGGAAAAAAACTAGGCAAGGCGAGCGTGACCGGATATTGCATTCGGTTTAAAGCTCTAAAGGATATAAACATCGATACGCTTGAAGCGGCAATACGATGGGGGCTCGCAGCCTCAGAATGAAGCTGGTAGTCGCCTTGCATTTGAGTCAGCAGGCTTGCTCGCCCTCCGGCAGTTTGGGTGTAACCTTTGCAGACTCGTTTTTGCCATGCTGCTCCGCGATTTTCTTACGTCCCTAGTGTAGCCATGGTATTCCTGCGCTCGTCCACATCAGGTCAACACGTCATTCGCGTAGTTGAATTACCGGAGATTCAGGTCGGCAACAGATGCCATAGTGTTGCCAGAGCTTAAACCAAGGGCTTTGCGCCAGCATTTCATCGTGCCTGCGATTCGCAGCAGAGATGTCGCTTGCGCTGAGTGGTCTAATATCCGGCGCTTCAAACATTTCTTGTAGCTGCTCGATGTCGTCGATGATGCGTTCAACGTCCATGGGTCACAATCATCCAGCACAGAGCGGAAATCGGTCAAACGGAAGCGGCAACTAGCCTGAAATCCCTCACTTTGGTAAATCGCAAAGCATCCGAGCCAATGACCTGCCCCTCCCACTCCGACGCTAGAATGTGGATTGATGTTCAAGGTTGCAAGCTGGAATCTGAATTCTGTTCGCTCTCGGCTGACCCATGTCACGGCCTGGCTGAAAGTTCGTGAACCGGATGTGTTGTTGCTGCAAGAATTGAAGGGGACGGAATTCCCGTCCGAAGCCTTCAAGTCGCTCGGCTATGAGAGTGTAGCGGTGACGCAGAAAGCCTATAACGGGGTTGCGATTCTGTCGCGACATCCGATGAAGACGATTGCTAAGGCTCTCGTCGGAGACGATTCCGATATTCATGCGCGGTTCTTGGAGGTGATCATCAAGGACATTCGGATCGCCAATGTTTATGCTCCGAACGGCAACCCTATAGGGAGTGAGAAGTTCGCTTACAAG
>JAFATF010000174.1 GCA_019244045.1 Acidobacteriota bacterium
CTTTGGAATGTATATCTAAAGCTATTGAACTCGATTCGCGCGACTTCTTCACACACTATTTACGGGCGTATTTCATCACAAATGGTGGAACTTCGATTTCCGACCAAGCGCAGGTGGTTCAGGACCTCCGGCAGGCAATCAGTTTAAATTCGGACTTCGCTGCCGCCTACGGCCTGCTGGCAGTACAACTTGCGATGGACAAGCGGGATGACAAAGATTTGGCCGAGGCTTTCTTACTTGCGAAGAAGGCAGTGCTGCTCCAGCCGGGAAATGCGACGTACCAGCTGGATGCCGCTGAGGTGCTGGCCCGAATGAAGCGCGTCGACGATGCAAGGGTAATGGCTTTCCATGCCAAGCTGAACGCGCAGAACGCGATAGACGAAGCACGGGCCGAAACATTTCTGAAATTCTTAGAGCACCCTGACAGCGTTCAGTTGCGATCCGAGCCTAACAAAGAAGAGTTGGATCAGCTCAATAGTTCCGGGGCCGCTCTTAAAGAAGGAAACTATGCGAGCGCCATTCAGACGTTACGGAAGCTCCTGGACTCAAACTCACAGTCCAAGGATGGTTGGGACCTGCTCGCATTAGCTTATTTGTCATGCCGTCGTTATGAGGAGGCAATCACAGCATTTAAAAAACAAATAGACCTCAGTCATGACATCACATCTGCCTACAATGGCTTAGGGAGAGCCTATTGGGGGGCTCGTAGGTATTCAGATGCTGAGGCTGCCTTTCGTGATCAGCTTGGGGTCAATCCGCGAGATAATTCGGCGAATGCGAATCTTGGAAATCTGTACCTCGACTGGCACAAGTATGTCCAAGCGGCATTTGAGCTGCAGAAGGCGGCCTCTATCAAACCGAATGACGCAAGCATTCAGGTAAGCCTGGGTAGCGCGTACTTGAATCTCGGCCAGGATGACAAGGCGATGGCGGCGTACGATCTCGCAATCAAGCTCTCATCCACACCCACGATTTGGAACAATATTGCGTACGCACTAGCTCTTAAGAATACCCATCTTAATACTGCACGAGAATATGCACAACTCGCAATAAAGGCAACGTCCAGCAAACTATCAGCGCTGAGCCTTGAGCATCTGTCCATGGAAGATGTTTCGCTTGTTTCCTCGATCGGCTCTTATTGGGACACATTAGGATGGATCTACTACACCGCTGGCGATTTGCAGAAGGCGGAGAGATACCTTTCTGCGGCGTGGCAACTAACGCAACAAAGCCTAGTTGGAGATCACCTCGGCCAAATCTACGAAAAGCGTGGCGATAAGCAAAAAGCTATTGAGATGTATGCGCTCGCTTTGGATGCGTACCGGCCTAGCCCGGAACTACGGCAACGACTCGCGGTTCTCGTGGGCGGAGAAGAAAACGTAAGCAAGGAAGCGACCACCCGTCGTGAGCTTTTTCTGTCTCAGCACATGGTCCCCTTAAACATATCAGGCGCAGCAAACGCCACTGCTGAGTTTCTTGTTTTGCTAGCACCGAGTTCACCGGGTGCCAGGGGCACGAGAGTGGAAGCAGTTAAATTCATCAAAGGTGACGAGCAATTGAGGAACTTTGAAACTCCTCTAAGGGGAGCAAGCTACCCTATAACCTTTGCGGAAGACAGGGTCATCAAAATTGTGCGTCGGGGCACAGTGTCTTGCTCGTCTGCGGGCGATTGTGTTTTTTCAATGATGCTGCCGGGCGACGTAATGAGTACGGACTAGCTCAGCAGGCTGAGCGCTTCCAACCATAGACGGTGCGAATTGCAGAAAGACAGCAGCTCGCGTAAGGTATCAATTCGGGCACGGGTGCTAAAATGGGCTCGCTTTCTGGATGTTTGCTCGGTTAGCTTCGATTGATTTCCTCGCGAAAGCATACTACTCGGCCTCATCCACATAAATCTCGATTGTTATATCAGAGCGCACCCGCAGACCTAGCTTATGATGCTCGCTTCAATGTAAGACCTCATCCTGCCCGTTGCAGCTAACCTGGGTAACTCGATGAACTGTGG
>JAFATF010000119.1 GCA_019244045.1 Acidobacteriota bacterium
CTATCGCACGCTGCCGCAACTCCCGCCTTCTCGAGGAGCGGTGTCGCCGCTGCAGTATATGCGATGAATTTGCAATGCGCGAAGGCGTCGGCAACAAAGTCTCGAGCTGTCGCTTCGTCCCTCAGCAGCTGCGCGCCGGTATCGGACAGGAGCACCGCGACTGCGTCAAAGACGACCGATGGGCCGCCATCAATCTTTTCGTCAGCCGTGATCCAGGAGCCATCGCTCGCTTTGACGCCGCCAACCATCGGCGCCACCAGCTTCACCATGGCCCCTTCTTCCCGGAATGCAGCCTGGACGGCGCTCAGCAACATCGCATCGATTCCATCACTGACCAGCACTCCAAGCTTACGGCCCCTGAATGTTCCCGGTGGTTTACCAAGCATGCTCAGCGCGGGCGAGGCTTTCAGCGTCGTGACGACTGGCCGCGCCGGCTCGGCCGGTTTTGGTAGCTCTGGCAGGCGCAGCCCGTCCGCCACTTTCTTTGCGAGCGTTTCATCTACGTTCAGCAGATGCGATACCATCCGGGCCCGGATTGCCGACGTTTCGACTTTGCTCAGTTCGAAAGTAAAGGCGGCCGCGATATGGGCCTGCTCGACCGGGGTTTGGCTCACATAGAACTGACGTGCCTGGCTGTAGTGGTCGGCGAAGGTCTCGGACCGGGTACGCAGTTTCTGGCCCTGCTCTTCGGCCGGATAGGAATTAAAACCGACTTGCGGCGACTCTCTGGGGCCGCCTATCGCAGTACCCCATGAATTCGGCTCGTAGTTGGCGCGGCCCTTTGGATTTATAAAAGCCATATGCCCGTCCTGCTGGAGCGTATGGAACGGGCATTTCGGTGCGTTGATCGGGAGGTAAGTAAAGTTAGGACTGCCAAGCCGCTTGAGCTGCGTATCGAGATACGAGAAATTGCGCCCTTGCAGCAGCGGATCATTTGTGAAGTCGATGCCCGGGACGATGTTCTGGGTGCAGAACGCAACCTGCTCGGTCTCGGCAAAGAAATTATCGACAACGCGGTCGAGCACGAGCCGCCCCACGCGGCGCACCGGCACCTCTTCCTCGGGAATAATTTTGGTCGCGTCGAGCACGTCGAAAGCGAATTTCTCGGCGAAGGCCTCGTCGAAGAGCTGCAACCCGAGCTCCCATTCCGGAAAGTCGCCGGCCTGTATTGCATCCCACAAATCGCGCCTGTGGAAATCCGGGTCAGCGCCATTGATCTTCAATGCCTCATTCCACACCACCGATTGCATGCCGAGCTTCGGCTTCCAATGAAACTTGACGAAGGTCGATTTACCCTGCGCATTGACGAGCCGAAACGTGTGGACGCCGAACCCTTCCATGAAGCGAAATGACCGCGGAATCGTTCGGTCGGACATGATCCAGAGCGCCATGTGCATGCTCTCCGGATTCAATGAGATAAAATCCCAGAAATTATCGTGCGCAGTCTGCGCTTGCGGAAACCCGCGGTCGGGCTCCTCCTTGGCGGCATGGACGATGTCGGGAAATTTGATCGCGTCCTGAATAAAGAAAACGGGGATGTTATTTCCGACGAGATCCCAGTTGCCTTGCTTGGTATAGATCTTCACGGCAAAGCCGCGCACATCACGCGCCAGATCGGCCGACCCTTTACTGCCCGCTACGGTGGAGAATCTAACGAACGCCGGGGTCTTTTCGCCGGCGCGCTGAAACAGGTCGGCACGAGTAACGTCGCTGAGCGGCTCGTAATTCTCGAAATAGCCGTGCGCGCCGAAACCACGTGCGTGCACGACGCGTTCCGGGATGCGCTCATGATCGAAATGGAAAATCTTCTCGCGGAAATGGAAGTCCTCAAGAGCAGTGGGTCCGCGTGGGCCAACTCTCAGCGAATTCTGATCATCGGCAACTGGTATCCCTTGTTGGGTCGTCAGCGCCGGGATCTCGCCGACCGCGGTCTGATGTGTTTCGCCGCCTTCGCCGCGAATGATCGTCTCGCCGGCCAGCTGTACCGAATTGCGTGGGCCGACATTCCTCCGAGCCCGGGAAGAATTCCTTGCCATCTGAGACCCCTCGTTCGAGCCGCTCCAGCCGCTGCTCGAGCGGCCACGCGTCGAAAGAACACAGGAGGGGGCTATGTGTTGCGATGGCAACTACCGCGATACCGAGAGGCTCCTGATATCCCCTTTCCGTCATTGCTGCGCATCAAGGGAGTGAAAATCTCGAGATGGGCTGGACGGCAGCGCTAAGGCCTACATCGCGGCGCCGGGATACCTCCCCAGCGCGATCCTGCTTTTTTTTCAGCAGATGTCTCAAGCATCAGTTCGGCCACTACCTGCCTCTAAGCGGTGGCCACTCGACGAGTTGACTTTCAACCGAGGTCGGCGCGCGCCGTGTTGCCGTCCGTCCGTTTTTTGTCAACGCTCGAGAAGCCCCTCCGCCTCGCCGCGCACCCGCCAAGGATGCGATCTTTTCCTTCCGAAAACTATCATCTCGTGACGAGGCGGATATCCTTCAGACCCGTTCTGCCGATGCTTCCTGATCACCGCTTACAGGCGAATCTCGCAAGTCTTAGATGCAGAGGCGCGCATCTGCGTGATGCTTCTCGATGTCTATGATCGGCTATGTAGCCCTTTGCCAAACCGCCAGTTTCATTCCCACTCACACAGGAGCGGATCGCCGACCATCTCGGCCTGACGCTCATTCATGTGAACCGCACGTCCGACGAATGCGCGAACCACGGATAACTTTGGTCGAGTGTCAAGTGGTCATAATTCTAAACCCTCACCCGGCTGCGCGAATGTGCCCGCGCATTACCCGAGGCCGCCGAAATGCCCACCTCGATGCCCCAGCCCCACCCCGGATACTTGAACCTCAATCAGAGGCTTTGAGGGAACAACCCTTTTCTCGTCATGTTGATCCTGCATGCGGAGCGAGGATTCGATGGCCGTTGCTCTGGCCGCGTTGAACATGGGCGAGGCGCTGATTTTGACGTTGATCGAAAAGGGCATCCTTTCTCGCGAGGACGCCTTATTGTTGATCGCGAACGCCCGCGAGGCAAAGCAACTCCATGCTGCTGAGCACGGCTCGAAACCTCACGGCGGCGCAGGCTCCATTTTATCCGGGATTGAGAACAGCCTTCGAGCATCGAAGGAGCGTTGAGATCCGGCCTCGGAGCGCCAGCGCCCACGCTCTCTTACGCGCGCTGGTTTCACCGACGTTGCTCAGTCAGTGTGCTCGCCGGCTTCGACCATATCCCGCCAAGTCTCGGCGGCTAGCGCGTCATAGCTTTTACCCACCGCTTCGCGCGCTCTGGGATCACCGATGGTCGGTTGATCTCGCTCTGGCGAGAACCGACCACGTAAACGAATGAACCGGAACCTCTCTCTGGCGGGTCTCGTTGAGCAATCGTCCGAGTAGGAGGGATCCAATGAAGTTCCTGATAGCAGCCGTGACGGCGGCAGTTTTGCTAACGGCGCAAACCGTAGCTGCGGAGGCTAAGGGCTGCATCAAGGGTGCGCTTGTCGGCGGCGCGGCGGGCCACATGGTTGGTCACGGCAAGATGGGTGCAGTGGCCGGGTGTGTTGTTGGGCATCACAATGCGAACAAGAAGCAGCAGCAGCAACAAAACGGCTCAAACCAGTAGGTAAGACCCTTCTTCCCGGAAAAGAAGAGGCAGGCCGCGGGTGACGCCCGGCTTTGTTTCTACGGATCTTTCCTACGGGCTTGCACATGCGGAAAGCACGTGCTGGTCGCACAGATCAGACACGGCTGATCGAGTTCGCCGAATGCCGGCGTTGGCTCTGCAGTATCAACAGAGGCGTCCGGAAACCGGCATTCTGCGCGGCCACTACGCCTGTCACGGCCTACCGCACGGTTCCGCGGTCAATGGCTTGCGGGAAGAGGTCCGGCGGGTCTGGCTTACGGCCTAGGTCGTCTCAGCCAGAAAACCCGTCGGATGCGTTGGGAGACGCTCGATAGGCTGTCCGCGCGCTTTCCGTTGCCCCTAGCGCGGATCGCTCTTTCCTGGACGCTGCATAGCATTGCCGGGGGTCATTCTCGAGAGGAGCCGGGTGCGGAAAGCCGCACGCCCGGATCCGACAGAGGGACAATCGAGTGGATAAGCTCTCCCGTCTCCCCGGAATTGATGCGTGCCGCCAGCAGACCATCGGAGCCAAAGCAACAATAGAACGTTGACGCACGTTTGTTGAGCAAGCTTACACTGCACCGCGGAGACTATCCGATGAGCATTTTCGGTTCGATCATGTCCAAAATCTTTGGAAGCCCAACGACGGCCGCTAGCACGCCGAGCGCGAAGCCAGCGGAGTCCGCCGCGTCGGCTCCTCCTACGCAGGCCAGCGCGTCTCAACAGCCGGTCGATGTAAGCACGCCGAGCGCGAAGCCAGCGGAGTCCGCCGCGTCGGCTCCTCCTACGCAGGCCAGCGCGTCTCAACAGCCGGTCGATGTCGAGGCGGTACTCACCGATCTCGCATCGAAGAACCAGCACCAGCTCAACTGGCGCACGTCGATAGTCGATCTGATGAAGCTCCTGAATCTTGACAGTAGCCTAAACGCACGACGGGAATTAGCGAAGGAGCTGCAATATACTGGCGATATGAACGATTCGGCCTCGATGAATATCTGGCTGCATAAGCGGGTCATGCAGAAGCTGGCTGAGAACGGCGGCCGCGTACCTGACGAACTCAAGTCTTGATGACGAAGAAACAGCACTGCTTGATGTCATAACCTAGCGCCGTCTTGGCGTGATGGCATTGAATCTTATGACTCGCGGTACCCCGGCGTGCAACGCCGACATCGTGCAAGAGCTACGCCTTAGGACGGTGCACTACGTCGCCAGCACGGCGCAGGCGGATTCTTCTTTTCGTATGCGAAGAACGGCAGGACCCGGATTTGGTGCTTTTCACCGGGTTTTACCTTACCGCCCTCTGGCAATGCCAAGCGAGGGGATGCGTCCTCGCGCCGCAATTGTCTAATAACGCCGCCCAAAAATTGCGTGATAAAGCACCAGCACGACTACCGCTCCGACTATCGCCACGAACATGCTGTAAAGATTGAAGCCAGTGACGCCCGTCGCGCCAACGGCGGTGAAGATGACCCCTCCGACAATCGCTCCGACGATTCCGAGAACAATGTCAAGAAAAAAGCCCTCACCAGTCTTGTTGACGATCTTGCTCGCTATAAACCCGGCGATCAGGCCGAGTATGATCCAGCCGACAACAGACATGTGATTTCTTCGCCTCCTACTCCTGCTCTCCGTCAGCAGCCTGCGCCTTCGCGTCCCAACCGAGACGCGTAGCTGCGGAGCACCGCCTTGCGTCGTCCGCGGCAGCCGCTAGCATGCTCCATCAGCCAGGCGAGCGCATCGGCTCGCCGGTTGGCGGACCACCTGCATTCAGAATGCGGTTGACCATTGCGATTGCGTCGCGAAGCTGAAACGGCTTGCGTAGAAACCCTGCATATGTTCCATCTGCCGCTTCCGCGACAGCGGACTCCGGCAGAGAACTCATCAGTATGGCGGGGATACCACGGTATTCCGGATTTGCCGTCATCGCCCGCAGCATGCCCAAGCCATCAAGCACCGGCATCATAAAATCGAGCAGGACCAGTTCGGGTCTCCTGTCCTTCAGCAACTCCAAACCTTGCTTCCCGTTGATAGCGGTCAGCACATTGTGGCCCGCGTCCGCCAGAGCTGATTGGAGCACCTCTGTAATGCCAAATTCATCCTCGACCACCAAGATCGTTGCCATTTCAGTTTTGCCCGGCTCGACTGGTGCGTAAGACGCCGAGATTCGAAAAGTTGTGCTGGTGCGCTGCGTCGGCGAGGATCTGCTCGGCTCCGGAAGCGTCTTCGTCGATTGTGATCCCGGTGCTCGTCATCGTGAAGCGGTGAAAGGCCGGGTCAATTAGGGAGTCGCGTACCTTAAGCACGGCCAGAACCCTGTGCAGTTGAGCGCGAAGCTCGACGTACCGCATGACCAGTATGATCTCCGCTATGCACGAGACACCTTGTAGCGGGAGCTGGCTAATCGGTAGCCCAGAGACTGATCCAATCAAATCGGCTTCGGAGGTGTAGACGGTTGTTACACCGAGCGCGCTCAATTCATTGGTAATAGCTGCAAAGATGTGCCCGAGCCGCTCGCGGTCGGTGGTCAACCTCTCGAAGCCCTCCAGCCCATCAATGAAGAGCCGCCGCACGCGGCGGCGCCTCACAGCATCCAGAAGTCTGTGGCACGCCTCGTCCAGAATCCCTTCGGTCGCGGGCTGCCATAGGATTTCTACATGCTCCCGCTCTACGAGGCCGCTTAGCGGCATGCCGAGCGCATTCGCTTTCGCCGCAACGGCCTGCGGTGTTTCGTAAAAGCCAAAGTGGAGGCCCGGGCAGTCCTCGTCGCACCGGCTGAGGAAATGTAAGCCGAGGGTCGTCTTGCCGATGCCAGGAGGCCCCGTCAGCAGGGCTGTGGAATTGCGAGGAAAGCCACCTCCCGCCATCCGATCGAGTTTTGCAAGCCCGGTCTCAATCGGTGGACCATTGGGAGTTGGGTGGGTGCTGGGCAGCCTCAGCAGGGCCTCGGTCCGGGGATATACGACGAGACCTTCGTCAGTGATACGGAAGGAGTGCTGGCCTCGCAAATAGCCGGTACCACGCATCTTGTACACTTCAAGGTGCCGCTCTGCGCGCCGGCCGTATAGCTCGCTTTGAAGTTGCATGACGCCATCCACCATGGTGTGCTCGACAGCGATGGGCGGAGATGGCGTGCCGGTAAGCAGAAAAATCGTGCAAGCCGCAAGCGCAGCCTGGGCCTGCAATTCATGGATGAATTTTTTATATTCCCGCGGCGAGCCGGCCGTCTCCTCGACTGAAACAAGCCCGTCTAGGACGAGAATGCTTGCTTCGTGCGATTGGACCTCGCGGCGAAGCAAGTCGAGCAAGCCCCGCAACCCGCCCTCTTCAAGCACCCGAAAAGCACTTACGAGGAATATCCGGCTGGGAATCATATTTGCGTCAAAGAACCGAAGCTTGCCGATATGCAACAACATTCCGTTAAATCAAATGGCCTATGAGCATCATCAATCCTCCCGGCGCTCCGCTGTTACGAGCTGTTTGATCACGTCGGTGGCACAAACGGCAATTTTCCTATAGCCGCTCTGGTTGGGGTGCTCGTCGTGTGAGTAATAATCGACCGCTTTCATTTGGCACAGCTTGAAGCCGTCGAACACCCTTCCCCCCGCGTCTTCTATCGCACGCCGCGCCCTAAGACCCAGGTTATGAGGTCCAGAGACGATTTCGTCTTTTTGCGGCAAATGAATAAACGCAACATTTCTCGGACCGTACATGCTGATTAGCTCACTTATTGCGGCGCGTGAGTCTCGCTCTGCGTTTGCAAACAGAATTTGCTGCCGAAGATGGCTGTAAACACCGTAGCTCGCCGGAAGCAGCGCCGAGGCCTTCAATTTCAAATGCATTCTTGGGGGTTCCCGGGCTGTCCTTACCTTGGCGATCCAAGTCGACATTCCCCGCGGGGGTGGCAGGCGATAAAAGTAGCTTTCATCCGCATGGCAGCTCGATAGGGACGAGAGGCAAGTGAGGGTAGCTGCCGGGAAATCCCATACCGGACGGTGATAATCGTCGGAAATGAACAGGATAACGACTTTTCGGATCTGAATGTTGTGGCTCGCCAAATATCGGCCGAGCCTAAGCCACTGCTGGAAACCGGTTCCCAGCACTCCCCCATTGATCGGCTGATATCCAAGCTTGGAGATTACTGGGCTCACTTGCCGAAACCAGGGCTCGGCGCCCTGTCCTTCGGTGAACGAATCTCCAAGCAGGATCAACGAATCCCGCCCAGGTCCGATGTCGGAATCTTGCACGAGGCCGTAGTTGTTGGTGCGGTACCGATAATCGAATTCAGTGGAAAAGTCCTCCGGGGTAAAAAAGGCGATAATCTGTCGAATTTCGTTATGCGGTGTGTAGTTGAATATCCCGTCGTGATTTTCAAATACCGGTTGGCGGCCATCGAAGAAGACAACCCGCTGATCACGGCCGGGCAGGCTGCCCATCGATGGGAAAAAACGATCCGCAGAACAATTCGACGAGAAGGATGCCGGCCAGCGCCGATGGAATGATCAGCAACCATGGCCCAATTTTTCCGGCAAGGGTTGGATTGCCGCACGCACTTCTCGAGCCGTCAGGGGTCATAAGCAGTATCGCGATCGGGGTCTTGAGCGAGGTAAGCTTCGGCCGTGTCCAAGATGCGCGGATCACGGGCTGGGTTTGGCGAGTGTAGCACAATGAGCATCCGCAACTCGCTTCCGCAGAGGTATGCTGCAGACCCCGGCGCCGGTCGCTTCCGGTTTTTCGAGACCGCCGGCCGGTATCCGATTGGAACGCGGCGGGATGTGAGCAGGCAAACCGGAACGGGACGATGAAACGGCAGCTGCACCTCAACCTGTTCATCCACGGCCGCGGTCATCACGAGGCATCGTGGCGGCACCCGGCATCATCGCGTCTAGCCTTGACCGACATCCGTTACTACCAGGATCTGGCGCAGCGTGCCGAG
>JAFATF010000293.1 GCA_019244045.1 Acidobacteriota bacterium
AGGTGCAAGACACCAAGCACATCAGCGACACGGTCCGGCACGAAGAACTCCGCACCGATGCCGAAGGCGACGTGGATGACAGCACCGCCCGAAGCCTGAAAGATAAAGATAAAGAGAAGACGCGCCGTTCTGCATAACGTTGTGAAACGCTCCAAGGCTGGCTCCAGTGGGCTCAACCCTAGTGCCACTGGAGCCTTCCGCTTTGTTTGTTCATCCCTGAAATAATGCCCACCCAGCAAACGGGCGAGTCTCGCCTCACATCTGACTCCGAGTACGAGAATGTGCTCTGGCCGAAATGCTAAAAGGGGAGAGCTGAATTATGAGAAAAGTCGCAATTTGGATATTCGCATCGCTGCTGGCCGCCTGCATTTCTGGACCACGTGTGTGGTCACTATCTGGCAGTGGACAGGCATCGAGCGCATCAAGTAAAAGGCACTCAACAAAGAAAGCTGCAGGTTCCGAGCAGAAGGGTGCCACAGTTGATTTGAATACCGCAAGCAAGGAGGAGTTGGACGCACTGCCTGGAATCGGCGACGCCTATGCCCAGAAGATCATCGACGGCCGACCCTATAAAAGTAAGTCCGACCTGGTGAAGAAAGGAATTTTGCCATCGTCGGCTTATAGCAAAATCAAAGAGCAAGTGACCGCTCGGCAAATAAAGGGTGGTTCTGCCGGCGGCACTGAAACCAATCCTAATGAATCGAAACCAGGAGCCAGCGAAGCGAGCTCGTCCCGGCCCAGTTCGCACAATTCGAGCAGCACAGGTAGCAATGCCGCTCAACCAAGTGGCACGATGAATAGCGGTGCGAGTTCTACCCAGTCGGGGCAGACTCCACCGCAAGCGGGAATGGTTTGGGTGAATCTGGATTCCAAGGTTTACCATCGTGAAGGAGACCGCTGGTACGGCAAGACCAAGCATGGCAAATTCATGTCGGAAGCGGATGCGCAGAAAGCCGGCTACCGCGCGGCAAAGACGGGCAAACGTAACGATTCCCAATGAAGGAGAGCAAAAGCTCTGCATCCTTGCTGACGTCCCCAGAGCACTGGAGATGCTCCAGAGCCCAACCACAACAACACTCGAGTCTGGTTGACGTGGCTATACAGATGTTACCAACCATGCTGCTCTCTTGGGCCTCATTGATACACCCAATTCTCAAGGCTACACGTAGTCCACCCGTGGTTGACACGTACGAATCAGCCGTTCGGAGGGGCAAGTTGCCTCAGTTCTTCGGCCAGATCGTATGAGACAGCTAGGAAGCCGCAGAAGTACCGCCTACGGTCGCGAGTGCTGGCTGTGATGTTTTCCCGCTAGTCGACGACAAGAGCGCGCCTGGGGGAATGTAGCCAAATCTACTTGAATGGGATGCACACTCGCTTTCGGCAGCAACAGGCTCCCGGACAGCCGGAGCCGCGCATGCACTACTTAGCCGTACGAAATTACTGTGGCTGGCGCTGTCCCTTGGCTTCTCTGCGAGCACAGAGGGCTTTAACTCAAAAGTACCTCGTGGTAGGTGTACCGTTTGGTCATCTCGTTGTAGTCGCGGATCGTTCCTCGGGGCGCAGAGCGCGGCAGTGGCACGCATTGAAGAAATTGGACGCTTTCAACTCTGAGCTCGCGGATTAATCCTTGCTTGGGGAAGACCCCTGACGCCGCCTAGGTGACATACTTGGGAGGCCACGCGTCGGCTCCCATACGCTGCCCTCGTTGAGCTCTGCAATTTGCGAGCTGGAACAGCGGATTCCGTGTCCGTAGCGTCAGCAGGAGTACTCTGCACGGCCAAGATGGTACTGCTCGTGCTGGGGCTGCACCAGCTGGCCCCGAGGTCAGAACCTGACAGCATCCATTCTGATCAGCTGCAATCTGAAACAAAGTAACGGTCGCCGCCTTTGCACAGCGGGGGAGACAGCTCGTCTAAGTTAATGAAACAAAAACATTTGCATAAGAGTTTGCCTTTTGTCCGGATCGGCCGGGTAGGTGCGGCCCCCCGGGAAATTGAAAGCCGACCTATACCTGCGGTCGGCCGCTCCGCCCCAAACCCGCTGGAA
>JAFATF010000295.1 GCA_019244045.1 Acidobacteriota bacterium
GCTTTGAACTCCGAATAACTACCCCACGCCAAGGTCACGGAAGGATGCTCGATCTTTAGGCCCGAGCGAAAAGAATTTCCTACATTGCCCCGGCTATCCATAACCAGTTCGGGCCCGTGCCATCTGCCGATAAGGTCGAAGAAGCCCTGTGCTTGTCCAATATCAATAATCTTTGGTTCGAGCAGGCGAAAGGCCACCAGGCTGCCATCCGTGGTGCGCCAGGCGCCGTAAATGGTGCCGCTCAACTGAAGTCGCTGACTTGGGCGCCGGGAAGTGCATAGCCAGCCATAACCTTGCAAACCGCCCGTGGGACGCAAGCCATCCATGCGCAGCTGGGAAGAATGTGACGACGGATAGAAGGAAACGAACAGCAGATACTCAACTCCGCTTTTTGTGAGCAGCTTCCCGGACCCTTGCCAGGTAAGCAGCGGCGTCCAGCGACCGCCAAGATGTAGCGCCCATGGGTCCAGGGCGACCACCACCGCATAAAGCAGGGACCCGCCAACAAGCAGCACTAGCACAACTTGCGTGAGCGCCCCGCCTCGCTGCCGCATGCGCCAAGTATATCCGATATCTCGGGCCCGTCGCTCGCTTATAAACGCACGATCCCGCGCCTAACAAAAATTTGGGGCGGGCCTGGCCAAAGCAGTTCGCCCACTTCTGGACTTGGCGGCGCAAAAGGGCGAACGCAAGGTAGGGAAAGAACGCACTTGTTGACCATAACTTCGTGCAGTAAATTCAATCCTTTTTCGCAGTTCACCGTCGCTGCCTGTTAGATCCACGTGTGTAGGCTAGAGGTCCGCCGCAACCAGGAAGTGTCTCGACAGATCGTCGGCTTAGGCATTAATCGCCGAGACAGCTAGGCTGCCGACATAACGACTCGCTCCGCGCGGTAGCTGCGAAAACAGCTTGGCACTGCATTCGCACGTTCATAATTACAGCAAAATGATAGGCGTTCGGCAGGTATGCGGGCAACGGTTCCAACAACTATTCGACAGCTCGCACGGGACAGACATACTGATGCTACTTAGACACCTCGTCTCTATGAGGGCTGCGAGCAAAGAATCTCGCGGGCGCTGCGGGGAAGCTCTGCTTTCCTCTCGGGCATACCTGCATCAGAGCAAGGTGCAATATAGCCTTTGTAAATTCCCTGGCGTCGCCGAGATGGGATCGGCCTCCACATCGCCATCACGGATACGGTTGCCGCTATCTGACTTCGTATATTCCATCTTGCTTCCTGCAAGATGGGAATGTGTGCATCGGCCATCTCTCCAAAGAGTGAAAAAGTGCTGGTAAGTGGCGTGGGAGCAAAGTCATGGCCATGGCCAAAGGCCGCGCTAGTGCCAAATGGGCTGGTGCACGCAAAGCAATTCAATGCTATACCTCAATAGTAATCAGCTTGAGGAAGTCAGTCTCGCGGCCGTCATCTGCCAACAAAGGCTTGGCTTCTCACCTTAGGCGGGGGTTGAAATTGTGCATGGTGCTATTCGCATCACTACCAATCAAAATCAGAGTTCCAAAAAAAGTGATGTCGTTTGCTCAATAGTGAAAGCGATAGCGAAGTTCAACATAGATTTCCCTGGGGTTGTTCCAGTGAAAGCCCCCGAAAGTCACGCTGTTGTCAAGCTCGACACGGCGATTAGCAACGTTGATTCCCGTAAGGGAAATGGAATACTTCTCCCGAAAATCTTTTCCGAGCGTCAGATCAAAGGTTGTGTGCTGCGGCAGATAATTGCCCGGATACGGCTGCCCCGGAAAAGCATTGGTAAAACCTGATCCGTAATAAACGTTCGTCGAGGCATAGCTGCGCCAAGCAAGGCTAATCTCACCTCCTACGTTCAAGGTGTTTCGCTGGTCATGATCCAACGGTGAAAGACCACTGGGCAGAGAAAAATCGGTGAGCCCGCCGGTAATCGCACCCCCCCCTTCTGCGATTTGATTGGAATATGCCACATGAACTTGGCCGCGATGTGCGATGCGGGGCGAACGCAGCGTTAGCTCCCAGCCGCGGATTAGAGCCTCGCCGAGGGTGATGGGAAAGAAAAGGTTCGATTCGCCAATATTGTTGTGGTCGAAAAAGTTCACCGCTCGCGTGCGGAAGTTATCGGTGTCAATGATCCATCCACGGAATGGTATGGTCAGGCCGAACTGATGTTCTTCATCGCGTTCGCCGTGAAGTGGAATGAACCCCAGATTGTTAGCCTGTGCGAACTGCACCAACGGACCCAAGGCGGTAATGAGCGGCGGTGCCTGATAGTAATGCCCGTAGAAGGCTCGCAATGTCCATTTCAAATGCGGAATATTCAAGACAGCCCCGAAACGTGGGCTGATGGATGTCTCATTCACACCGCCGCTGAAGTGAGTAGGACGCGTTCCTGCAATCAATGCCAGCCAAGGCGTGACTCTTAATTTGTCGTCGATGAAGAATGCCGCCAAGCTACCGGAGCGACGCTCATTGGCCGTAAACGGCTGCCCGCTCGCGTCATTGAACTTCACCCCGAAAAGTTCGTTGTCATGCTGGTAGAAGCTGTACAGGCCAAGTTGTAAATCGTTCTTTGCCGTATTCGCGCTAAAACTGACTTGCCCTCCACCGTAGGTTGAACCGCGATCTTGCCTGCTGGCAGTCGGAAAGTCGCTCGGGGAACTCTCGTAATTGGCGCGGTTATAGTGATAAAAAGGCGACACCGTTAGCAGAAATTTCGAACTGAAGGTGTGTACCCAGGAGAAATTGATGATGACATCCGATTCGTGATCGCCATCCCGCAGGCCAAGGCTAGGGTACTGGGCAGTGAACCGGTTCGCCGCGCTGGGTGCATTCTCAATGTCGCTGGAAAAAGGATCGTAAGGAACTTGATAGTAGTCCCTGCGCAAAGAGGTGACCAGACGCAGTTGATTGGAGGCATCGAAGTTGAAGATGAGCGAGCCAAAGCCGCCATACCCTTCCTCAGCGTCGTGAACAATTTCAGGAACTGGAGTTTGGATGCCCAGATCACTGCGATTACCGTTCACGCTTGCGTAGTAGGCGAATCGTTCGGTATGGCTCCCGAAGCTGAGTTGGTCGTTGGTCTGATAGAAGTTCCCCGCGCTCAAAGTAAGCTCAGCCTGGTTGTTGCGCTCGAATCCGGTGCGCGGAACGATGTTGAAAACTCCGTACGTCCGATCACCAAATGCTGCTTCGTAGCTGCCGCGATTCACTTCCATGTAGTCGATGTCTTTGGGGTCGAATTGCGGACCAAGGTTGGATGCGATGTTCGTGTTTGGCACAGGGACACCGTCTACCAGCCAGCTGGTCTGATGTCCCCCGCGAATGTGAAGCTGGTCGTGTGTGACGTAGCTGCCCGGAACATAATCGGTGATCATTGCCAGACTGTTCGAACGAGAGGCGCCCGGCGTCTGCGCAATTTGCAAGCGATCGACCAGAGTTCTGGGGGTGGCCGAATCGGTAGGCACGTTGACCGGCGCCCCGGACACGGTCACATTTTCCTTCGCGCCGGCCAGACTCAATTGGAAATGAACGATGGGCTCGGTATTGGAATCGACCACCACGATTTGTCTCTCTTGCACAAAACCCGGGCTGGAAACCGTGATCGAGTACTTGCCGATCGGCACCGGGTTGAAGCTGAACTCGCCACTTACATCGCTCTCGGCAGTATTCTCCCACTCCGAGGTCGTGGACTTCAGCGTCACCATCCCGCCTTCCACTGGTCGGTGTTGTGGATCATGAATGATGCCTCGCACTGAACCGAAGATCGTTGCTGACGTCATTGTCGCGGTTAACACTAGAACAAATCCCAAACTCGCGGATTTGCGAATCATCGCACTTTCTCCTAGCCACCTGACGCTTGCATGCGGCACGACCTGCGCTGCAGATAATGCCGTTTAAGGTAGGGCAGGGCGCCAGTGAGTTCCCCACCTAAAACAAGAAAGCAGGTCGCTCAAGGTGCGCCTAATCTAGGGTGTTTTTAGAGGAAAACGGTAGGAGGACCGCGAGCACACCATTCACGGGTAGCCGCGCAAAATCCGCTCTCGACTGCAATTTGATGAATGATGCCGAAGATCCACGGCGAGCCAAGTTCAAATTTTGTAGCCTGCAAGCCGTGAAAAGTCGAAAGCGTAATCCGCGCCGAATAAGGACAAAGTTCATGTTGGGCTCGAAATTCCTGTTCGCCCAACAAGCCTGAGAGTTCGTGGCAGTGATGGCTGCCCTTTCGTAAGCAACAGGCGTGAACCGTAGAAAGCTGGGCAGCCGCCAGCAGCGGAGACAAAAATCCAATGCAAGTCACCGCGAGCGCAAGATGGGCTAATACTCGCCGCATAGCACTTCGGAAGCTTACCACAACTGCCAAGTTCGGACCCATCCGACTCTCCGCAGCTGAGTTAAATGGCGTAATCGTTCGCCGATTTGGGTTTGTAACCCATTCGATGCAGGCGCTGTTTTTTCCTCAGTCGCATGTACAAGAGTTGCCTTTCACGGCCTCCCAAGCTTCTCGCAGCACCAGCGGAATAAGAAGCAGAGCCGCAGCCGGATCGGCCCAACTTATGTGCCCGACCCAGTTTAGGATCAACCCCGAAAGAGCGATTAGTGAAAGGTACCCACAAACCGCTGACTCAACTGCATCGGCTCTCAGGGCCGCACTACCCGTCTCCACTGAGAGTCGCCGTTTCTGTTTCGCGAGCCAGGGCATAAAGACTGCGGCTGCGACCAGGACGCCTATGCCCAGCAGGTTTGGTTTCGCTTCGCCGTATCCAACCAACGCCATAACGGAAACAGCGATGACGCACGGAACGAGCGCGAACAGTAGTGTTCCCGCGATTTGGGCTGCTCTCCGTTCAGCATGCTCCAATGCTGGGTTCGCCGAGAATCGGCAAAGCACAATGACTGCCGACGCAAGTTCAATGGCGCTGTCACCACCGAATGCTAGCAGTGCCGGACTCCTTGCCTGCCAAGCGGCAAAGAGGCACAACGCAGTCTCGGCGCCCATCCAAACCACTGTGATCGCCTGCAGCGTGCGGACGCGCCGGAGACTGTCTGCAGCAACAGCTTGTGGCACAAAAACATTCTACTGAGCTAACGACTTTGGCGCTCGAGAAGCTGATCGCCTGACGCCCGCCTCGCGGCCGGGCACGCACGCAACGGCATTATTAGTTAATAGCTATTATGTTCGGGGTCGAAAGGGTGGTCATTTGGGTCATGGCCGATTGGGCAAATCGATCCTTGCACCGATTACGTGCATTAGCCCCCGACACCAGTGATGCAGTGGGACAAACATTTCTAGCAGCGTCGACTTGAGTCTCCGAACAGGACAAGATGCAGCAGAGGCTCATCGCAAGGCAATTGCGATGATGGATGCGGACCTAAGATGCTCCGACACGCTGGGAGTCAGTTGGTCAGCAGTCGATACGATCATCCTCCTTGACTTCGCGCCGCTCCGTTGCGCTTGCCCGGGGGCGCTGCGGCGAGCGCCGCTGCTTTGGGCGATGGCTGAGAGCATCTCGAGAGCACGGCCTGCCTGTGCTGATGCAGGCTATCGGCAAGTTCATACCACCTACAGAGCTTCATGTGATATTCCAAGGAGGTACTCCGGTTCGGTGCGGAATTAGAGCAAATCGCTGGCAAGTAAAACTAGGCCCTTGTAAGCTCCATGTACTCATCAGCATCCACAAGGGTAAGGACGATACGCACAGCGAATGGAAACCGCTGCCGCGTAGGATCACTTACCACGGTCGGCGCGACAAGCTGATATTTCCTGCTGCGAGTTTGAAGCTCGCATCTACCCGCTGCGAGCACGTTCTTCACCCACTCGCTTCGGCTGCTGTAGGTAAGGGCGACAATAAAGGTGTTGGGTGCTCGAAAAACGTTCACTGGGGTGCGATAGACCTTACCCGATTTACGACCCACGTGAGTAGAATGCCAAATCCGGGCAACCAGCCCGTGAACAGATTAGTGATCCGATTTGTGACAGCGATATTGATCTTCGCCAGCCATCTCTTGCGGAACCGCATGAGCAGGACACCTATGGCGGCGAGGAGGACGATGATTATGACTGCGGTATTCACGGCTTCAACGAAAGTAAACGGCCTTGTGTCGCTCGCTTCCGAGGTGGCGCACATCGGCCTCACGAACGGTCACACGTGAGCCATGCCTACCAGCTACGCAAGACATCCGGTGTGACGCAGGACGGGTACAGCAGCTCGGCCCTGTAGCTGAGACAGTGAGCGGTCACGCTAATAAATGCTGCAGCGGCTGCAAGCAATTCAGCAATTCGGCCGGTTGACCTCAGCGTGCCTAAATCAGTTTGCGATGGCTACCGGCTTTCCGCGAACTTCGAGCGCGGCCGCGCCGCATGGCGTGCTCTCCTCCACACCGGCAGCGCCTAACCGATTTCGCGCACGGCATCGAACTTGCGGAATTTTTGGCGTAGCCGAGTGCCACTATTCACAGCGAACAACAACTCAATCGCTACTGCTACGATGTGCCTCGACCACCATGAATTCGCTCCACACCCTCCCGTCATCAGACTTCTCGCCTCGCCACGTGAAATATGTATTGGAGACGTTCCTGTAAGTTACACGCGTGTACGCGTGGGCGGCTACGGGTTCTTTGAATGCGTAGATGATTGACTGGCCTTCGAACCTGACACCACCGAGTTCCTCTGGTCCGAGGTCAGTCCACGTCCCCGCGAGCGCATTCAGCCATTTAAGATTCCAAACCTGCTGGCTATCGTCATACGTACGGAAATTTAGACCAAGCACAATCAGGTTGCCGGATGAGTCAGTCATCCTGTATTCGTCTGCGATTGCATAACCTTCGAGGATGTAGCGACCTATCCACGTTGCTTGAAAGTTCTGCCATTCTCCATTGGCTAAATGGACTTTTGCTTCGCACCGCCATCTACCAATCAGGAAGGCGAATCGCAAGAGCGCTGCTGGCGCATGGGGGTTGGGTGCACCAAACTCTTGCCCGGTGTGGCACATGGAACGTTGCTATCGCTTAGACCAATCGTAAGCTATGGCTCATGAAAAGGAGATCATGCGCTTGTCTTCCGTACTGGGAACCGAATTGCCGACGGGAAGATGATACAGCTAGCGTGCTGTTCTCGCTAGCTTCCGGTATTCGCAAGTAGTGTAGACCGGTGGCAGCAGGTTCTTCACGCTAAACTCTAAGTTGAAAGGGCGCCATTTTTGATGGGACATCTTGTGCCGATTTTCGCGAAATCTAGTGCGACGTAGTTCATAAGCTTTGCCCCTTAGCGCAGTCACGCCTGGAAGTTACATTACGGCTTTTTCCAGCTCCATAACCGCGGCCACCAGCGGCGCACATTTCGGCAATACTCTTCGTAATCCGCCCCGAATCTCCCGCGCAACGTCGGCTCTTCGTACAACACTACGAACAGATGAACGCCGATGGCGACGGCCGTCACGGCAGCGATGGCGAACGGGTTGGGATGCCCGAACACGATCCATAAGCCGAGCCATCCCGCAGCGAAGCCTAGGTACATTGGGTTCCGCACGTGACGGTAGAAGCCAGCGACGACCAACCGTTTCGGTGGGGCGACGGGGACGGGCGTGCCATGCCCCGTCCAGCCGAAATCCCCGATACAGCGCAGGGCAACAGCGAATCCGAGCACGGACGGAATCGCGCCCAGGCACCGCCAACGCGCCGCTCCCGCCGTATTCACCCTGAAGCCGAGCCATTGGGGGAGGAACCAGAACCCGAGGGCGAAGAATGCTGCGCCCATGGCCAGGGAGGTGACGGCGCCTAGCCATCGGTTCCCGTGCGCATCCGCTGGAGCACTCGCGGACTGTCCACCCGGCATACGCTCTCCTGATACCTTCTTCATCTTGTCTGCAATCCAAAAATCGTTTCGGGCGTATTATGGCCCCTTTTGAGATAACGCTAATGCATATCCGAGGATCTTACGTTGACCTCGAGGAGAAGCGGCGTCCATTCGGGAATCAACTCCCACATTCCCCAGGCGGGCTATGGCGTTCCACGAATTTTCTTCTGCTGGACCGGTGACGCTAGCCCAGCGTTCGGAAAATAATATTGGCCGCGAAATGCGCCGAGCGAGCCTGCATTTCTCGTCTGAGGGCATCAGTCTAACGCCACGGTTGCGGCACATGACCCTGTTCCCCATCGGCAATCAACCATCATTTTTCGTTCTCTGCCAGATCGGTGGCTAGCAAATCTGATGTCACTTCTTTCCCCGCATTCCAAGTGCTGCCCTTTTATTGACGGTGCGGGCCGGGGGTTGAGGTCGAATCAGCATACTTGGCCCGCTAAGTGCGTTCGCTCAGAGCTGGGGCAAACACGGAACGCCCGTGGTTCGCAAATGCCGAGCTTTAGAGATTTTGAATGAATCGCCTGATTTCAAACTATTGACAGCATAGGTGCAGTAATATTCTCGACATGAATACTTTCCCGAGTTCATGAAGCATCCGGCGAACAGAACTGGGGCACTCCATCAAGCAACGCCGGATATTGAAGGTTACGTCGTCGATCTGAAGACAGGAGCCAGATGGCGTTTTGGAGGTGCTCCGAAAGCGCCATTTTGGTCGAGCTGTGCACATATGACGAAGGCATGTTTGGGGTGCAGGGTTGCTACACGCTCCTGAGCAAGGGAAAACCGATTCCGATAAATGCAGGGGAGGAGTATGTTCGTCGCACGCGGCGTAGCCCACGATGGTGAAGTTCTGGCTGGAACTCGAACGTCAGGCCTTCGGGGCTTCATCGCGCCCATCGCGAAGTCGGCGATAGGTTTTGAATGAACGGGATACGTGTCCAACAACCAGGACCAGGGTTCAGAATGCCAACCCGGCTAGTGCCTACCGCACGCCCGCCGTCCTTTGGTAGAGGCTGAGCCCAGCAACAAAAAGGGGCTTCACTCGATCATGCTGCTGGGGTTTCAAAAGCTTAAATTGGTCTACCTTATCGGAGTGGCGATCTCCACCCAAACACCGATGCCGCCAGCGCAGCCTCCATCAAGATCGACCGTCGCGCCGATAGCCTCTCTCCCAGCCGGCAAGATCGCGTTTCCACGTTCTGACATGGTCGGGGATGGCGCATGCAGTTCATGCCATCGGGAAAAAGTCGAAGGCTTCCACCAAACCGCCCACTATCTCACATCCAGCCTTCCGAGCAAGGATTCAATCTTAGGCAACTTCACACC
>JAFATF010000351.1 GCA_019244045.1 Acidobacteriota bacterium
TGCAAGTATTCTTTTTTGTAATTGTAATCAAAATACGCTTCTTTCAGTAGGCGTCCTGCCTCCGGCGCCTCGCGGAATGTATCCAGATACGCGTGGAGGAGACGGTAAGCCTCATTTTCGCACTGCACCGGCTCAAGAAGTTTTGTATTGGTCAGTTGTGTGGTTTTTGGGAAATTTCGGCTGCTCATATTCCATATAAGGCTGAGCAGTGCCTTATGACTTATCGATGATTATTCACCATTCTATCACAAATTTACAATGATTATTAGGCCAGTCTCGGCGAAAACCGCTCCGGCAGTTCTGCCTCCGTATGCGTCAAGGGCTGGATTTCGGGTATGTCGGGTAACTGGTTCGTATAGGAATTTCAAAGTTTAGCCTCAAATGAGAGAAAACTGTGAGTTTTGGGTTTATTCTTCCCCGATTTCCTCAAATGCTCCGCCAAAGAAGACCAGTTGCGGGGGGCTGCATCACTCCCTTTTGGCAAAACGGACAGGAAATGTAGAAATCAAAGTCATGGTTTTGTGGGTCTGGATAGGGCACCTTCTGTTTATCAATCTCTTCCTGGGTATATTCCCGTTCTTTCCCACAGGAACTACATCGCCAGCGGTATGGATCATAATCGGCAGGCATATCATTGAAGTTTTTCCTGTTAGCCATAGGGATCAGCCTTTCTCACTGAATATACCACAGAGAAAAGGGTTAACGGAATAAGGCAAATATCGCAGTAGAGAGGATCAATACGGGTGATTGCCTCAACCCGTCGTCGCCACCAGCAGGACAGCTTTGCCAAATGCTCCTTTGCCTCTGCATACGTGCGTTTGCTGTTTTTGAGGGCAAAGACGAGAGGCAGGAGTGTCCCCCGCAGCCTGTTGGCATAGAACCCGGCGTAGCGGACAACCCGGAAATTCACATCCGGAATATGGGGAAGTAACCGCTCCAGAAACTGCGGGGCGCTAAGCGTCTCAACTTCGGGTTTTGTCATCCTATGCTCTTTGTAGGTGAAAGTAACAGCGTACCCGTCGTAGCCGAGGATTTTACTCTCTGCAATCGCAGGCCGCTTGGTATACCGGCCGATGTAGCGGACAACACGCCCTGCATCCTGTAACCGCTCACCGACATGCACATACCAGGTTTTGCCCGTCACCGCTGTGGTGATTTTCTCCTGGTAGCGTTTTCGAAACAGCAGGCCACAGCCCGGAGGGATGTCACTGGGGTTTTGTGTCTGCCAGAGGCGGGAAATCTCTGTGAGAAAATTGTTCCTGAAGCGCTCTTTGAGTATATCGTGGCGAATAAAATCAACACCGATCCAGCCAGTTCGCGCTTCATTTAACCCGCCGCAGGTGATCAGCACATGGATATGCACATGCCAGGACATGCTTCTGCCAAAGGTATGCATGACAAGCAGAAAGCCCGGGAGGTAGCGGCGGAAGGTATACCAGTCCGAGAGCGTCCGGTTGACAACCGTATAGAGGCAGTTGAGGTAGCGTCTCCGGTCCACGCGGAAGTAGTCCTCAAATTCATGGGGAGGGGCAAAGATCACATGCTGGTATGCACATTCGGCAAACAGGGTTGTATACCGCTCAATCCACATATCGGTTTGGGCAACCCCGCAACGGGGGCAAAAGCGGGATTTACAGGTATGGGGGACTTTTCGCTCATAGGTGCACGTTTCACACCGGTAGTGGTGGTAACCCATCTCTTCAGTTCCGCACTTGAGCATTTTGTCAATATTCAAGGGGATACCAGGCCGGGTAATCTGCGTGGGATGTCCCTCAGAAAAAGCGGGGAAATGGTCTGAAACTATTTGTTTCAGGTGTATTTTGCCTCGAATGAGCTGCATATGACTTCTCTGAGGCAGGAGTGGTATTATCTCAACTATTATGAAGAATGCAAGAGGGAAGGCTCATAACGCGCTGTTGCCCAAGGCGACAGGCGTCGGACAATGCACCATTTGCGACGCAATCCCGAGGCTACAAAACCAATAACACCAGACGCACAAACCGGGAGTATTTTTTCAAAGCTTCAGCCCTTCCAAAAAGAGGATTAAGGGAAGCAGGAGGGGAAAACGGTTAGGAATTACCCCATATCTTTAGGAGAAGGGACTGGCGTGATTAACTTGTGAAGCTCGGGCGCGGGCTGTTTCGTACGTGCGACAAGGGAGGGGAAGTTTCGCCAGTCTATGCGCTCTGCGCGAAAGGGGGGAATTTCCCGGTGAAAGATAAGGATGTCTTCATCCTGCATTCTGCGAATATCCCACGCTGAGAGAAGCGGAACGCCCTTCTCCGACTACCGGGAAGCTTTGCGGACATTACTGCCCAGCAGATCAGTGTCCTCAGAAAAGAAGGGCGTCCGGTCAGCCTTAGAAAGGGATCTCGTCTGGTGAGAGCTCCTCCCCGGAGAAGCCGGTTTGCGTGGAAGCCTCGTCAGTTGTGAGGTCTTGTCTCGCCTCCGGGGAGGCAGGCGGCGAGGCGGGAAGCGCTTCGGTTTTTTCGGTTGCGTGGCGCTCTTTCTCTCCAATTCCCTTCCCGTCCAGCATCACCATGTCCTCGATGATGATTTCCGTGCGGGTTTTCTGGGTGCCGTCCTTGGCCGCAAAACTTCGGGTTTGGAGCCTCCCCTCAACGTAGATCTTGCGGCCTTTGGTTAGATATTGGCCCACGATCTCGGCAAGCTTACCCCAGGCAACCAGGTTATGAAATTCCGGCTCGTCTTTGCGCTCCCCGGTCTCGGTCGTCCACGTCCGGTTTGTGGCAAGACCAAAGGAACACACGGGTTTACCGCTTGAGATATAGCGAAGTTCCGGATCGCGGGTAAGATTACCGAGAAGAATGACTTTATTAATACTTCGTGCCATACAAATATATGGTTAATACTCGATATCAAGCATCTCAAAGTCAATGGCCAGGGTTTCCTCAAGGTTCTCAATCAGCACCGCGTGGAGGTGTTCCTCTTTCTCCGTTGGGTGGTACGCGCGAAGTGCCCGGTAAAGAAGCTCGACGTCTTTCTTTTTAAATATCATCGTCCGTTCACTGTCAGTATCCTCCGTTTTGGCTGTAGGTTTCGTCCACGGGCGCGCTGTCTTCTTCTCATGTTTTGTACGTATATCTTTTTTGTTACTCATACTTTTGGCATATTCTACCACGATCGCACGCTTAATACTACTCCTGCCTGTTTTTCTGCGGTTGTGTCTGATCCTGAGCGTGGGCATAGGTGGAATGATGCTTCCGGCGGATCCCCCGCAGGTCGGTAACCGTGACGCGAAGAGGTTCGGGCTGGTGGTTTGGAGTAAGCGGCATAATCTGCGGCGCCTCGGCAAGGGTAGCAAGCGCAGGCGCGGGGATCTTCACAAGCGCAATGAGGTCATCATATTCCCGCCAGTCCGTGCGGCGGGCTCTGAATGGCTTGAGATTTCGATGCACACACAGGATCTCGGTTTCTGAAAGCTCAGATACTTCCTGGGGGGTGAAGAGGAGGATGGCCTGTTCGGATTGACTTTCTGTGGTTTGCGTGTCGTGGACGCTTGTTGCGTGGGCATAGTCGGATTTGTAGCCTAACCTCCTCCCGACATATTCGGATGAGGAGAGGTCTGATTGCCGGGTAAAAATCTGAGTCTCCATGCTGTTGAGCAGTGTGGCCGCCCGGGCTGTCCCGTACACGCTTTTTGGCTGGTTGAGGTCTTGGAAACACGCCCAAATGGATATACCCCTGCCGCAGACCGTTGCCGCAAGCTCGGGAAGGCCGGGGATTGGCGCTGCGCCTGCCTCATCAGCCAGAAGCAGCACCGGCTGACATCCCTCCCCTTTGCGTTTGTCGTACAGAAGGGTAATTCCGTTCACGATGGTCTTTAAGACCAGGCGGATCAACGGAGAAAGCGCCTTCAGCCGCTCCTCAGGAATGCTCAGGTACAGGGTGATTGGTTTTCGCACCAGTCTGCCGTTTTCCCACACCGTTTTCCCAAAGAGAAAATCTTCAATGGTAAAATCAGAGCCTGAAACCGAGCGGATAACGGTTTCAGTCAAAATCGGCAGGAGAAGGGCTGTCTGGTTGGCCCAGGAATTTTGCAGGTAGCGGTCATCAAAGTCAGTGTCTGCGAAGCGCCTTCCCAAAAAGCGGGTGGCAAGGTTTTTGTCTTCCGGGAGAGCAAGGTTTCGGGAAAGGATCTCAAGCCGCTCCCCCGCCGCCTCGGGACCGATATGGATCAGATACGCGAGGTACGGTAGAAGCGGATGGCCTTCTTTGAGCGCCGCCATGAAGGCGGCGGTCAGCATGGTTTGCGCCCGGAGGATAAAGGCGTCGGCCTTCTCATCCCCTGTCTTTTCAAGCATATAATTGGCAAACGTCAGACAGTCATCCTCCGTCTTGCAATTTTCGAGCGGATCAAACTGGCAACCAGTGCCAAAGGGACTGAGCACAAAGGTTGGGCCAAAGCGTTTCTCCCGTGCCCCGCCTGTGCGTTCGTAGTGTTCTCCCTTAATGTCAATCACAATTGCCGAGTGCTCCCAGGTAAGGAGCTGTGCTGTCGCGTGCAGGCCCTTGCCGTGTCGGGGCGGGGCAATGACGGCGATGTTCCCAAGCTCCGGACGCCCCGGTTTTGGTGTTACCCCCAGGATCTGGTTGTACGGCCCCCGTCCTATCAGAAGATGCGTTCCTGGCTTTGGCCGCTCCCCAAGCATGAGGCTCGCGAGCTCGTGATTGTGGGCAAGACGGGCTTTGTGGATTGGGCGCTTCGCCCCAGCAAAAAGAGAAGAGCGGGTGACCCGGTCAAGAAAAAGCCGTGCCGTAAGATAGGGATCCGCGAACAGCTGGTTGCCCATTTTCCTCATATCGAGCCCACCTCCTGTTCCAGGGAGAGCTCGAGCCGTGGCTCGCGCACAACTGCCATGCCCATCCCCTGCTTCACAACCACCCTGGCGCAGGCTGGGCACCGGAAGAGCGTTTTCGTAAGCCTTTCCATCTCGACAAACGGCCCGCAGGAGGTACAGACCGGGTTATGTGGCGGTATTCCCCCGCTGCTCTCGGAAGACTGCTCTCCACGGACAAGCCTCCTGTCTGCGTGTGAGCGGAAGAAAATCGTTGCCGTTTTGGCGCTTTTGAAACCGCGTGGGGCTTCCTCCACTGCCTGAGCCGTATCCTTATCAAGCAGGCGGCGCTGCTGCCTTGCGTTCTCCGTTACCGCCCATCGTATAGCTTTGAGGTCTGCCCTGGAGAGGTATTGCTTTTCAAGAAGCAAAACCACATGGATATGCCGGTTTTTCGAGTGATCGGTATGGATGGAGGCAAAATACTGAAACGGCATACCCTTGAACCGTTGGGCAAGCCGCCGCATGGTCGCTTCAGTCAAGAGCCGGAGATCTAAATCGCGGTGTGTATCCTCCCTTCTCGGGTCGGGGCTTAGGACGGTTCGAAAAAAAGTTGTCTTCCATACAGCCTGATCCATAGTCTCATACGCGTCCTGTTTATCCGTTTGCCCAAACTTGTCGTACAGCGTTCGGGTGATTGGCTCCTGTGTCCTGTCCCGCCGGTGGACAATGTAGCGGATAGTCTTTTTGGCAAGCGCGACCCGTTTCGTGCGCGAGGTAATGCGAAAGATAGCCATAAACGTTACGCTTTTTCTTTCTCCTTTCGTGGATCTTCGAAAAAGATCTCCCGGACAAGTTGAAGAAGATACGGATCGCGCGTTGTCAGGGCCTCCCTGCCATGGCGCTCGCTTGCCGCAATGATCTGGTCGAAAGCCTCAGGCTCAATAGTTTCACGCCGGACGCTTCCCAGGATCTGAAGAAGCAGGGAAATTGCCTGCACCTGTAGATGCAATGCTTGGGCGCTGTCCCTTGTATCCCGCGCTTGGAGGGGCGCGAGGCGGTTATCGCGGCGGGAAAACCCCTTGTCGATTGCCCCTTGGACAACTGGCTCAAGGGTTGGGCCATAGGGCTTATCCGGATCCAGAGACATGGCCTGCTTGAGAAGCGCGTTGCCTATGCCCGAGAGAGAGGTGAGTTTCCGCTCCGTCGCACCCGCGGCAAGCGCTGCCAGGCGCTCTTTTACTCCAGGCTCACAATGAATGGTGAGCGGCACAGTCTTCTCATCCGGCGTGAGGGGAATTTCTGAACAGACAGATTTTGTCCCCGCTTTCGGAACTTTCGGAGATCGTGCATTTTTTTCACTCGGTTGAGGCTGGCTTACGGCCAGGAATATAGCGCGTTTCGCGCTGCTATCTCGCCCTACCTCACCCTGTGAGCGTTGCACTACACTATAGTTTGGTTGTCTTTTGAAAGTTTCTGTTGGCATGTGAGGAAATTTCGTATCTGCCACTGTGGATTATGGAAAGGTATTGCATAATTTTTAGCAAAATCGAGCATATTTTGTCAAGGAGGAAAAAAGGTATTCAAGGTAAGAAATGTACTCTGGGATTAGATTGGGGTGTTTTTGCCACGATCTCCCCTTCCCCCCTTGAACCCCCAGGGGCTTTCGAAACTCTATGGCAATCGCTTTCTCCCCGTTGCGAAGCAACGAAAAAAAATTTATTGACGTGTTGTTGTAAACGGGATCAGTGTCTCATGCGTTCCCGGTAATGAGCCAGGTGCCTTATAGTCAACATGCGTCATGCACCACACTAAGCAATACGCCCTACCGTGTGGATTTAATAATTTCTTGTAAGACAATGTTTTTATATATAACCGATGGCCAATTGAGGAGTTTGTCGCTAAACGATCTATTCCGATAATGATTGATATTGAGAAATACCATAAGGCAATATAAACATAGTTTAAGTGGTTTGAATAGTCCCGTTCGATGCGCCGATGCATCGCTCGAACGGGCGAAGAGACGAACGACGCATCGTTCGGATGAACGGGAGAACGGTCGAACGGGTGTTCGGGTGTTAAGCAGAATTTCTTTTAGTGAGGTACTGGTCAATGGCCTCGCGAACCATGCAGCTCATGCTGCCAAGTTTACCATCCATTTTTTCCTGGAAGGAAAGTTTGCGGAGAGCATCCATCTGGTCTTCATAGATCTCGAAGGAATTGCGAGTGATGATGCGCTTACCGTTCGGACGAACGGGAGACGGGGCGTTCGGGCGAACGCCCTCAGTATGAATAGCTTGTCTATTTGTGGTTATTGGAAGTTTCGGGTTGTCAGTCGGACGGGAGGTAGAGAATGATGGTTCCTCAGACGTCGGTGGAGTTGGCGCTGCGATGACGGGTTTTGGCTGCCCTTTTTTGAACAACGCCTGATCGAGGGATCCACCCCCGATCCGCTTATAGGGGTTGTTCACGTCCAACTCCATCACCCCCGTTCTGCGCCGGCGGTTGAACCTCCGCCTGTTGTGGTGGCACAGGTTTGTTGTCGAGGCTACCAACATTCTTGAACCGATCTCGGATTGCTGCCTCAACGACATCATCAGTGATCTGCTTGGTTTCATTGATAAAGGCAATATTACAGGCATTATCCGCCACAACGCAGGCCTCACTCGGCAGTCCATTTGAATATTCATAGATTTTTTGGATTGCAGACATCGTGAATGGATGTTGTTTGTTGCCGCTAGCAACTCGCCAGCGGAAATCGATCATCTTACCAATTGTGTCGACGTCCATGCGGTCCAAGGTTGATGCATCGACGATCCTTCGGCGGAAATTTCTAGTTCGGTAGTCTTGCAGTTTGGCGCGAAACTCCTCCTGCGGAAACAAAACCAACTGCAATAATTTCTTATCGCTCTCGAAATTCAAAATTCTGCGGATCGCCTCAAGCAGGGGCAGCTTGAGCTCCTGCGCTTCATCGATGATCAGGACAATGGTCTTGTTGTTGAT
>JAFATF010000639.1 GCA_019244045.1 Acidobacteriota bacterium
AGCTACCGCCGCTCACCCCCGCGCCGCGCCGTGGGCCGATACCGGTTTCCTTTGCTCAGCAGCGGCTGTGGTTCATTGACCAACTGGAACCGGGCAATTGCCTTTATAACATCTGCGCCATGTACCGCATGCGGGGAGAGCTGCACGTCGAGGCGCTGGAGAAGACAATCAACGAGATTGTGCGCCGTCACGAGTCACTGCGTACGATCTTCCGGAGTGTAGACGGGCAGCCGGTGCAGGTGATTGCTCCCGAACTACGCGTGCCGCTGCCGGTTGAGATCTGCACCGGGCTGCTCGAACAGGAGCGTGAGTCTAGGATCGAGCAGTTTGCCAGAGAGCAGGCCCGACAGAGCTTTGCCCTCGAAACCGGGCCATTGCTGCGTTTCCATCTGCTCGAGCTTGCCCGCGATGATCATGCGCTCATGGTCGTGCTGCACCACATAGTGGGAGACGGCTGGTCGGGAGGTTTGCTGGCGGCCGAGATGGCGGCGCTCTATGAAGCCTTTGCGGGGAATCGTCCGTCACCTTTGCCGGATCTCGCCATCCAGTATGCTGATTTTGCTATCTGGCAGCGTCAGTGGATGAAGGGCAAGCTGCTGGATGAGCGACTCGCTTATTGGAAGAATCATCTGGCCGGCGCGCCTGCCGTCCTCGATTTACCCACCGACCGACCTCGCCGCGCTGTGCAACGCCACCTGGGTGCCATTGAAAGCCATGTCATCGGGCGCAAGTTGCTCGACCAGGTCCGTGCTCTCGGCCAAGCTGAGGGCGCGACGCTGTTCATGACATTGATGTCCGCATTCACACTCCTGCTCTCGCGCTACTCAGGGCAGGAGGACCTAGTGGTGGGCACTCCAGTTGCCGGGCGCAACTACTCGGAGATCGAGTCGCTGATCGGGTTTTTTGTGAACACACTGGCACTGCGTACCAACCTCGCTGGAGTACGGACGTTTGGCGAGCTAGTGACCCGTGTAAAGGAAGTAGCGCTCAACGGCTACGCCCATCAGGACATTCCGTTCGAAAAACTAGTCGAGGAGTTACAGCCGGAGCGAAGTCTCAGTCATAACCCCATTTTTCAAGTGCTATTCGGGCTGCAGAACTTTTCCAAGCTCACGTTTGATGTCCCCGAACTTCGGGTGGAGCGCGCGCCGATGCATCCCGGCACATCGCTTTTTGACATGTCGTGGTTTGCTTTTGAGGGGAGCGAGGGCTTATTGCTGCGGGTCGAATATGACACGGATCTTTTCGAGCGGGCCACTGTGAAGCGCATGCTCGGTCACTTCGAGACGCTTCTCTCGGCGGTAGTTGAGCACCCGGGCACAGAGCTCGGTAGTCTATCCATTCTGAGCGGGGCGGAAGAGGAGCAAATGCTCAGGGAATGGAACCATACCGTTGTCGATTACCCGTTGGATCGCTGCCTGCAGGAATTCATTGAGGCACAGGTCGAGCGCACGCCGGACGCACCTGCCTTGATTTTTGGCTGCCAAAAACTGAGTTACGGTGAATTGAACTCACGGGCAAACCAGCTGGCGCATCACCTGCGCAAACTTGGCGTTCAACCCGACGTGCTGGTGGGAGTCTGCGCGCACCGCTCGGTCGAGATGGTGTTGGCCTTGCTCGCCACACTAAAGGCAGGGGGAACCTATGTACCGCTCGATCCCGACTATCCCCGCGAGCGCCTGGCCGTCATGATTGGGGATGCCCGACCGCCCGTTATTCTTACCCAGGAACAGCTGTCGCCGCTCCTGCCTGAAACCGATGCCCGGATTATCTGCCTCGATCGCGACTGGGGCAAAGTAGCGGCTGAGGCAAGCGGGAATCCGTCTTGTATTACTACCCGCAAGAATTTGGCATACGCCATTTATACCTCGGGCTCGACGGGAAAGCCGAAAGGCGTTCTCAACGTTCATGAAGGAATCGTGAACCGCCTGCTCTGGATGCAGGATACTTATCAGCTTGGCCCTAGCGATCGTGTGCTGCAGAAAACTCCCTTCAGCTTCGACGTGTCCGTGTGGGAGTTCTTTTGGCCGCTCATGACGGGCGCCTGCCTGGTGCTGACCGCTCCTGATGCGCACAAGGATCCGTCGTATCTGGTCGAAATTATCGAAAGGGAACAGATCACCACCATCCATTTTGTACCTTCTATGCTGCAGATGTTTCTCGAGGAAAAAGGGCGGGAACGGTGCCCCAGCCTGCGGCGTGTCTTCTCCAGCGGAGAAGCTTTGTCTTACGAGTTGCAGCAACGCTTCTCGGAGCTTTGCCAAGCGGAACTGCACAATCTGTATGGGCCGACGGAGGCCGCGGTCGACGTTACCTACTGGCGCTGTCGCAGCGACCAGCGGCGCCCCATTGTACCGATCGGCCGCCCCATTGCGAATACTCAAATTTACCTATTGGACAAGAATCTGCAGCCCGTACCGGTCGGCGTTCCCGGAGAACTTTTCATCGGCGGCGTCGCTTTAGCCCGGGGTTATCTCAATCGGCCGGAACTAACGGCGGAGAAGTTTATTCCTGATCCCTTCAGCAGCCGCCCGGGAGCGCGGCTCTATCGCACGGGCGACCTGGCCCGCTTTGGGCCGGACGGAAATATCGAATATCTGCGCCGTCTTGACCATCAGGTAAAAATCCGCGGTTTCCGCATCGAGCTGGGGGAAATAGAAGCTCTCCTGGCCGAGCACCCGGCGGTTGACGATTGCGTGGTTTTGGTGCGGGAAGACGTTCCAGGGGACAGGAAGCTGGCGGCCTATGTTGTGCTGCGGTCCGGACAGAACACACCTGCGCCGGAACTTCGCGATTGGGTGAAAAACAGGCTTCCGGCCTATATGGTGCCCCAGGCCGTCGTAGAGCTCGAGAGCTTCCCGCTGACAACGAGCGGCAAGGTGGATCGCAATGCTCTGCCTGCGCCTGCGCTGCGCGATGAGAGTGATTCCTATGACGTCGGCCGAACACTTGTAGAAGAGGAGATCTCGCTCATCTGGTCGGAGGTGTTGCGAGTCAATCAAGTCAGGCGGCAGGATGACTTTTTCGAATTGGGCGGACATTCATTGCTCGCCGCACAGGTGATTTCACGTATCCGGCAAACTTTGAACGTGGAAATTCCATTGCGCGCCATTTTCGAATCGCCCTCGCTTGCCGGTTTGGCGGAATGGGTAGAGGGTCGATTGCGGGCGGGTCATAAGCTCGAGCTTCCAGCCCTCCGCAGGGTCTCTCGCGATCAGGTGTTGCCACTCTCATCTGCGCAGCAGAGGTTATGGTTCTTGGACCAGCTCGATCCACATCATGCGGTGTACAACATCCCGGGAACTTATCGCTTGGAGGGTGGACTGGATCGAGACATCCTGGCGCGCAGCCTTGAGAGCTTAACCGCGCGACACGAGTCGCTGCGTACGACCTTTGTTGCCATTGATGGCCGTCCCGCACAGGTCATTGCGCCGTCAACTTCGATTCCCATTGAGTGGGTGGACTTTACCCATCTGCCGAGCGATACAAGTGAACAGCTTGCACGCGAGAGGATTACGAGCGAAGCGCGTCATCCATTTGATTTGGCGCACGGTCCGCTGCTGCGCATTACAGTCGCGCAACTGGCGGGCGGGGCTCAGCTACTATCCATATGCATTCATCACATCATTAGCGATCGCTGGTCAGTTGGCGTGTTGCTACGTGATCTTCTGGAGCTATACGAGGCGCACAGTTCGGCAACAGAAGCACGCCTACCTGCGCTCACAGTGCAGTATGCGGATTATGCGGCCTGGCAGAAGGAGATCACCGGAGGTGAGGGCCTGCGCAAACAAGTTGCTTACTGGGCGCAAGAACTCAAAGATGCCCCGCCAGTGCTAGAACTTCCCACCGATCGGCCCCGCCCCGCCTTTGAGACCTATAGCGGTGATATCGTTTCGATCGATATGTCCAAGGAGTTGACAGGCAAACTCATTGCGCTCAGCCGAGCGCAAGGTACTACGCTGTTTATGACACTGCTCGCGGCCTTTCAGGTGCTCCTGGCTCGCTATAGTGGTCAACACGACATTTTGCTGGGTGTACCATTTGCCAGTCGTAGATATCCGGAAATCGAAAACTTGATTGGACTTTTTGCCAGCACTCTCCCTTTGCGGGCAAGACTGGCCGGCAATCCCACCTTTGTCGAGATCCTGAAGCAAGCGAAGCAGCAGACGCTGGCAGCCTACGCCCACCAGGACGCTCAATTTGAGAAGCTGGTCGAGGAACTCGCGCCTGAGCGCAGCCTAAGTCACAGCCCACTGGTACAGGTCTACTTCATCCTGCAAAACGCTCCCATGCAGGGCTTGCGATTCCGAGGCCGGGAACTGAAACACGTCCCCACTTACACCGCTACCTCCAAAGGCGACCTGTTTTGTTCATTGGTCGAACGAGAAAACAGTCTGGGGGGAGTAATTGAATACAAAACTGAATTATTTGATCGCACCACGATCGAGCGCTTGCTGGCCCACTATCAGGTACTACTCGAAGCAGTAGTCGGGAAGCCTAGCTTGCGGCTATCCGAGTTGCCGTTGCTCCCCCAGGCTGAGCACATTCGCATCATCGAAGAATGGAATGCGACTAAAGCCGACTACCCGCGCCAGCAACGCGTGCACGAGCTGTTTGAGCAACAAGTGGAACGTAGGGCGGACACAGTTGCCGTAAAGTTTGGTGATCAGCAGTTGAGCTACGCCCAATTGAATGCGCAAGCCAATCAACTGGCCCACTATTTGGTAGGCCGCGGAATGGGCCCGGGTGAGCGAATCGGAATTTACCTTGAACGCTCGCTCGATCTAATGGTTGCTTTGCTCGCGGTGCAGAAAGCCGGTGCCGCCTATGTTCCCCTCGATCCCGACTATCCTGGCGAGCGGATTCATTTGATTCTCGAAGATGCGGATCTCAAAATGGTCATCTCGCAGCGTTCCCTGACGGGTTCGCTTCCACGTCAGGGGCAGGGGTTGGAATTGCTGTCCTTGGATGCCCATCGGCAGGCAATCGAAAGGGAGTCGACCGCCAATCTGGCGACAGTGGCGGGCCAGGCGGAAGATTTGATGTATGTCATCTTCACCTCCGGTTCGACCGGTCGGCCCAAGGGAGTGCAGGTTCCGCATCGTGCCGTGGTGAATCTGCTCACCTACATGAAAAAGGTGCTAAACATCGGGG
>JAFATF010000721.1 GCA_019244045.1 Acidobacteriota bacterium
ACCGCCACTACGTCTTCGCTGGCACAGGCCCGGCGCAGGGCTGCCTCTATTTCTTGAAGTTCTACTCGAAATCCGCGGATTTTGACTTGGTGGTCGATTCTTCCTAGATAATGCAGGCAACCACTCTGGTCCTGTTTGACGAGATCACCGGTTCGATACCAGCGCTTCTGCCCTTCCCCGCTTAGCCGGATGAACTGTTCCTCGCTCTTCTTCGAATCCTTCCAGTAGCCACAACTAACTTGTGACCCGGACAGGCACAGCTCTCCGGCATTTTCCATCCTGACCGTGTTTCGCTCCTCGTCAACAATTCGGAACTGTTGCCCCGGGAAAACGTGGCCGAGGGGAACGATGCCGTGGAGACACTGTTTTGGCGAGTTCGCGACTTCCCAGCGATAAGATGCAATCGCAATCGTAGTCTCGGTTGGTCCGTACAGATTCTCGAGAACCGAATTGGGAGCTGCCTGCTGCCAAAGCTCTGCATAGGCGGCCGGGAGCGGTTCTCCACAAAACCAACTGTATCTCAGATACGGAAAGCAACCGGATGGCAATAATCTGAGTTTTGCCAGTACTCCAATGACCGAGGGGACGGAGAACCATACCGTCAGTTGTTGCTTCCGAATGAAAGCGGCTGGGGCTAACAGGTCTCTTCCCGGCAGGGAAAATAAGCAAGCCCCCCGCGCCCAACAAAGGAACAGGTCATGCACACTCAGGTCGAAGGTCAGATCAAAGGCTTGCGAGACCCGGTCAGACTCGCACAGATCGTAATGCTGGAGCATATGATCCAGATAAGAGCACGCATTCGACTGGCTGATGGGAACACCCTTCGGCTGACCCGTGCTTCCCGACGTGAAGAGTAGATAAGCAATGTCCTCAGGGCTGGTTTGCGGGCTCAAACCTAGATCAGCGTTCTCCCCATCGGCTGACGCTACAAACCTGTGATGAGGAAAAGAATCGGGCAGGGTGCCCGGATCCGAGACATCCGGCAAGATTACGGTGATACACCGATTCAGTTTTTGAAGCAATTCCGGCAGTTGCCCCAGGCTTTCTCGTCCCGCCACAAGCACCGTGCAACCCGAAAGCGTCAGCATGTAACGGGTACGCTCGACAGGGAAGTTGGGGTTCAGGGGCACATACCCTCTTCCGGCACCGAGTGCACCTAACACACCCGCGTAAGCCATTAAGCTTCGATCAGCCATAACACTAACAAGTGAGGATGGATCCTGCTCCTCACAAACGATGGCCGAAGCAATCCGGCTGGCAACACGGTATAACTCGGCATAGGTGAAAGGCCGGCCCTCCACAACAAGGGCAGGCCGCGAATGGAAGCGATCCACCGATTGAAGGAATCCGCCAATCAGGCCTCTGCCGGGTCCATGGTTTTCCACATTTGTGCTCATTCTCAGTTACTTAAAGAGAAGTTAGTTCCTGCCTGAGGCGGGTCGAAAATTATGCGTTAGCGAGTCACGCAGCATTCACTGCCAAGCTTTTTGACTTTCGCTTGCCAAGTCAAACACCACCCGGATATGCTGTAGCTCTTCTTCTGTAGGTGGGATGTCCAGAATGAACGTGTGATAACCGAGCCCAATGTAATTGGCCAATTCCTCTGCTACGTGGTCGTAACTCCCGACCAAGTACGGGCAAAAGCTCTTGTAGGTCTCGAAAGGCCTCAGCCAATAAGTGTTGTTTCCTTGCCCCTCCGCAGCGATAGCGGACAAAGTCTTGTGCCACACGGAATCCGAGGCCTTCATCGCCAGCTGATGGGTGAGGGTGCCCTTCCGGTCCTCCGGGAAACGGTCAATTGCGATCTGCCATGCCTCGCCTTCCTTCTGCCGAGCGATGATCCCCACCCGGATCCCAGCGGCCATCCCATTGCGCCGGGAGCTGCCGTCGTACTGCGCCGCCGGCTGAGGGTATTCAATTGCGGTTGCCCCTGTCTCTTGCGCAGTGGCAAGGCCTGCCTCGGACGATCCGGATACCAGAATTCCGGGAAATAATTCTGGAGGTAAGGCAGGGATCATTGTGAGTTGATGTATCTGATAGAACTCGCCCTCAAAATTCAGGGGCGCGCGGCCGCTCAAAAGGCACTTCATGACGCTGGTATACTCAGTTAGCCTCGCATATCGTTTATCGTGAGGAGTGGCGTCATTCAACGCCGCCAAGTCGTTTTTGAATCCTCCCGCTACCATGTTCAAGTAAAGCCGGCGCCCATATAGCGTGGCAAAGGACGTGAC
>JAFATF010000060.1 GCA_019244045.1 Acidobacteriota bacterium
GCGCCGCCTGTGGTTTACCGTGGCAAACGGCGGAGGAGGTCATGTCAGCGGCATTGCGGCTTCGGGAAGATTACGACGCGCAGCGCCTGCGCGCGCTGGCGAAAGCCTCGCGGGATGCCAACCAGACCCGGCGCCTGCCTGGAGCCGCTCGTGCGTTCCTTCCTCATCCGCGCCCATTAGGCGCGAGTAGCCCGCCACATCGGCGGCGAGGATCGCGGCAAGGCGACGGACAGCGGGCATTTCTCACCCGGAGCGACAAAGTTCTCCAACCGAGCTTACACCCACATTTGCCAAAGTCGGCGATGCTGTATGTGGGTCAAGCTCCCGGAATCCGTTCGCTGTGGGGAGAGTCACCAGCCGAGCGAAACCACGGTGCAGTGAAGGACCGGTTTGGGTCGATAGCGGGTTTTCGAGGAGCAACATTCGAGGCCTCGCGACGTCTCTCAAAACCCCTCAATTTTCGGCCTCAAATCGCCGTTGCATATGAAATTTGAAGGGTATCCCGCACCAACTTGCTGGAACGCTTGCCCGAAGCCACATTCCGACGCGCCTCGGTGACGGCGGTCGAAACCTGAGGCAAAACCGAGGAGCAGGTTTTCGGAAGGCCGTCCATATCAGATGATTAGACTTGTCAGACGGTCAGACCGTCTGTCAGTCATACGTTCGCCGCCTGCGCGTTCCCTTCAAATCAGCCTCGGGTACAGGATACCCGGCCTCTGAGAAGACACGGGCGATGAGGCGGCGCAACCCACCTTCCGGTTCGGCGGCCTTGGCGAGCATGCGTGCAAAGCTCTTGGAGGCCTTGAAGGACATCATCAGGGACGGTTCGGCTTTGGTGATAGGCTGCGGGGCTTTTTCAGCCGGTGCGGGTGGCTGTGGCGCGGTGGGGAGAAGCTCTTTGGCCAAGGGGCCAATCGCCGCAGCAATTTCAGCGCTTGACGGGCGAGGAGGCGTTACTCTGGGGTCTTCAATGCGCTTGGGCTTGAAGGTCATGCGGCCCTCCGTGCCGGTACGGGCGGGAGTGCGGCACAAGACACCAGTTCTGCAACCAGGAGGCGCGCCTGAGTCCCGAGTTTTCCCCTGAGGGGAACCTTGCCGGAGAGCGAGAGCTTCCCGAAGTCTGAGAGGTCGCTAAGGTACTGCTCCATGAGCGGCAGGCCGGCTGCCATGAGGTCCCCGACAATCGCGCGCTCCACCAGGCCCCGGGGGTTCCAGCGCGAGCGGACAATTCGGAAGGGAATCTCCCGCCTGCCTGCTTTGCCAAACGCCTGCACCTGTCTGGCGGAGCGCATAGCCTCAACCGCACTGGCGCGATCCGGCATGACTGGGATCAAAACCGTATCTGCAGTGCCCGCGGCAAATGCAGCGGTTGTGTTGCCAAATCCTGCGGTATCGATGAGCACAACCTCAAAATCCAAAGCTTTTGCCTGCGCACAGTCGACGATCTCCTCCTGGCGGATCTCGCAGGAGCAGTCGATTGCCGGCCCTTCGTAGAGCTTATACCACTGGAAGTAGCAGGTATTTGGGTCCGCATCGATCACCGCCACTTGGTAACCTTCGGAAGCAAGCGTTCCTGAGAGGATCATTGCCAGGGAGGTTTTGGCGCAGCCTCCCTTCCCTGAAGCCACCGTAATGATTTGCCCCATCCTTGCCCTCCAGTTGAGCGGTATGATCCGTCTGACTGTATGCCCTGTCAGACATTCTTACAGTAATTTGGTATTAGCGCAATACGATAAGACAAGTCTGATGCGTCTTACTAGTATGAACGGTCCGATATGTCAGTGATATGATTAAAGGAATTCCAAGCCACGCCTTAAAGGAGAATCAGTTCTCATCAGGATGCGGAATGCCAGCGGCATCCTCGAGCGCGTCGATGCGGTGTTCATGGCCTTTCAGTTTCCGCACTACGGTTGCCTTCAAATCCATTGTGTCGCGTTTTGCCTCGGCGCGGGCGGCAAGGATCTCGCTTTTGAGCTCCTCTTTGGTTGCGTGCAATTCATCGTGAAGGGAACGGCCCTGGTCATGAAGCGAACGTATGTCGGTTCGTTGGGCGTGCTGTTCCTCAAGGATCGTGCCAACGGTTTGGACGATGTCCGTGAGGAGTTTCCCACGCCGCTCGCCAGTGTCGTGAAGGGTTTTCTGAGCCTCTTGCACATCCTTGACAGATGTCTGTAACGCGATTTGTCCTTCCTGTAGGCTTTTGACAGTTCCCTGTAGCGCGTGGTGTCCATTCTGCAGGTTTTTGACATCCCTCTGCAACGAGGCTTGTCCATTCTGCAGTGCGGTTTGCCCATCTTGCAGTCCTTTGACATCCGCCTGTAATGCGGTTTGTCCATTCTGCAGCTGTGCAACATTTCCCTGGAGGGATTTAAGATCGCCGCTTAGCTCTTCGAGTTTTTGTAAAACTTTGTCACTATCATACATACGTCTTCATTGTATCATACTCTGCCCGCTTTATTATCCGTTGATTGCGTATCGGATTTCCTTTTTTAGAGACGAATAACAGTTTCAGAAGCGGTCTCTGGCAGCGCCTAAGAAGCACCAGGCTGCCTGAAACACCTGAAACAGAGTTTGGGTCAGAAACGGGTAATTCGCCCCTGTAAGGCGTTTCTGTGGCCTTTTGCAATATCTTGAAACGCGGTGCTGATGGTTTAGGCGCTGACCTGTCCGACATGGAATGAGAGGATTTTGAAAAAGGTCTGCAGTGCTGCCTCAGTTGGCCGCTGCGCCGTTTGCACAAAGAATTCCCGCAACGCTTCATACTCAGCACACGCGCTGCAAATTTTCGTCTTATTATCCCGTCTCGAAACTTTCGGACT
>JAFATF010000173.1 GCA_019244045.1 Acidobacteriota bacterium
ACTGGGCCAACCCGGGATGCTTTTTTACCACGGCCTGATACATAGCATAGGCGACATTGCGATAGGAGCGATGGCCGGCGGGAGTCGTGCGTAACTCAGCAATATAGAGAACCTCGGCAAAATCCATCTTGAAGAGCGTGCGCTTGCGATAGGCGAGGGGGATGGCGTACTCGGAGTTCTCGACGGCTTCGGGTGCGCTGCTTGCGCGCAGCCGCTGTACCCGATCGGCAGTCTTCTGCATGATTACCCGATAGGCCGCGCTCAGAGAGGCCGCTTCGTATTCTTCCGGCACCTCGTATCCGTGCGCGACGGTAAAGTCCTGGCCGATCTGGGTGCAGCGGCGGTGGCGATGCAGGTCACGAAAGCCGCCAATATCCATGAGGATGTCGAAACGGAATTGCTGGCCGCCTGAAAAGGCGCGCAACAGCTCATCATGCGGTCCGCGATGCCGCAGGCCGAGATCAATGATCTCCTGCTGCATTTTTGCCCCCACGCTCTCCAGAACTTCCTGAATCTGCCGATAACAGTGGTGACAATGCTGGTAGAGCAACGTCGTCGCCAGTTCCAGCTCCAGCGAATGATCGTCGATGAGATCCACCGCACCGGCGGGTCGGATGGCACTATGCTTCATCAGCTCGGCGGCCGCCTGCCGCAGATCTCGCCTGGCCTCGATCTGGTAACGATTGGGGTCGGCGTACTTCACCAGCGTGGGCGCGACCCGGACTGGTTTGAGCAATTCCTGTGCTGCTCGCTCTGCTAATTCCGGATCTCTCTGCCGGATCTCGTGGAGCAAGGCATGGAACAATTCAATATTTACGTTGTAGGCCGGCTGGCTGGCGGCGCACTTGAGCCGCTCGGCCAAAACCCGCACTTCCTTGTGAGTGTGAGAGAACAGGCGCGCCACCTGACTTTCGAGGGTACGGGCGTTGACAATCTGACCCAAGGACGTATTGGTGGCCAAGGGGAGCAGATAGCGAGTGATATCGAAGGCGCGCGCGCGCAGTGTACGGTCGTATGCTTCCTGCTTCATCTCGACCGGTCTCGGGGTGATCTCCGCCAAGTAGCCAAACATCGCCTGCGATGCGCTTTCGTATTCGGCAAACAGGCTCTCCACCGTCTCGCGGTACAAGCTGTGCGACTCGCCGTCATCGCCGAAGTCCGGGACGTAGTATCCGCTCTTGCGAAAATCCTGGTAACGGGTGGAGCGCTCCTGCCCATCCCAGCGCTGCTCATCGACAATGACGATCGCGGCCAGAATCGAGAGTTTTTCGATAGCCAAGGCGAGGTGGGCCAAGTCCGCGATCGAGCGATGGCCGTACTGGAAATAGAAGGTGTTGAGAAACTTTTCCGCTTTCTGCTGGTTAATCTCGCGTAGGGAATCCTTCATCGAGAGAGCGGAGCGGGAATACTTCGCCATGGCATAGGCCTGGATCTCGGGCTCGGCTCCAAAGACGGCGAAAACTTCGACGGATTCCCCCCGGGGGCCGTGGCGGGGAGTCAGAGGATTTTTTGAGTCGGCCATCGCCGAACTTGAATCTTACTTGCGAGTCCGCCAGCAAGGCAATTCCATTCGGCGAGGGGATGGGAACAACGGCCGGTCCCGGCGGACCGCTGCAGATAACTTTTGTCACTTCCTAGAAAGTAGCTGAATCGTATATAAAGTAATGATTGCTCGACCTCAGAGTACGTTCTGTTTCTCAGATTCATCATGCGTTGGTTCTTATCATTGCTGCTTTTGTTAGCGGCTTCGAGTGCAATGGCTCAGACATTGCCTTCCTTCGCCTTCGATGCCAGTCGAACCACGCCCCCTGGACTTACCTCTGACTGGACGAGGGCGCCGAATTTTGCGACGACAACGACTCTGCCTCGTATGGCTCCCGAGCTGGCCCTGCAGGTTTATCACGGCAGGAGTGTCATTCAGTCGCGCGAACTGGCCGCGTATTCCGCCATCAGCGTGATTCATGCTGAGCTGCCCGAGACCGATCAGCAGGGTGAGTTTGAAGTCGAGCGTCATTTTTCCGCTCCCCGCACCCTCGAATTCACGCCCGTGCACTACCGTGGCGACGGGTTCGTAAAAGCCAATGTCATCACCCGGCTGCTGCAGTCAGAAGTCGATCACGTGCAGAAGGATGACGGGGAGCTAACCGCCATCAGCAACAAAAACTACAAATTTTCCTATAAAGGTACCGCGAAGGTGCACGACAGGCTGGTGCACGTATTTCACCTCAAGCCGCGGGTGAAGCGCCCGGGTCTGTTCAAAGGACGGATTTTCATCGACGCCTATAGCGGCAGTCTGGTTCGGGCGGAAGGGCAAGTCGTCAAGTCCCCGTCGTTTTTTGTCAAAAAACTCGAATTCGCCCAGGACTACACCGACGTCGGTAATTTCACCTTTCCTGAGCACATGCACAGCGAAGCCAAGGCACGGGTGATCGGCCGCACCATTGTCGACATCTCGCATCGCGATTATCAGCCGGTCGCAATGGCCCAAGCCGCCGAGCCAGGGCACGCTTCTCCGTCTTCTGCCAGCCCCAACGAGTAATTTCACTTTGTCTTTTGCCGGTGCAGGTTGGCCATGAGCTCGCATGCTCTGCTTCGCTCTGCCGGACATCGGCCCTGGCCTTTGCCCAAGACTCCTTGGATCATGCTGCAGACCTGGCACGACTTGCTCTTTGCCCATTGGCCCATTTCCCCGCACCTGATGCGGCAGCATGTGCCGGCTGAACTACCGCTCGATATCTGGGATGGGCAAGCATGGATGGGAATCGTTCCCTTCCACATGAGCAATGTGCGACTGCGCTGGATGCCGCCACTGCCGGCCTTATCGGCCTTCCCGGAGCTGAATGTGCGCACCTACGTCACCCTGCACGGCAAGGCGGGCGTGTACTTCTTTAGCTTGGATGCGGCCTCTCTGCCTGCGGTATGGGGGGCGCGCCGGTTCTACCACCTGCCGTATTACGCTGCGAAAATGCACGTCGATGTAGTCGGAGAGTGTGTCACCTACAGCTCACGACGCAAAGACAGCCAGGCCGTATTCGCAGCCAGCTATGGTTCGGGGGGAGGCGCCCAAGTGGCCCGGCAGGACAGCCTGGAGTACTGGCTCAGCGAACGGTATTGCCTGTATACGGTTCATCGCGGGCGTGTTTATCGCGGGGAAATACACCATCGCCCTTGGGCGCTGGCCCGGGCAGGAGCACGGTTTGAGCAGAACACGATGGCGGCGGCCGCCAGCATTTCCCTTCCCTCGGGCACACCTTTGCTGCACTTTGCCAAACGCCAGGACGTCCTGATTTGGCCTTTGAAGCGTGTCGTGTGAACGGCGCCTTCGGCTGTGACTTGCGGCAGAACTCGCTTGTCTCTATGCTTCGCTCGTATGGCAAGTGGTCCTGAGCACCTGATCTTTCAGCTGTTCTCGATCTTCGTTGCCGCCAAGATTGTCGGAGAGGTTTTCGAACGCCTCGGCCTGCCCGCGGTTCTGGGAGAGATTACGGCTGGCGTGGCTCTCGGGCCCTATACGCTGGCTATTATTAACCCCACGGACACGATTTACTCGATCGCCGAAATCGGCGCCATCTTTGTCTTGTTCCACGCCGGGCTTGAGACCAGCCCACAAGATCTGATTGAGGTCGGTCATAAATCGCTGCTGGTCGCAGTCAGCGGCATCCTGGTTCCATTCGTTCTGGGCTTTGTCTACATGCGCATCCGAGGGGACAATGCCACCGAGGCCACCTTCGTAGGCGCCGCCATGGTGGCCACCAGCGTGGGAATCACCGCCCGCGTTTTAGGCGACCTGGGAGTCTTGAGCAGCCGCACGGCGAGAATCATCCTCGGAGCTGCGGTTTTCGACGACATTCTGGGAATGGTATTGCTGGCGGTGGTCGCCGGCCTCGCCTCCGGTACTGCTCTGCAATGGGTTCACCTGGGCCTGCTGGCCTTTGAGGCGGTTATCTTCGCCCTCTTTATGCTTTTTATCGGCTCGCGCATCATCCGCCCCCTGCGTGCCAAAGTAGAGCGCCTGTCCACCCACAATGCCCCACTGATCATCTCACTCGCGATCTGCCTCCTGTTATCCTGGCTGGCTGCCAAAATCGGCATGGCAGCGATTATCGGAGCTTTCTTTGCCGGCTTGATGTTTGCCGACTACGCACCTGAATGGAGTCTGCTGCCGCGCGCAACCGCCATCAGCGACTTTCTGGCTCCCTACTTTTTCTTCACCATCGGCTCCCGCCTCGAGCTCGGTTCCTTCACTGTCGATTTAATGGTAGCCGCCATCGTCATCTCCGTTTTGGCGGTGATCTCGAAGCTGGTGGGTTGCGGACTGCCGCTCGTCGGGGAAGGGCTGCACACAGCCGTTACGGTCGGAATCGGTATGATGCCTCGCGGTGAAGTCGCGCTTATTGTTGCGCTGGTGGGCTTAAACTCTCATATTGTGACCCAGCACACCTATGCCATTGTGGTGCTGATGACGGCGATTACAACAATGCTCGCCCCGCCGCTCCTGCGTTATCTATTTCGCGACGAAGTACGCGAGACCGCAGCCGCTGCATTGGAGTAGCCGGCCTCTGTATAATTCCTGCTCTTGCAACAAATGCCGTAATGCCCAATGCGAGCCATGGAGCCCAACTGTTCCGGTTGGGTGAGATGGTTGCGCAGGAGAAAATTATGACCTCAGCGGGTCGGGTCGCACTGGTGACCGGCGCATCGGAGGGCATTGGACGGGCCTCGGCACTCGAGTTGGCCAAGGCAGGAGCGGCGGTTGCCCTGTGCGCGCGCAACCAGGAGAAGCTGAATGCCCTGGGCGAAGAAATTCGTGCGACCGGGGGCTCGGCCCTGTGTGTTGTGATCGATGTTAGTGACGAAGAGCAGATCAAGGGCGGGGTGAAAGCCGTGATCGCGCATTTCGGAAAAATCGACGTCCTGGTGAACAATGCCGGAATCAACCATGACCGACTGCTGATGCGCATGAAACGTAGCGATTGGGACAGCGTGCTTAATACCAATCTGACTTCCGCCTATTTGTGTGCTCAGCAGGTAGTTGGCTCCATGCTGAAGCAGCGCTGGGGTCGGATCATCAACATCAGCAGTGTGTTCGGCCAGATGGGCCAGGCCGGACAGGCCAATTACGCCTCCTCGAAGGCAGGCCTGATCGGCTTAACCATGGCCCTCGCTCGCGAATTCGCCTCGCGCAATATAACCGCAAACGCGGTCGCGCCCGGGTTCATCGATACCCGTATGACCGCCGCCATGCCGGAAGAATTCAAGCAAAATGCGTTGCAGCTCATCCCCCTCGGTCGCGTGGGCAAACCGGAAGACGTAGCGCATGCGGTCTGCTTTCTCGCTTCCGAGGAGGCGTCCTACATCACCGGACACGTGCTCAATGTGAATGGCGGACTGCTGATGGGGTGAGCGTCCAGGCAGAAGAAGAGCGAATGGCCGAAAGCGCGCGCCCGCCTGGTGCCGGTGCGCAAGCTGGAGCGGGTGCTTGCGGGGATGAGGTGGACCCCGAACTATGACTTTGTACCCCGAAATTGAATGCCTGACGATCTGCCCGGCTGAATCGGGAGGGGAAATTGCCGAGGTGCGCGAACTCTTTGCCGAGTACGAGCGATCCCTGGGCTTCAGCCTGTGTTTCCAGAGTTTCGATCAAGAACTCTCGACCTTGCCGGGAGAATATGGCGCTCCTGCCGGCCGCCTGCTTTTGGCAAAATATAGCGGTCGATCGGCCGGATGTGTGGCCTTACGGCGCATCGAGCCCGAAATCTCGGAGATGAAAAGATTGTACGTGCGCCCGCAGTTTCGCGGGCAAGGCCTGGGATTGTGCCTGATCCGCCGGGTTATCACCGAAGCCAGGCAGATCGGCTACCGTTTGATGCGTCTCGATACCGTCGAGCCCGCCATGAGACAAGCGGTTCGATTGTACCGACATATTGGCTTCCACCAGATCCCGGCGTATTGCCCCAATCCGATTGCGGGCGCCATGTATATGGAATTGGATCTCGAGACTGCTGGCTCGGACAGGTAGGCAGAGCAACCGACGAAACGGTAGAATTTCGTGCGAGGTGCCGACGCCGATGAAAATCATCGCCTTGTTCATGGCCGTAGTGACCTCGTCCCTGTCCGCATGGGCTGCGGAAGGCGAACAGATTTCGTACAAATCGGGTGCGGACACAGTCCAAGCCATGCTCTACAGCCCGTCAGGCAAGGGACCGTTTCCCGCCTTGATCGTGATTCACGAGTGGTGGGGTTTGAACGACTGGGTAAAACAACAGGCATCGCGGTTCGCTGACCAAGGCTATGCGGCGCTGGCGATCGACCTATATCGCGGCAAAGTCGCCACCACTCCAGAGGAGGCTCATGAACTGATGCGCGGCGTTCCCGAGGATCGCGCCGCTCGTGACTTGCGCGCCGCCTTCGATTACCTGAAATCACAGAAGAACGTCAACGCGGAACGCATCGGGTCAATTGGCTGGTGCATGGGCGGAGGCTATTCGTTGGACGTAGCTCTCGAAGAGCCCACCCTGGCGGCCGACGTTATCCACTACGGACACCTCGCCACCGATTCAGAGAATTTGAAAAAAATCAACGCTGCTGTTTTTGGAGTGTTCGGCGGACAAGACAAGGGCATTCCCGTCGATGACGTTAAAGCATTTGAACAAACCATGCGGCAGTTGGGAAAGCACATTGCAATCAAGATCTACCCGGATGCCGGACATGCCTTCGAAAATCCCAACAACAAAGCCGGCTATCGCCCCGATGACGCCTCCGACGCTTGGAAAAGGACTCTTGATTTTCTGGACAGCACATTAAAAAAATAGAGTTCCCGCAGGCCGGGACGGATAATGGACAGGTTCCCACGCGTGCCAAGGCCTAAGCTTGTGCGGCTCCGGGGAAGTTTATTTTCGAGGTTGGCCGTGACCACCGCTCGGTAAATCATTGCTCTCGCTCGCAAACAAATTCCAACGAAATTCCCCTTGCCAGACGGTACTCCGCTGGTTACTATGCAGCCATCCCTCCGAACACCGGGTCGGAAGTTCTCCTATGAATATCGGCGACACAATCCGTACTTACCGCCTGCAGAAGGGAATGTCGCAGGGAGACATCGAGAAGCGCACGGGTTTACTCCGCTGCTATCTTTCACGCGTTGAAAACGGGCATACCATCCCTTCTTTGGATACGCTCGCCAAAATTGCCGGCGCCATGGATCTCCCCCTCTCGCAATTTTTTGCCGAGGGCGGACACAGCAACGGATCGAAGGGTGTGCCCCAGCTGAGCGATGACGAGGTCCGGTTTCTGAGCCAGATTCGCCGTTATGCGGTCAGTCTCAATGAAAGCGATCGCAAGCTGGTCTTGGCCATGGTGAAGAAGATGGCCACCAGTTCGGGAAGATAGGCCCTAAGCAACGCCTCCCCCGGGTTAATGAACTGACGCGCATCGCTCTTAGTTTGCGGCCCCGCTTCGCCTCCACGGCGCTCGCGCGCGCTCTCTTCCTCCAGTCCCGAAAACAGTTTGGCCTCGCGCGCCGAGGAGCTGCGAGCGGGTACTTTCGTACCACTGCCGCCCTGCCCCTGTGACACCTGGCCCGGGGCGGCTCATGTGGTTACGCTGAGCGGAGGAGAAAGCCCGCTTGACCACTGACGAGGAACTGTCTCTTCTCGACTCGAACCTGCGCCGCCTGAAGATCGAGTATGAAATTTTCTTCAGCAATCCCACGAAGCGGCCCCCGACGGATCTGGAATGGAAGGTGCTCAGCCTTCTGCGAAAGTTCTCCGACGGCAACCGCATGAGTTTGTCCCAACGCTATCGCTACAACGAGATGGCCCAGCGCTATGCCATCTATAGCGACTTGTGGCGCAAGAAAAGCCGCATCCGTGAGGAGGGATACAGGCGACCGCAGGATGCGCTGCTTTCCGTGCAAGGGGTGCGCGAACAGGAGCACGAGGCCACGCACCAGGTTTATGGCATCGGCCATAGCGCGAGCGGTGAAGCCAATTCCACATTTGCCGTAGCCTGCTCCGATCCGGCAACAGAGCGCGACAAAATCGAAAGGCTTTACAAATTTCTTGTGGACGCAAAGAGAAAGGCAGGTGAGGCGGTTTCAGGCAACTTCGATTCATTTTCGAGCTTCGTTGCCAAGAAAACCCTGACCATCCGCAGGGAATCCGGTTGTCGTAGAGTTGAATACAGCGTCGAGACCCAAGACGGACACGTTCGGCTGAAAGCCAAGCCGAAAAACTAGTCTTCGCCGTCTCGAGCGCGGCTATAATCTTAGGCCGCCCGGCCGGGGGGCGCCGGGCAGACGAGATTCGAAGCGCAGTCTAGAGGACGACTGAAAAACAGATTCCTGACCGCCCCCTGACAATTCTTTACGAAACATCCGTCCTCGAACTCGCATCAGACTCAGCAATGACAAGACTGACTGCACGGGTCCAACACCGCGACGTAGTGCTTGCCATCATCGTTCTGTTCGCGTTGATCGCTTTTGCGCCCGCCCCCGGCAGTGATCTGCCCAAGGTGAGCGTCACCACCTACCACAACGGCATCGCCCGGCAGGGGGTGAACTCGGCGGAAACAATTCTTACCCCCGCGAACGTGAGCTCCCGCAGATTTGGCAAGCTGTTCAGTCAAGGGGTAGATGGCAGCGTATATGCGCAGCCTCTCTACGTATCCGACCTCTACATTCCCGGCAGAGCCATCCACAATGTTATTTTCGTGGCCACACAGCACGGCAGCGTCTATGCCTTTGACGCCGACAGCAACAGAGGGGCGGGTGCCGCCCCCATCTGGAAGGTCACGCTGGCCGATGCCGGCGCCGGGGTGACCTCCGTTTCGAGCGATGATGTTGCTTGCGGCGACATCACACCCGAAATCGGCATCACCGGCACCCCGGTCATCGACCCTGACAGCGGGACGCTGTACGTGGTAGCCAAAACCAAAGAATCAGGTCAGGTAGTGCAACGACTTCATGCGCTCGACGTCGCGACGGGAGCGGAACAAAGGGGAGGTCCGGTAACCATCTCCGGAACAGTACGCGGCAAGGGTGCGGGCTCGACGAATGGGTGGCTTCATTTTGATGCTCTGCATGAGAACCAGAGGCCAGGCCTGCTCTTGCAGAATGGGCTGGTTTACGTCAGCTGGGCGGCGCACTGTGATGGCTGGCCTTTTCATGGCTGGGTGATGGCCTACGAGGCTTCGACTCTCGAACAGGTGGGAGTCTGGAACTCGACTCCCGATCGACAGGGCGGAGGCATCTGGCAATCGGGCGCAGCGCCGGCCGGCGATGGCGAAGATCTTTTCTTTGCTACCGGCAACGGTGATTTTACCGCCACCAAAGGCGGCTCCGATTTTGGCGATAGTATTCTCCGCCTGGGATGGCGCAGAGGCTCGCTGCGGGTGCTTGACTTCTTCACTCCCTACGATGAAGCCAACTTGAACGCCGGCGATATTGAGCCAGGTTCGGGCGGCGTGGTTCTGTTTTCGGCGCCCAAAACCGGGCACCAATTGGCCGTTGAAACTTCCAAATCAGGGACTCTTTATATCGTCGATCCTACGCGCATGGGTCATTTCAACGCCAGCAGCAACAACAATATTGTTCAATCGCTGCCCTCCGCAACCGGTGGTGTCTGGGGCACTCCGGCATGGTGGAAGGATACGCTTTACGTGGGCCCAAGCTATGACACGATGAAAGCTTTCCGCTTCAACCCCGACCTAAACCTTTTTGAACTTTCCCCCGTGTCTCAAGGTGCGACCACCTTCCGTTTTCCCGGACCAACACCATCCATCTCGGCCAACGGCGATCGCAGCGGCATTCTGTGGGTTGTTCAGTCCGACGCGTACGTGGACGATGGCCCCGCCGTGCTGCGCGCCTACAATGCGGCCGACCTCAGCCAGCAGTTGTACGCGAGCAGCGATAATCCACGCCGGGACGACCCTGGCCGCGCCGTGAAGTTCGCTGTGCCGACCATTGCAAACGGAAAAGTCTACGTTGGAGCCAAAGATCGTATCACCGTGTTCGGGCTCAGATGACTCCTGAAGCGGTAAATTTGTTTGATGCGATTACCGGCGCCCACCCGTACGGACGGTTACCCCATTCTCCGTGACGAGCGGTTTTGTAGTTTTCTGCCTCAGCCCACCGAGCGAGCTTCGCTGATCGGCAGCTCGCCAGCCCGAGCGTCCCTTCCATTTTTCGAACGCTAGCCTGCTGATAAAATTTTTGGGTCAATCGATAGCGATCTCCCCGAGGTTCTGAATGTCGAAGATACAGCGCACCCTCCTGAGCGTGACGGATAAGACCGGTATCGTTGAATTTGCTCAACAGCTGTCCAGCATGGGGGTTGAGCTTATTTCGACCGGCGGCACGCGGAAGCTGCTCTGTGAATGCGGTATCAGAGTAAAGGATATATCCGAGTTTACTGGTTTTCCCGAGATGCTGGACGGGCGTGTCAAGACCCTCCATCCCAAGGTTCATGCCGGCATTCTGCACCGGCGCCAGGATGCGAGGCATCGGAGCGCCGTCGCGGAACACGGAATCGAGCCTATCGACATGGTTGTGGTAAACCTCTATGCCTTTGAGGAAACCGCCGCTAAGCCGGGGGTGAATTTGAACGAACTGATCGAGAACATCGACATCGGCGGCCCCTCGATGATCCGTTCGGCGGCAAAGAACTTTCAGGACGTCGCCATCGTGACCTCACCCGCCGATTACCCGGGGCTGGCCGCTGAGATGACCAAAACCGCCGGCGAGCTGTCGCAGGAGACCAAGTGGCGACTGGCCCAGAAAGCCTTCGCGAGGACAGCCGCCTACGAAGCAAGCATCGCCTCAACCCTCGAAAAGATAAACTTCAATGGCAGCTTGCAACCCACCTCGACAGACGCTTTTCCACCTACCCTGCGGCTCGGTTTCAACAAAGTCATGGACCTGCGCTACGGGGAAAATCCCCACCAAAAGGCGGCCATGTACTCGGACGGATCGGCTATGGGAATTGCCAATGCGCGGCAGCTCCAAGGAAAAGAACTTTCCTTCAACAACATTGTCGACCTTGAGGCTGCCTGGGACCTCGCGCAGGAGTTCACTGAGCCTGTCTGCGCCATCATCAAGCACACTAATCCTTGCGGCACAGCCACGGGCCAGACCCTAAGCGAAGCTTACAAAAAAGCGCTGGAGTGCGATCCGGTTTCCGCCTTCGGTGGGGTAATTGGTGTGAATCGACCGCTCGATCGCGACTCAGCCGAAGACATGGTGAAATTGTTTGTCGAGGCAATTGCCGCCCCTGGATTTTCTGACGCAGCCCGCACGATATTCATGAGCAAGAAGAACCTGCGCCTGCTCGAGATCAGCCATGCTCGCCAGGCGCGGGTTATAAAAAATGTTTCCGGTGGCATCCTGGTTCAAGACAACGATCTGCGACAACTGGGTGAAAACGAGCTGAAGGTGGTCACTCGACGCGCCCCCAATTTCGAAGAAAAGGGGGCCTTGCGGTTTGCGTGGAAAATCGCCAAGCACGTGAAGTCGAACGCCATTGTCTACGCGCGCGATGGGCAGACTGTGGGCATCGGCGCCGGCCAGATGAGTCGCGTCGATTCCTGCAGAATTGGCGCCATGAAAGCGGTGCTACCGCTGAAAGGCAGCGTGGCCGCCTCCGATGCCTTCTTCCCCTTTCCTGATGGCGTCGAGGAAATCGCCCGGGCAGGGGCAACCGCCATCATTCAGCCGGGAGGCTCTGTACGCGATCAGGAGGTGATTGAAGCCGCCGACCGCCTGGGCGTGGCCATGGTTTTCACCGGGGTTCGACATTTCCGGCATTAACTTTTGAGCACGACCGGTGAGCTCGGGACGATTGATGCACTGGCGGCCGGAATTTAGACGGCTCCGAGTTGCGAGGTCAAATTTCTGAACCAGGGAAGCTCGTTCAAATTGTTTCTCACCTTTGTTTTCTGCATTTGTTTCAAGAGCATTGTTTGTTGTTAGGCCCAGCTGCACTGAAAGGTAAATGCCTCGTTGGAGCACGATTTCCCCTTTGGCCCCTGTCCTTCCGACACCGGTTAGCGAACAGTTCTTTACACTTCCCTTTTCCCCAGTGCAGTTGGCAAAGGGTACAATACAAGCACCCGACTGCTGCGGTTCCGCATCCAATCGCTTGGTCCGGTTTGTACTTTATTTTCAAAGGGTTTTCATGAACAGAATTGTCGCTGCTCTTTGCGTGCTGCCGCTGGCGTCAGCGGCTGCATTAGCTCAAGAAAAGCCTGCGCAGCAGGCCACCACGGCTCCTCAAAGCACAGCCCACAAGGGCAATCGGGCTGACGCCTATTATCACTACACCATGGCTCACATGTACGAAGAGTTGGTCACGATCTACGGCCGCAGCGACTTGGCCAACAAGGCAATCGAGGAATACCGCCAGGCCATCGAGGCCGATCCCGACTCCTCGTACCTGACAGCCGGTTTGGCCGAGCTCTACGCCAAGACAGGCCGAATTCGCGACGCCGTCATGGAAGCCCAGGACATTCTGAAGCACGATCCCAACAACCTTGAGGCTCACAAGCTGCTTGGCCGCATCTACTTGCGCTCTATGGGCGATGTCCAGAATGGCTCGCAGAACCAGAACGTCATCAAGCTGGCAATCGAGCAGTATGAGGAGATTATCAAGCTCGAGAAAGACTCGGACAATCTCGTCGAGGACCACCTGCTGCTCGGCCGTCTGTACCGCCTCAACAACGATCTGACCAAAGCAGAGAACGAGTTCAAGACAGCCGTAAAGCTGCAACCCGATTCGGAGGAGGCGGTCACTACCTTAGCCTATCTTTATAACGAGGAAGGCGATTCCGGTCACGCCATTCAGGCGCTGAATTCCGTTCCCGAGGCTTCCCGCTCGGCCAAGCTGTACTCGGCTCTCGGTTACACGTACGAGCAGGAGAAGCAATACAAGCAGGCCATTGAAGCTTATCGCCACGCCATTGAGCTCGATCGTGACAACCTGGATGCCATCCGCGGTCTAGCGCAAAATCTGCAAAATGATGGACAAACCCAGGCGGCTTTGGATCAGTACAAGATCATTGCCGATGCCAATCCAGAAGATTCGCAGACCTATGCGCGCATGGCAGAAATTTATAAAAAGCAAGGGCAATTCGATCAGGCGCTCGACAATTTGAAGAAGGCCGAAGCCATTGTGCCGGATTCGATCGAGTACCCCTATGAAATGGCATCCGTATATCAGGCGCAGGGCCGTTACGAGGAAGCCGCGCAGACTCTCAAGGAGCTGCTCGATAAGACCCAGAAGCCCGACGAAAACTACACGCCGAGCGATAAGAATAACCGGGCTGTGTTCCTCGAGCGCTTGGGCAGTGATTATCGCGACATGGGCAACAGCCAGTTGGCCATCGAGACCTTTCGCAAGATGTTGACGCTCGGCGACGAGAATGTGGCGCGCGGCTATCAGGAGATCATCGACACCTATCGCGAGCAAAAGGATTGGCCGCAAGCGACGGCCACGGCCAAAGAGGCCGTCCAGAAACTCCCCAATAACCGGGATTTGAAGATGGTTCTAGCCTCGCAGCTGGCCGATACCGGGCAATCCGACGCAGCCTTGCAGCAGGTCAAGTCCCTGCTTAGCGGCAAAGCGGAAGACCGCGAGGTTTATATCGCCCTGGCGCAGATGTACAGCCGTCTAAAGCGCTGGCCAGAAGCCGAAGAGGCGATCAACAAAGCCGATCAGCTCTCGACCAAACCCGACGATAAGGAATATACGGCCTTCGTAAAGGGCTCAATTTACGAGCGTCAAAAAAAGTACGAGCCGGCCGAGCAGGAGTTTAAGCGTATCCTGAGCGCGGATCCGCAGAATGCAATGACGCTGAATTACTACGGCTACATGCTGGCCGATCGCGGAGTTCGGCTCGACGAAGCACTTGCCTACATCAAGAAGGCGGTAGAACTCGACCCGGCTAACGGAGCGTATCTCGATTCGCTCGGCTGGGCGTACTATAAGCTGGGAAAGTATGATCAGGCGGAAGAGAACTTAAGCAAAGCTTTGCAGCACACTCCCAATGATCCCACCGTGCAGGATCATATGGGAGACGTCTACCAGAAGACAGGACGTCTCAAACAGGCCGCGGCTCATTGGGAGCGCGCCGTCAGCGAGTGGAATAGGACCATTCCCGCAGAAATCGATAACGACCTTTTTAGCAGAGTGCAAAGGAAGCTCGAATCGGCCAAAATCAAACTGGCGAAAGAAGAGCCGCAGCAAAAATAGCCCTCAAACCACGGGCCCCGCTCCGGAGCGAGCTCTTTGGAGCGCCTCGGTCAACGCTGAACAGTCCAAAAAAACCGTTCCCCTGCAAGCGGCGCTAGGCGCTGTGGGCCCACGCTGAAGCAGAGGTGACAAACTGGCGAATGCGGCTGCTATTCTTCTGTCATGCTCGCTTCCTACGCCGTCCGGGTAGAGAATTCTCTGGGCAGGCGCTATGGGGAGCCCTCTCATCCCTACCGCAATGACTTCGAGCGCGATCGCGATCGAGTCATCCATGCTCGCGCTTTCCGCCGCCTCAACGATAAGACTCAGGTCTTTACCCGCCGTTACTCTGATCACTTT
>JAFATF010000474.1 GCA_019244045.1 Acidobacteriota bacterium
TCACAAAGGCACATGCCCAGTCGCCGATAGTTTATTCGAACGCAGCATCTTGCTCGCGATTCCTTCGTGCCTTACGGACCGGGATGAAGACGATATTGTGCACGCCTTCCGCAAAGTCTTAGGCAGGCAAGCATGACGTAGCTCATAACGTACTCCGCCTAGTCATCGTGTCATGTTCCGATGAGGGTTCTGCTCTTCTTTCACCGGCGGATCAGACCGAGCCCGAGCCGCGCAACGGGGGGTTGCTCACAGAGACGAAGCGCCGCCTCCTTGTGCGCGCACTGTGATTTCTGCGTGCCGCGCTGGTCAGAGCATCGCGTAACAGAATTGCAAGCGTACCCACTTGAGATGTGGCAGCTGAACCTGAAGGTGCCTCCCAAGAGTAAGCTACACATCCGAGGACTGCTCGGAAGTCTGTGGGATTACGCCATTTGGCGCGGCGATGTTCCCACTCAGAGAAATCCTGTTGAGCTGGTCACAATTAAAGGTGTCACCAAGCGAGTACGTAAACCCCAGAGCCTCACAGCAGAGCAGTTCCACGCGCTTTTGCAGGGCATTGGAGATAATCGGAACTTGAGCAGCTGGCACCATGGTGAGGAAACCTTCGCCTACATCTGCATAACTTAGCATCTGAGCAGACCAATTGGGTAACGGCATCGCTTCATTCGGTTGGCCGCTGCAATGTCTGGAGTTGCCTTCAGCAGTGCTGCAAACGCCCTGCATATCTCCAGGACGGGTGGATCTCATGCAACTGCAACCCACAGGGAAATAAGGCTTTGCGATTTGGGAAGCCGCTGCGGAATGGCAGCCGGCTTGCTGATCTCGTCTGTGTTAATAAAGTCTATTGACTAAGTAGCCATAGTAGGAGAAGCTGGCACCATGAAGGTCTCCCAGAAAGGCCTGTACGCCCTGCAAGCGCTCATGATGCTGGCACGCCACTATCAGCAGGGCGCTATCAAAATTCGGGAAATCGCCTACGAAGAAGATTTGCCGGAGAAGTTTCTCGAACTGATTCTCCTCGAACTAAAGAATGCGCGCATCGTGGACAGCGTGCGCGGCGCCAAGGGTGGCTATCACCTGCGGCGAGCTCCGTCGGAAATTTGTCTGAGCGAAATTATTCGCCTTATAGATGGTCCATTGGCTCCCTTCGGCGATGCCGACTCGCTGCGCGACTTAATCGATCGCGATCTGCCGCACCGTTCACTCTACATGGTTTTTCTGCAGGTTCGGGACGCCGCAGCCAAGATCCTGGACAGCACCAGTCTGGCCGACCTGGTAAGCAACAGAGGAGAGACGGGCGGCGGTGCGAAACGGCGTTCTCGTAAGAAAAAAGAAGGGGCGGTGCTTCCGATGGTGGTTCACGGGAGCAAAGGATCCAATGAAAGTTAGATTCGTTTTTTTCGGCCTAATTCTGGTCTGGGCTTCGACAGTGTTTGGGCAGCAAACGACTATTCGAGTGGGTGCTTTTCCGAATATCACCCATCCACAGGCCATGATCGGCAAAGCGAATGGATGGTTCGAGAAAGCCATGGGCCCACAGGTGAAGATCGATTGGAAGACGTTCAACGCGGGGCCTTCTGCAATCGAAACCCTGTTCGCCGGCGCACTGGATATGACTTACATCGGTCCCAATCCGGCGATAAACGGATATGTGCGTTCCACTGGGGAAGCCTTGCGGACGATCGCGGGAGCTACGAGCGGCGGAGCGGCACTAGTCGTTCGCCAAGATGCGGGCATTACGAATATCGACGATTTTCATGGCAAGCGCATCGCCTCGCCTCAGATGGGTAACACGCAGGATGTCGCGCTCCGCGCCTGGCTCAGAGCGCACGGAATGAAGACTACGGACAAGGGTGGCGATGTGCAGGTAATCCCGGTCGCCAATCCGGATCAGCTCACCTTATTTCTGAAGAAGCAGCTGGATGCGGCGTGGGCTCCGGAGCCCTGGGCATCACGGTTGGTTCATGAGGCCAATGGACGTGTCTTTCTCGACGAGCGCTCCCTCTGGCCCCAGGGGCAGTTCGTCACCGCGCAATTGGTGGTGAGCACGAAATTTCTAAACGAACATCCTGATCTTGTGAAGACCTGGCTGCGGGCTCATGTCGAACTGACGAATTGGATCAACAGCCACTTGCCCGAGGCGAAGAACATGCTTAACGCACAGATCCGGAAGGAAACGGGAAAGTCATTGCCTGGCGAGGTGTTGGATGATTCTTTTGGCCGCCTGGAAGTCACGTACGATCCGCTCAAGTCAGCATTCCTGAAAGCGGCGCAGTCAGCTTTTGACGCCGGTTTTCTCGGACGGCAAATGCCCGACCTGTCCAGTATGTATGACCTGAAGCTGCTCAATGAAGTTCTAGCCGAAAAGGGAAAGAAGGTAATCCAATGACGCCGACCGCCCGCAATGCTGCAGAAGCTCCTGCCGGACACCGCACGGCGAGCCGTTCAGGCCTGCATGCTCGCGCGAGTCGAAGTTTAGTCGTGTTGCCGGGGCGAGCGCCAGTTTCGACTACGCCGAAAGTTTCCCTGAATGACATTTGCCTGACCTACGGCGTGAACACCAAGGGCCGACTGATTGCTTTGGACCACATCAACCTGCACGTCCAGCCGGGCGAGTTTCTCTGCATCGTTGGACCATCGGGCTGCGGCAAATCAACCCTTCTGCACCTGGTTGCCGGCCTGCATCGTCAGACGACCGGTGAGGTGCTCATCGACGGTAAAGCGGCGCAGGGAACTGGCACCGACCGTATTCTGATCTTCCAGGAACTGGGACTGTTTCCCTGGCTGACTGTTCAACAGAACGTTGAATTCGGATTGCGGATGGCGGGCGTCTCAAAGGCCGAACGCGAGAGCAAGGCGGCCGACTACCTGCGCCTCGTGCATCTCCATCAGTTCCGGGATAACTATATTCACCAGCTCTCCGGAGGAATGCGCCAGAGAGTGGCGCTGGCGCGCGCCTTGGCAACCGAACCCGATGTTCTCTTGATGGACGAGCCGTTTGCGGCCCTGGACGCGCAAACACGCGATCTGCTGCACGATGAACTAGAGCGCATCTGGGCGGAAACCGGGCGCACCATCATTTTTGTTACCCACAATGTTCGTGAAGCGGTGCGGCTCGGGGATCGTGTTGTCCTCCTCACATTCCGGCCGGGCAAAGTGAAGCGCGAATACCACGTAGACTTGCCGCGGCCCCGCCATCTGGAAGATGTTCCCGTCGCCACCGCCGCCCGCGAGATCCTGGGCGAGCTGCGGGAAGAGATCAATAAGTCGCTGGAGGCCGAGTACGGCAATGAAACGAACCGCTAGATATGTGTTGTTCTATTCGGTCCTGATCGCTGCCTGGGTCATTTTGGCCAAGCTCAAGGTGTGGCCTCCCTACATATTTCCAACGCCATGGGGTGTAGGCGAGGCGCTCTGGGCTGGTTTCGCGGATCACAGTTTCTGGATCGCAATTGCCGTCAGCATGAAACGAATGTTGATTGGCTATGGACTGTCTGTGGTTTTCGGAATGATTCTCGGTCTCGGCATCGCCAATAGCAAGTTCCTGGAGGAAACCGTTGGCGGGCTGCTGGTGAGCTTGCAAAGCTTGCCCAGTATTTGCTGGCTGCCGATAGCAGTGCTTTGGTTCGGCCTCACCGAGAAGGCAATTCTCTTCGTGGTAGTCATGGGATCGCTTTTGTCGGTGACCATCAGCATGGAGACCGGTCGTAAGCAGTTGCCGAAGATCTATTCCATGGCCGGACGCAACCTGGGGGCCGGCGGATTCCAACTGCTCCTGCACGTGACGTTGCCCGCCAGTTTGCCTTATATCGTGACTGGTCTTAAGCAGGGATGGGCTTTCGCCTGGCGCTCGCTGATCTCCGGGGAAATGATCTTTGTCAGCTTAGGGTTGGGCCAGCTATTAATGATGGGCCGCGACTTGAATGACATGAGCCAGGTAATCGCGGTCATGATTCTGATTATTGCGCTGGGGTACATCGTTGATGGCCTGGTGTTCAAGACGGTTGAGAAGCGTTTGCAGGAGAGGTGGGGCTTGGCGCCAGCATCGTAGTGACAATCGGCAAAAAGATGCACATGCGTTCGTCCTCCCTGTCCAAACCACCCTCGTAGCACTCTGAGTTAGCAGTGTTTAGCAGATTGAGGATTTTGGCGAGAATGGAGGATGGATCGCGATATCTAGTAAGTCTAGTTCATTAATCTACATTATAGGAAAACATTGGACTACTACTACTACTGGTTCAGGGCACAATCCACCCTCTGCCGAGATGTGCGCTGAAAGCAGAGAGAAACAAGAGCACAAGGCGATACGCCAGGAGAACATGTATGAAGAAAGAGTTTTTGCTTATCCCGGTTCTGCTGTTCACGACTGTTTTCGTACACGCACAAGCTATGAATCTCAACGACGCCGCGGCTACCGTTGCCGCCACAGCGGCGACACCGAAGAAAAC
>JAFATF010000596.1 GCA_019244045.1 Acidobacteriota bacterium
GCATGATCAGTCGCGAGCTACGCGACTGAATGACCTTAGCAGGGTCCGCCTATTCAAATCATGCTTGCTTGCCGAAAGCACACAAAAGAACGGAGAAGGTGGGTCGCTGAACTTCTCCCGCGCTTGTGCCAGGCTTTGCGAGGCGAGCCGGAAAACCAGTACACCGGAGCACAGGAAAAGCAGGCAAAGTCGCTTAAGTTGCTTCTCGCTCAGCCGAGAGTCGACTCGCAATTTAGGCGGCGTAACCGGCGTTCTTCCGTACTTTTCTCTGGTTTTTCGCCCGCTCGGGACGACGCTCTGATTTCTTTTCCAACTGATCCGCCTGCCTCTGCACCTTATCAGCCTTTGTGCGCCTGGTCGCCATGGCCAACAATGTCCCAACTACAAAGCAGGGTTAACGGGCCTCTTTCAAACTGCACGATGTCGCAATTCAGATTGATTCTGCGTTCAAAGCGGAGGAATTGCTAACCACCGTCAAAACACACCAGCATCCAGTGGCACAAACCCTCTAGAGGCTGTCGTACGAGTCTTATCCCGCCGAACTGATCGGCTCTGGTCTTAACTTCAGAAATTTAGGCGCTCTTCGCGTCAGGAGCACTGTGCGGATTCAGCCTCCGGGCGCGTTCGTCCAAAGCACGCTCCAATTCAATACTGAGCTTGTGCAGCTTCTCGGGATCAGCCTCTCGGGATGCTTCCTCTGCAATCTCTCGCCAACTTCGGTTAGGTTTTTCCTTGTCCGACACGATTGATGCCTCCTGGAGGAGGTATGTACCAGAAAGTGTATACCGGAAACGACCAAAGTCAAGCTGCCAAACAGCGACTGCCAAACAGCGACCAACAATTTACGGGAGAGGCTTGTGCGTTTTTCCCGCGCCCCTATTTTGCTTGTATCTCGATCGGACCTCCGCAAGTCCTTCATTTCTGGCCGCATGGCGTCTTTCGGGCTTCTGGAACCTTTAAAATTCCCCGCGGATTTGGGGAACCGCTATCCTTCGCCCCTACGCCGCCACCGTTTTCGACACCATCTCGGAGACCAACAGGGCAGTTTTCAAAATCTGTTCATTACGGGCTTGGCGTAGTTGACGACAACTACATCTTGCTTCAGTTGACTGCAAAGCTGAGGGCGTACTCCCGTTGTCGGGCTCACCGCAGGCTATCCCTGACCGGTTTTACTTCGAGACAGACGCGGAGAGCGCTCCGCACGCTTGCGTATCCTCCGCGGTGAAAATTCTTATGAAAGCGGCCGGAACCTCGATCAGTCCTGCTTCACTTGCGGAAGGTAGCGGTCGCAGATACGATTGGCCACCTCCCAGAGACTTTCGTAACTCGGGTTCTTCACAGCGACTAGCGCGGCAAGAGGCACCATTAGCAGGTCGGCAGAAGGCGACGGCATCGAAGTCCCCAACGTGTGAGAGAGCAGATTGTAGATCAGCATGATCACGTCCTAAGCGGTAATTTAGGTCATCTTTCGTGACATGCTGCGCATCTTCCACAATATCCAGAGAACCCTCAATCAGGTCAATTCCCGATTACTAAAGGTCAGTGGATACGATGACCGGAAAGGCGGGGCGGGTTGAGATAGAGGGCGAAGGCAAATGTTTGCTTCCGAAGCGCTGATTGAAGACCTATAACACCCTGCACGCGCCCGCTCTACTTTCTGCGTAGTCTGTCTAGACTCGCGGCCTTCGTCCATGCGCCCCGCCATCAACGAGGTTCAAAAACCCCAAATCACAGAAGCGGTGGAGGGGCTGAGAAATGCCACTCGGGGGAAAGGCTGCGATGGCGCTGTACGCCAGCGCAGCAGCCAGTACAGGAAGTTGAATTGAATGGAAGCTGCCTACCAGTTCTTGCAAAAGTGCAGAGGCGCTCAATCAGAATGATTCGTGATTACCAAAGTACAAAGGGCCACACTGGCCGAGAGTTCAAGGAGGTAGTCTGCTCCGAATACGGGAACGTATGCGCATAAGATGGTTATTGGCTGTCTCAGTTGTTTTTGCCGGGTGCTCATCTTGCGTCCCGATCAAACGCATGGTCAGGTCGTGCAGATCGGTAGCACGGCAGAGCCATTTCCATCTTCCGTGTATCAGCATATTCTGATCATCGAGCAGTTCTAGATCAAAGCTGTTCGCAGGACGTTCCTGACTCTAACCCGAGCTGGGCGTCCTTGTTTTCAATACGTTGTCCTTGGCTTTGTTCGCGTCGCTTTTTTTAACCACTCCCCTCGGGCCGACTAGGTCCGGCCGTATCAGATGGCGAGCGAGGCCGTACTACGGATTTATCGAGGGGCTTCCTAGATGCCAGTGATGTTAACTCTGATGCTTTCGGTCCTGTGGAAAGAGTATCCCAATGTTGCTCTCTGCGCTCTGTTTTGGCTGAGCACCGTATGGATGACTTATTCGATGAAACTGGTCTCCCGTCCTGCGGGACTACTGATCCTGCTTGGTGCTGTTTCGAATGCGCTCGTCACTGTTTTTAACGGCGGGGTAATGCCGGTCGTTGGCATGCCAAGTTCGTTCTCGCCGGTCTTCCCGGTGTGGCAGCAAGCGCACGGAAACCACGGACTTTTACTTCTGGCAGACCATGCATCTCTCTACTACTTCAGTATCGGTGATTTTTTCTTAATTGCTGGAGCCTCAATGTTGGTGCTGGAGAGGGTTTACCACAAGCTTCGCGTTGCTGTTCCGCAACAATCGTAAGCCGTCACCGAAACGACTGGTCTCTGTCATGAGAGAACTCGCCTGAAGCCCCTAGTGTCCTGTTTCTAACGCTTCGTTACAATGTCTAACTTTGCGCGCAATCGAGCGAGCCGAAGTAGTCCACATAAAAGGTTGTGGCTGGTGATTGCGTCGGCGGATGTAATCGCGGATGGCTCGCACCAACTCGCCCGCGCTACGGAAAGTCCCTCGGCGGATGCGCTTGTCGGTAATTTCCGCAAAGAAGCGTTCCACCAGATTCAACCAAGAAGCGCGGGTGGGCGTGAAGTGCCGCTGATAGCGGGGGTGCGCCGCAAACCAAGCCTGCACCGCCGGATGAGTATGAGTACCATAGTTATCCAAAATCAGATGGATAGCCAATCGGCGTGGCGTGCTGCGCTCGATCCGCTGCAGAAAACGCAAAAATTCCTGATGGCGGTGGCGCGGCATGCACTCCCCCAACACCTCACCGCTCAACACATTCAGTGCCGCGAACAGGGTTGTTGTCCCGTGGCGAGTGTAATCGTGGGTTTGTCGTTCCGGGATGCCTGGACGCAAGGGCAAGATCGGCTGAGTACGATCCAAAGCTTGGATCTGACTCTT
>JAFATF010000677.1 GCA_019244045.1 Acidobacteriota bacterium
TTTTTCTGTTCGGGCTGATGTTCTACGTCCCTGAGCTACGGGATATCCTCGCTAAAGATGGAATCAGTGTTGGCGGCTTAGGTGTATTCGTTATCCTCTCATATGCCACGGGCCACTTACTGGCAGCGCTCGGCAACGTCATAGAAAAGGGCTATTGGTGGACAAAAGGCGGTCTGCCGTCCGACTGGATTGCTGGGCCGAAACCGGCTTTGTTATCGACTGCGCAAATCGCCAAAGTGCAAGCCAAAGTCTCGACGCGCTTAGGGTTGGTATTGAGGCCCTTAAGCGAAATGAGGCGGGGTGAACGGTTCCCGGTCTTTCGTGAAATATATTCTGACGTTGAGAAGCACGGCAAACCTGGTCGAGGGGAAGCCTTTAATGGTACCTATGGTTTGAATCGGGGGCTTTGCTCTGCATCTGTGGCTCTGGCGGCTGTTATATTCGCCCGTTCACCGATGCAATGGCCAATTGGCGTCGCTCTGCTTTTGATTGGATGCGTCTATCTCTATCGTATGCACCGCTTCGGTGTACACTATGCGCGCGAAATCTATAATCAGTTCCTACTCCTGCCGGATCACCGCACTGACTGAGGTTGGGACAGGGACCAACTCAAAGCGGTTGACTCACGCCTTGAGTCCTTATCTGCGACGCGCTTCAGGTCGCGAGCCGTGAGATCGTGCTGATGCTTACGCCGTAGCTCTTGGCAAGGCTGCGTGTCGGCTCGCCCTCGGCAAGCCGCTGCCGGGCCTCCTTCATCTGGTGCGGCGTGAGCTTGGGCTTACGGCCCATGCGGACGCCTTTGGCGCGCGCGATCTGCCGTCCTTCATGAGTGCGCTTGATGATGCGCAAGCGTTCGTCTTCCGCCATTGCGCTCATCATCGCCATGAAGCCGCGCCCCATTGGGGTAGCAAGGTCGATATAGCTGCGGTCGAGAACCTTGATCGCGGCCTCGGCGTCGATCACGGCTTTGATGATCTGCAAGCCGTCCCACATTGAGCGCGTCGCCCTGTCCCATTCGGCAATCACAAGTTCGTCGCCCTTGTCGAGGTCGTCGAGCGCGCGGGCAAGCTCCGGGCGGCCGGCCATGCTCTTGCCGGATGCGGTGTCGGAATAGATCACGCTGCATCCAAGACGTTTGAGCGCCTTGATCTGCCGCGCGAGGTCTTGCTGCTGCGTGCTCACGCGCGCATAGCCGATCAGCCGCTTTCGGGGTTTAATTTGGAGACTCATTTATGACGAAGCTAAGCCTTTGATCTCATGGAGGCAAGCGGCATCGTCAAAATTCTTTATTAATGAAACAACGTCCGGGGCACTAACCGACCGCGAACAAGACGACGGCCCGGACCTCGAACGCGAGTTAGTCCTCGGCGACTGCATGCCGGGTTTTGACTTACTTTTGTCGCTAGGTGTGACCTGGTTCACACTCTTCGGTTCATTCCTAATGTCATGCTAACCACAGCCATATGAGCTGCCTATAAAACCACGTACTGACCACACACATTGGATACCGACAACACCAAACCATCGAGATAGACCTACAACTCAGCCTCAGATCCAGATTGACGAATTATAGACGGTCGCTGTGTCAGAAATTCTGATGCCGCTTTCCGGCATTGTCGTCCAGCGGCGTGACTGACGTTTGGGGGCGTTGAGCAAATCTCGACCTTTGGGGGGATGTGCAATGGCAGATTCCATCAGCGTTCTATTCGAACGAATGGCCAAGCACATCGAAGCTTCCGACGAGCCTTGCGTTGCATTTTCTTGCTGCTCGGGTTGGCCTTATTCCTGGCGACAAGGGCCTATGCCGCCGGTGCCAACAAAGTCCTCGCCAGCATTCTGATGCTGTCGTCGTATCCTCAACAAGTCCAAACATTCCGGTGGAATTTTCGGCAATGATCCAAATTATCGGCCTCTTGCTGCCGATCTTCGCGATTATTGCGCTCGGACGGGCGGCGGTGCGGTTCGCGCTGATCGATCCGGCCGGGGTGCGCGGGCTCAACGACTTCACCTATTGGCTCGCGCTTCCGGCGTTGCTGTTCGACTCGATCGCTATGGGGGAAACACTGCACCTGCTCGGCATCGCGAGCATCTATCTCGCCGGTTGCCTCCTCGTCTATGGCCTTGCCTTGCTGCTCGCCCGTGTCCTACTGCATATGCGGCTCTCGCCAGCGGCGGCATTTGCCCTCAGTGCGACCTACGGCAATGCCATATATTTCGGGACCCCGATTGTCTCTGCGGTCTTCGGCATTCCCGGGCTGATGCTGATCCTGCCGATCATCGCGTTGCATTCCGGCGTCTTGTTGCCGCTGGCTTCGGCGCTGATCGAATACGGCAGCCAGAGCGGAAGCGGCGCCGTTCTGCGCAAGACGTTACGCAGTCTGCTGCGCAATCCGATCATCATGGCGATCGCTGGTGGTTTCCTGTGGCATATCGGCGGCATGCCGGTGCCAGCGCCGGCGCACGCGCTCCTCGGCTTGCTCGGCAAGGCGGCGCCTTCCCTTGCCTTGTTCTGCGTCGGCACGTCATTGCCGACGGTCACGAGCGGGTCTGCGAAAGAAGCAGCGCTCGCGGCCGCTTTCAAGCTTATCGTCCTTCCGGCGGTAATCGGAGCGGCTTCACTCTCCGTCGGCATGTCCGGACTCCCGGTGAAGGTTGCCCTGATCACCGCGGCGATGCCGACCGGTGCCAACGCCTTCATGGTTGCCCGGCGCGCGCCAGCGTTCGCCGACACTTCCGCCTTTGCCGTGGTGATCACGCTGATTGCCGCGCTGCCAGTCCTGTCCGGGTTGTTGTTCGAGCTCGAACGAATTACCGTTGCGTCTTGGTAAAAATTTCTGGCGAGTAGCCCCGGGGAATTGCACCCCGAGGCTCTCTCAGAGCCCGTTTGAAAAGGTTAGATCGCCACAAGGTTTTGTATCTGTCGTGACCTCCACTGTGCTACTAGTTGTGCTTCAGGGTCCTTTTCAAACGGGCTCCGAGTTGCGAATGCGCAGGAAGCGAGGAGGCCTGCGCGACCAGTGCGCATTTCAGGCGACGACTTTGCCTATATCCGCGCCACAGTGCTTGCACTTCGTCGCGGCGGGGTTCAGGTCGTCGGAGAGGCACGCCGGGCAGGTCTTGGTCGGGGGCGGCTCGGCAAACACCGTCTTGCCCATGCGAGCCATAACGTACTTGTAGGGTACAACAATCAGGAAATATACGACCGCCATAAAAACAATGAAGTAGATGATGGCAGAAATGAACGCCCCCAAGTTGAGATAGGTACCATCACCACCACCGCGGACCAGCTGCCAGCCCAGTCCGGGGCCCTTTACGCGGCCCTGCGCCGCGGCGATCAGCGGGTTGATGATCTCGTCAGTGAACGCCTTGACCAGATTGCTGAACGCCAAGGCCACGGACAAGCCGACAGCGACGACAATGACATCGCCGCGCATCAGGAAGTTTCTGAAGCCCTTCAGCATTGCCATCTCTCCTCATCGGGGTAATGAGCAACGACTTCTATATGCCACCTGCAGGTGCTTGTCCCCAGTAACGCATTCGACAAGCTGAGAACGTCACCTTATGAGTCGAGAGCAGCCAGCCGGCTCCAGAAGTCTTGCAGACCGTGTGAAAACTCGGATGCAGC
>JAFATF010000011.1 GCA_019244045.1 Acidobacteriota bacterium
GTCGGTCCCCTTTATTCCAGAGGGATTATCGCACTGGAAACAGCTCTTAAAGAATGGATATTTATAATATGCCGCGAGGTAGCTGCGACGAGTTGCTTGGGTCAAGTTAGCATGCACAGGCTCGAACCAACCGAGAGAGCGGCGTACAACGGCGACTGCCAGGCCACGGTCCTCATAGGTTAGTCAAAGGAGGTTGCCCTAGGATCCGACGCTCTGGGCGCAGATGGCGCGATCCTATGCACGGCCTTTGGCCGAGTTCCTGGGCTCAATATGGATAATTCATTGTTTCGAGCTGCTGGCGAAAGAACAGGCTGGCCTCAGCTCGCGAAATACTTTAGCCAATAGGACAAGAGCAGCCGCAGAGTCGCTCGCAAGCTCCAGGCGGTTCCGTCGAGCTCTGCGCTCATTAACCTGGTGACGTGTCTGAACTCGTTGAGGTTATCTGATACCAGGTTTCAACAGCATCTGGCGACTGCGAGCTTGGGAAATAGTCCGCACTCGAACTGCGTACCAGTGGACTCGCAGGCCAGAATCAACAGCATTAATGTCAACTTAGTTCTTCCAGGCCCACTTTCCCCCCCACTGCGGCATACGTCACCAACGCGCCAATGACATGTACTCACGCCGCGAAGTACGGGTTTGTGCTTTGGTCGGCGGTGAGCAGACCTTGGACATCGTCAATTCTTACTTGCTGTCGACGTCACACGCATCGAAGGAGCGGATGTGGCGTTTAGCTTCGCTGTCGCCCTTCAGGTACGTGTCCCAGAAAGCTGTCGTCTCTCGAAGAATGCAGCGATGAAAACGAAAACCCACTGCAAAAGACAGATGCCCGGCACCGTTCACCGTCACTTGATACTTGTTCCCCGGGTGCATGTGTTCGTACGGCTGAAGCCGCCAACTCGGAGGTTCGCCGTTGACACCTCCATCCTGTGTGCCACTCATCGTCATTACCGGGATTTCTATGTGATCCCACGATGGATTTTCAAAGCCTTCCTCGCCGACGCCTTGCGGCGACATAGCCAGTACAGCTTTTACGCGCTCGTTGAGAAACCCCTGCATAGTTCCATTCGGCGGGGCGGCAGTAGCTCCGGCTACTAGCAACGCCGTGCCCGCACCCATCGAGTGGCCCCCAAGCGCAATTCGTAGCCCGTCGATTTTGTCGCGCAGCTCCGGCACTTGCCGCTCAATATCCTGGAGAGAAGAGATGATGAAGCCAACATCTGCAGTCCTCTGTTGCTGCGCTGCGAAGGCTTTTCCGATCTCCTTCGCACCGGACATGCGTTCTATGCGCAGCGCATCGCGATCGCTGCCATGATGAGTGGGAAGCACCACGATGTATCCAGCATCTGCCCAGCCCTCCCCTAAGTAACGGTATCCCTCTCCTGTACCACCGAACCCGTGGGAAAAGATTATCAGCGGGTACGCGTGGGAGATGTCATTCGGGTAATAGATCTTCAGCGGTATATCACGAGCGCGGGCCGTGTCATGAAGCGTAAGATCTGTGGTTGAACTGGCGAACAGGAGGGGGCACGCAAGTAGCAGAATAAACGGCGGCAGGGTTGATCGTTTTTTCCAAGACATATTCTTCGGGTATCACACGTCCGGTTTTCTGACGCAAATTACATTCGTAACCTTGGGGTGATCGGCGGATGCGGTTAACCCTAGTTGCTGGACACGGGCGGAATGCTTCGGGGGAGATCCTTTCGAGAAAGATTTGGTCTCGCACTATTGGTGCAAAGGCTTTCTCTTTTTCACCCACGTTCTTAAAGCTCTCGACAATGCAAAGCCATCTGATCGGCATTAGCAATTCCCTACCGGCCCGTCACCGCTGAGGAAGACAAGAAGCCCAGCACTCGTGATCAGGCAACGCGAGCTGCGGTACTGTGTTGGTACTGGCTTTTGCCTTTACAACCTTATCTGCTTCACCAGCTGGTATAGGTGAGCGTAATACTTGGCAAGAGCCTGATTGAGCAAGCGCGAAGCTCAGGAAAGGCGTTAGGATCGTCATCTATATCTATGCACAACGAGCGCGCGCTGTTGTGTTTGCGCCCGCAGGTTGTGTTTCGGTTTCCCGCAGGCAACCAGCACGGCCGCAGGTTGTTGCCCGCGCGCTTGTCACCTCCCGCTTGATCGCCCACCGCTAAGCCGCAAACTCCCGTTCCGCCAATTTTCCCGACTCGAATGTCTTCCCATTGCTTGCCCTTAGCTGTCGCGCGACTAGGGTGTTCCCCTGCGCTGCCAGTTCTCGCCCGTTTTACCAGGCCTGCCGCCCGTCTTTTCTGAGAAGCCTTCCTCCGCCAGTAGGCGATGCACCTGTTGCGGCAAAGAGCCCTGCCCGATAGAGTCAATCGCCTTTAGCCCGTAGCCCACGTTGAATTCGGTGGGTTGCGTATCGTAACTAGCGCACCATTGGCCAGGGGACCACAAATCCTGGCGCAGTTGCACGGTCACACCATCTTTCCCGTCGTGAGATCGCAGGCAGCGATCAGATCCAATGAATTTCGTGATGCGCGAGAGGCAGAAAGG
>JAFATF010000141.1 GCA_019244045.1 Acidobacteriota bacterium
TCCGCACCCAGCAATGGAACCTCGGCCTCGATAGCGATATCATTTGTCATGGCGTGATCTCCTCCGGTGGCGCCAACCGCCGGGTCTTGCGTTGCGAATTAGGAGATTACGCCACCTTCAAATTTCCACCACCCAAGCGACACGGCCCCTATCCGTTTGCTAAGTGGCTCCTGCCTATGGGGGTCAGAGATGCCCCTGTATGCAACGGAAAATTCCCCTGTGTGCAACCCAGAGATAGAGCTCGCTGTGGAGGAAGCTATTTTTTCGTTCGGGGTCGGGGTTTCGTCTTTGCAGTTTCCTGCCGATTGGGTAAGCGCGGCCTCTCGGGCCATGGCTCTGTCGATTTATCAAGGCGCGCGTAATATCTTCTGCAAAGTCAGCAAGCACAATGGCCATATTATGGCAATATGTAAATTCACCCAACAGGTTAGTATTCCTCTTTGTTAGTCCTGCTTCTAAACCGGCAGCTCTCGGATTAAATAGCCATGATGCGGGCGCTACAGGTTCATTTGTGCTTACTGCCATCCCCCAAAGAGATTTATCTTTTAGAAACAGCGGAGCGTGAATTGCGTCATTTCTTACATAGCTTAATTCAGTTGCTTTGTTAACCAACCAAGCGCAATCTTCCTTAAATCGCGGGCGGCCCCAATCTGTTGACGTATGTTTTATCGCGGCGCGCAGCATTTCTCGCTGAGCGAGATCAGCGCGAAGAGAATGCCAGACATGAAGCGGAGCGTAGTTCACCATATCACCTTTTTGGGGTACGCTCATCACGGTCCAAAATAAATCAGCAAGATGTTCTTGTAGATCGTTCCAGGCCAGGGCGAGCCGTCCTAATGCGATCGTGTATGGTCGAAACTCCGCTGAGGTATATCGTTGAGACGCTGACCGTCGCCGTATCGTCGTTTTCATGTTAGCTTTCATAGCGGGAGTGGCAAAGTCCCTATGTGCAAATTACCTGCATATGGAGATCAGAGATGCCCCGGTATGCAACCCAGGAGGGGTTTTCTCTTTCGGCTTGGCTTCTCGCGTGTTCTCTAATTCCGCGTCAACCGATACCGTTTTTCGTCGGTTGCCAGCCGGGATTGCCACACCTCACCGAGGAAGTCTTCAATTACGGCCTCAAACACGGCAAGCCGGTAGAACGCCGAGAATTCCGAGGGTAAGTCACTCAAAGCCTCACGGATATTGTCGATCCGTTCTTGTTTCAGAGTTATAAACAGCAAAGTAAAATTCGTGAACGTGCCGTAGTTTGCGTACGTCTCTGCAAACCGGCGGCTCTGTAAATATCTGTCGTACTGTTCAAACTTGAAACGCAACGTCAACCGTTTATCATTGGATATTTTCGTGACAATCCGCTCCGTTGCCATATCCATCTCAATGAAAAACAAAGCACGCCGTCCTGTCTCCACATTCTCCATGACAAACGCCCCGTCCGGGATAATCCGGTTTTCCGGGATCTCCTCCGCTACGACAAAATCGGTTGTTTCCCGTGCTATCCGGTTTCCCCGCTTCACCCGGCGATATTCAACAAACGTTTTGACAAGGGAGAGATGCGGCCTCTCCCGCACCTGTACCTCGAGGGCAATCAGTGCGTCCAGAAGCCTGAGCCGGTGGTACATGACCGGCGACCATGTGGCCTCTTGATGGACTTCACTGTACCCGCCTATCAACTCTTCAGGGATCCCGCTTTCCATACGGAGGAGCTCGTACCCCTTGCGTTTCAAAAAATACACCTTGGGTGTTTTTCCGTGTCCGGGAATGGTGACATTGCCAAACGCGCCAACGATCCCCCGGCGGCCGAGGGCATAGAGGACATCTTCACTGCGCTCCTTGGACAGCCCCGCCGCTTTTGCAAACTGGGTGATTGTCAAAAACCGGTAGCGGTGAATGAAGAATAACCCCAGTGCCAGTGTCGGGGTGAGTGTCAGCGCCGTGGTCGCCATTGATCTGCCTCGCCCGCATTGCGGCCCGTCATTGTAGCCGGATCCGCGCCCGTGTCGGCAACCGTGCGATGACCCTGAATTTTTTCAACAATTCCCGTCTGTTACGACGGATTACAGCCTCGCTTTTTGTTTGCTCGAAGCTGTTGCTTCTCACAAACAACCGGCGCCGCCTCGCGCCGGCAATTTTCAGCCGGTTTTCCGGCCTGCTCTCCGGTTTTCCCGTGCGGGACACTCGCAAGCCTCAGCAGTCCATCAATCCCCCACCATCGGTGGACTGCTACTGTGCGGAGGTAATCTCTAACTCTGCAAGCGTTTTCCCGGCTGCAAGCTGCGCCTCCAACCATCTTGGCCTATGGCCTCGACCTGACCAACTTTCTGCCGGGTTATCCGGGTTGCGGTATTTCGGCAATACCGGCTGTCGTTGGCCTCTCATAGCACTTTGAGAGCTAGTGCGCTGGCCTCTGCCATGTCCGACCATTTGAGCAATTTTGCTGAGTGACACTTCATATCCGGCACGGCTGGCAATGCGGCGAAATTCTGCCATTCTGCTTTGTACCCGCTCCTCAAACGCCGTCTGTACCTTCGTCAGCAACTCCTCGAGCCCCTCATCTGTCAGACTGGTAAGATCAATGTTTGCAATCGCCTCACTTCGCGCCATACCGTCGTCTCCTCTCTAAACTAGTAAAACAGGCGTGTATCGCGCAAAAGTTCTTATGCTTAAAGCCAGTTCCTTGTTTGACGCCCCCGCAGGGCGTCACTATTTCGAGACGTTCCTCGTCTCGACGGGATTCAAAGATCAGGGAGCGCAGCGGCGGTCAATGATTGCCCGGTAAGGGCAACCGCCGGAGGCGGCGCGAAGCGTCATTGACGGCTGCGAGCAGGCTGATACTTCCTGCAGTTTGTGAGATATGATGAGGTCGGTATTAACGAACTGGATATATTGGGAGCAGATGAAAATAACAGATTTTCAACAGTATTTACAAAAAAACCAAAAGCGAGAGGTGATATTTGATTTTGATGAGACGATCTCAACTCTTCTTATCAACTGGGCTGAATGGGATAGAGCAGTTGGCCAGGTGTTGCATAGATACGATCCAGCGTTTGTCCCTCTTGGTATCATTGAGGCTGTGCAGCAAAATATATTTATGCAACGTTTTGGAAAAAAGTTTCGGGACGATTTGCTCCATACGACCTGCAAGTATGAAAAGGAACTTGTATCTGGCCATCGAGTAAACTCTGTTGCACTTATACTTATTAAAAAGGCTCGGTCGGTCGCGAACTTACATATCTGGACATCAAATCATCTGGAAACCATTTATCCTATCCTTCAGGAGCTTCATTTGGACAGTGCGTTTAAACGGATGATTGCACGCGGCGATGTTACGTTTATCAAACCACATCCAGAAGGGTTTTATCTGCTCTTTGATGAAAACAATCCAAAATCTGCCTATCTTCTCATCGGAGATAGCAAGAAAGATGCAGAGGCTGCCAAAAGCGCAGGTGTTGACTTTATGAATATCAGTTCATTTTGTGAGGATATCGGCTAATCTAGCACTTATTTAATGACAACTACCTCTTATAAACTTTTTAATAATGTTAATCAGCAAAAACTACCAATATAACGAAACTCGCCAGAAATGACAGATTGAAGGCGCGTGGAAACATCGGGCTGTTATTTTGCAAAAAATATGACGATAGTGAAGGAGGTATAAGGTAGAGCAACTAGGTCTCGCCTAGTATCAGGTACCATTCTGAAAATCACTATTTTTAGCTATTCGAATTTCCCTCCTCCGCTTCACCGATTAAGGAACTGTGCTCAAGGGTATCGGCAATTAAGTCCAGCTCCAAGGCCCACAATTCCAACTGTTTGAGTAGCTCGGGATCGGTAACTTGCTGAGCAAGCTCTCGGCACCGCTTTGCATGCTCACGATGAGAGTTGGCGTCAACCACGGTATTTTTCTCAGTTCAACGCCGGCCCTGCTGGTCGCTTCATACACCCCTATACAGTTTGTTGCTGTCGAGTGTTCCTTAAGACGGCAAGATCATCTCAATTATTTACGCGTCCTGCTTGCTTGAACGGACAGTATGTTCACCCAAATTCATGCACTGATCGGCAAAGAAGAGGGGTAACTGCGGGAGCGATGCGAAAAATCGAAATACGCGTGAGGCGAGCCGATCTGCCCCATGAAATGGGAGCCATGCGGGAATGGCTCGATCAAAGCGGCTACGCGCCCAGTCGGTTTGACTGTAAGCAGGATGCAGAGGGGGTTCTCATTTGTGTTGAATTTGTGGTTGATGCAGAGGGAGACGCATTTGCGGCAAGGTTCAACTCGCAAACGGCCCTCCTGATTTGAAAATACAACTGCTTTTTGTACATAGAAACTGATTATAGAAATACCCCTTCGTGCACCTCTGAGCCTGTCGGGACGAAGGCTTCACGGAAAGTTTCGCCACCCTACAGGGTATAACAAAGGGCAAGGATGTGTCCTGCAAGCCTGCTCAGGAGGCCTCAGCGGAAACGGAAAACCGGAAACACCCTCTCTGCGGGCTTCCTGGGCGATTTTGTCAAGACGTCCCGTCCACACGTTGAGCGGGAGTACGTTTGAGACACCCGGAAAAGTAGCAAAGCTGCCGATCGGCATGACGACCGCACGGATTCCCGGAGCTTATGCGCTGGCGAAACATGACGCCTGAGCCGGTGTTACCACCACAACCGATCGCGGATATCCCGGCAGAGGAAATACGGGAGGCGGAGCCGGTAAAAGAGGCACCGTTCGAGACGGTGGCAGTCGGCGTGCAGTTGTA
>JAFATF010000144.1 GCA_019244045.1 Acidobacteriota bacterium
GCATGTACCGTCTGACGGAAAACGCCTCCTCGCTGCGGCTGAGAGCGAAAGTCAGGAAACAGAGCGCGAGCACCGAGTGGTCCAGCGAGGCTCCTACGTATTGCCAGAGAGGAAGATGCGGGCCCGGGTAGTTTGAAGAGAAAAGTAGAGAAAGCATGTAGACCAAACCAAAGGCGCTCGCAGTTTTCACCCAAATTCCAAGTACGAGCGCCAATCCAATGGCAAGCTCGCCGTAAGCCACCAAGAAGGCGATCGCCATTTTGTTGGGTAGCACGATCCGCTGCAGCACCGAGATCATGAACGGGTAAGCACTGCCATCCTGCAGGAATTTTCTGATCCACCATTGAAATCCGCCGTGTAAGGTAAATTGCGTCCCGAATACCTTGTATTGTGCAAAAATCAAGAACAGGCAACCGACAGCAATCCTCAAACCCGCGAGAGCAAAGCTGTTGCGATCTTTGACCATGGCATGCCATGAGGATTGTACCTCCAATGACTGCGCTAGTTTCGCCTGGGTTTGTCGGCAGCCTTGTGAAAGCGGCGGGAAACTCGGGGAGTCGTGCATCTTGGCTCCGGGCATTCACTATGTGTCCCGCAATACTCATCGTGTACCACCCCTGATTCTTCCAGAGTGGTCGGCGCGCACACGAAATCCTCAGAGTGCCTGCCTGTGATGGGCTGAGGGCGGTTATTCAGGAGCTCATTTGACGATCTTAAAGTTATCGCCTGGCATTTTTGGCCGCGTGATCAGTTAACTTGCGTGCGGCAGTCCGACAGTGGCTTTACGTCTATTCAACGTCATCAAGATGCCGTATCGCGGACGGAGCGTAAAGCTGGGCACGGGCACAATGGGATGATCTTTTACCAGGCGCATCTCGAACTGAGAAGCTATTGTCGCGAGAAGAAGCACGGCTTCCATGTTGGCGAACCCTGCTCCAATGCACTGCCTTGGCCCTCCGCCAAAAGGAAAGTAAGCGAAGCGAGGCAATCTGTGACAAGCCTCCGTGTCCCACCGCTCGGGGTCGAATTTGTCTGGGTCTTTGAAGTATCTCGCATCGTGCTGCAAGATCCACTGGCTCATTACCACGTTGGCCCCGGCCGGGATACGGTATCCTTCCACGTGGAACTCGTTGGCAACTTCCCGGGCAAGGCTCCAGGCAGGAGGGTACAAACGCATAGACTCTTTGAGCACGCGATGGGTATAAACGAGTAAGCGCAGGTCTTCGACGCTGGCTGCTCTACCGCCAAGAACGTTATCGAGTTCCTGATGGAGTTTTCTCTCCGCCTCTCGATTTTGGCTGAGCAGGTACCAAGTCCAGGACACTGCCAGCGCGGCCGTTTCGTGTCCCGCCAAAAGAAACGTCAACACTTGGTCGCGAATCTCACTTGCACTCAGGTGAGCACCATCCTCATCCCGCGCCGAAGTTAACATAGAAAGCAGATCCTCTGAATGTTGATCCCAGCCCACACGGCGGACATTGATGATAGCCGCTACCGTGTCGTTCAGTTGCTTGACAGCACGACGCACATCACCCATTCCGGGAAGAGGAAGGCGACGAGCAACTGGCGGCAGCAGCAAGCGCAGTCCGCTTGTATTTCGCATCATGGTGTTCAAGGCGGCAGAGATTTCCTCGCTCTTTGCCGGCTCAACTCCGAACAAAGCACGCACCACAATACGCAGTGTCAGGTTCATCATCTCTTGATGCATGTCCACAGTGGCCCCGTCTTGCCAAGAGGAGAGCATCTGTTCGGCGTAGTTCGTCATGAGATTGCCGTAGGAGGTGATTCGTTCACGGTAGAACGCAGGCTGGGCGAAGCGGCGTTGCCGCTTCCATTCCTCACCCTCGCTTGTTAACAGCCCGTTGCCAAAGAACCAGCGGCTGTTCTGAACAACATGATCTTTGCGCAAATTGGAGTGATTACGCACGAGCACGAGATCAATCAGGTCGGGCCGGTTAAGGAAATACACGTGGATCCAGCCAGCGCGATAGTAAAAGATATCGCCGTATTCTCTGGCCCAACGCATGAACAGCGCAAGGGGATCGCGGCTGGCCAGGGGTATGTTGCCGATCAGGAAACGTGGCTTGGGACCAGGAGGACGAGCCGGCATGCTTCTCAGTCAGTCTACCGCAATGGAGGTCCCGCCGAAGATCCCAGTGATCTTCAAAGACCCGTATGGTTTTCCCCCGAATGGTTTCGGGCCGAGAACGGGGGCGAGGCGGCGCCATTGAGTCAGGACTACAGTTGAGGGGAACCCGTGGAACCCCGCCCACCTCATCCTTGTGCAAAACGCACTTCTAAGGGCGACGCTTGTCATCGGCCAAACAACTCTTTGGTATCTTCGGGGGATTCGGATGAAACTCAAAGTCGGCACCGCTATCGAGTCTCTCTCGCCTGGAGGCACACACCAGATCGATGGCAGTTTCCTGGAGCCATTTGCTTGCCCGGAAACGCACATTCAAACATCCTTAGCGCTTGTAAAGGACGTTCACAATTACCGCCGCTCAGAAATGCTCGCCTTTCTAGCCGACTGGCGCTATTTCGGCTGGTACTCGGGTATGCGAAATTGCCAGAATAGGAATGCCAGTTCGTCCGCAAACTCCGCATCGCGTTGCGACTTCGTCGAACCAAGGCCATGTCCTGCATCGTAGTCGACCCGCAAGAGCACAGGCCTGCCGCTGTTGGTACAAGCCTGCAGCCGTGCCGCCATTTTCGCCGCCTGCCAAGGCGCAACCCGCGGATCATTGACACCCGTGGTCAGTAACACGGCGGGATAGGGGGTATTCGGTTTCACATGCTGATAGGCATCCATGGCATAAAGAGCGTTGAACCCGTTCGGCTCTTTGACCGTGCCGAATTCGGGAATATTCGCCGGTCCACTTTCCATTAATTCCGAACGTAGCGCATCAGAGTCGCCCACGCGGATCAAAGCAGCGGTAAACAGATCCGGGCGTTGTGTAATGGCGCCTCCGATGGTGATGCCACCCGCACTGGTTCCTTCCCCCGCCAGCTTCGCGCTCGACGTGTACCTGTTATCGATGAGGTATTGGGCGCACGCCAGAAAATCGTCAATGCTGTGCTGCTTGGAAAGCAGTCTTCCTCCGTTATGCCAATCTTCCCCGTACTCACCCCCGCCACGCACATGTGCAACTGCGAAAATTCCCCCCTTCTCAAGAAACGCCAGCCAAATCGGACGGAACGTAGGGTCCAACGTGATTCCATAGGAGCCGTAGCCTTCCAGCCAAGTGGGATGGGACCGATCGCTCGCGATTCCCCGCTGGTGGATGATCGAGAGCGGGACCATGGTGCCATCCGCGCTCCTCGCCTTTACTTCCTCCGATTCTACGTTCGAGAAATCCACTGGCGAGGGGGGGACGACATGCGTGTCCTTGGCCGTTCCGTCTGCGCTCAGGAGGTACCAAACCGGGGACCTCGTCCAACTGGTCAGTTCCAGCCACGCTCCTGCTTCGATTGGGTTGGTGTACAAAGTCTGAATGGCACCATCAAATGGGAGCTTTACTGGTTGCGCTTTCCCGTTGCCATAAGGCAACCTTCGTAGGCGCCCGATACCGCCGTCGAGGTCCTGAACATAAAGGCCATCCGCAGCCGCTGCAATGTTAGTAACCACCACTTCGCTGGGCGGGACCACGAGGGTCGCCTTCGCGAGGTCTGGATGCGAAAGGCTGGTGCGCAGCACCTTGTAACGGGAAGCATCCTTGTGGGAAAGCAGGAAGAGATCGTCTCCATGGACATCGAACGCGGTAATATCTGCGGAATCGTCAGCCACCTTCTTCCAGGCGGTAACTGCCGTCGGTGTTTCATCGAAGGGCGCAACGTAAAAATCCTTCTCATTCTTGACTCCGTGGATAACCACTCCAACCATCACATTGGGGGCTGACGGGGAGTATGCGACCGCCGAAAAATCGTCCTCCAGCACTTTCACACTCATGCCATACCCAAAAACCTGCGGGTCCCGTTCCGGATTCGAACCTAGCGTGTGACGATAAACACGTACTTTCTGGTACTTGGCCGTGGGCGGAGCGTCCGGGCTGAGTTTCTGCAAACGTGGATAGAAAAAGCTCTTGCCATTGGGAAGCCAACTGGGCTGTCCGAATTGCGCACGGTCGATGGTATCGGGAAGGGCGACGCCAGTGGCGGTCTCAAGAACGTGCAGCACGCTCTCTTCCGAACCGCCGGGGGAAATTCCGTATGCAACGTATTTGCCATCCAGTGACGGTTGGAAATAATCGATCGAGAAGTGCCTGCCTGCGGATGTAGTGAGCTTCTCAGGATCGAGCAGCAGGCGCTCGGGCGCGTCGACGACATCGCGCACGTATAGGCGGCGATTGTCTGATCCCGCTTCTGCCTTCAAATAGAAGTAGTGGCCTCCCCAGACTTGGAGGCCGTAAACGACTGACCCTGCATTGTCAAGAGACTTGATTCTGTCGACCAGTTTACCGCCCTCAGAAATCTTGCCGAGTACCTCGCGGGTATAGTCATTCTGCGCTCTCATCCACTCGACCACCCTAGGATCCGAGGTTTTCTCGAGCCATCTGTATGGATCGACAACCTGGGTTCCAAAGTAGTTATCCGCAACATCGTGGCGGGGTGTGTCCGGTAATTTCGCCTGCCCGCCGGCAACTAAGGATGCGAATAGACCCCCTAGACATAGAGTGAGGACCACAATGAATGGCCGTCGCATAAACCTCCTAATAGCATGCGATATTGTCCGAGTGGAACTGCGTTACGAGCATTGTACTCCGGCTGCGGCGCCGAGATCGGCGGTGTCTGAGTCTGCAGCTCTGCGTGGCAAGAATGTAATGGCAAGAAAGATGATGAGTATTCATCTGGTTTGCAAGGAGGTGTCCTAGGCACCATTGCATTCGGAGCTTAGAAAGGCAGTGAGAAAAACCTCAGCAAACCTCTAGGCCCAAACGCGCGACTCGGGAATAGCTTTGATGGCCTGAACGGCTAGGGCTTCAATACCGCGGGATCGCTCCTGGATTCCATTGATACGGTCGTCTTTGCCCGAGTAAGGGGGAGGCGGGCCTTGACGGTTGTGCCCGCCTGGCTGGACGTAATTTCGAGGCTGCCTCCGATCTGGCGCAATCTTTCTCGCATTCCGCCGATTCCCACTCCAATTCTGGCGCCTGATTCCATCGCTCGCTGGCTGCGTGGCGCTAGACCCCTGCCTTGATCAGTTACCTCCACCAGGACCTGCTCATCTTTGCGGCCAATGCATACCCTGGCGGTTGGGCTTCCGGAGTGACGATGAATATTTGTCAGGCATTCCTGCACGATCCTGAAGATGGCGGTTTCCACGTCCCGACAAAGCCTTCCGAAGTCATCCGCCAATTCAAATTCCACCTTGATCTTACTGCGTTCAGTGAACCCTTCGAGGTACCAGCGCAGTGCCGAAGCAAGACCAATTTCATCAAGCAGCGGCGGATGCAGCAAGTGAGAAATTGTGCGCACCTCTTGTGATAGTTCCTCGATCAGGAGAAGGCTTTCCGCAACCAATTTTCTTGCTTCTGGAGTGCTCTTGCTGTCGTCACTCAACGGGCTCAGTTTCATGCTCAGCGCGGCGAGCATCTGGCCGGCACTATCGTGGAGCTCGCGCGCAATACGCCTTCTTTCCTCATCTTGCAGCTGCAGTAACCGGCTGGATAGCTCGCGAAGGCTTAATTCGGCTTGTTTGCGCTCGGTAATATCGCGAATCGCACTGGTAACCACTAATCCTTCTGCGGTATACAAGGGGCTAAGGCTGATTTCCACCGGGAATTCGTGCCCGTCTTTATGCAAGCCATAGAGCTCAAGGTTGGCTCCCATGGGCCGCGCTCGCGGATCTTTGAAAAACTTCATCCGATGCCCGGGATGATTTGCGCGTAGACGCTCAGGCACAAGTATGTCCATCGTCTGGCCTAACAATTCTTCCCGGCTGTACCCAAACAGGTTCTTCACTTGCGCGTTGGCCAAGAGAATCTTGCCCTCTTCATTAATCACCAATATTGCGTCCGGAGCTGCCTCGAGCAACCCGCGAAATCGTCGCTCACTGGCATCGAGTTGTGATCGTTGCGCGGAAAAGCGTCGATCCAACGCAGAGGTGATTACTGCGACGGCTAGAACCAGAAGTGTTACAGAACTGACTCCGGCAAAGCCCAGCGCGGAGGTACTGACGGCATGCGATGTATCCGGCGCGACAGGAGAGGCCGCAAAGCGGGCAGCCGCCATTCCCGTATAGTGCATGACAGGTATAGCTGCCCCCATCACCAAGGCACTGCCCGTCCGGAAGAAAGGTTGCCTTTTCCTGTCTTCTCGAAAATAAAAGGTGAGCCAGAGCGCGACTAGGGAAATTGCAATGGCGAACACCACAGACAAGGTCAGGAGAAGTGGATCGTAAGAACAGGTAGCGGACAACCGCATGGCCGCCATGCCCGTATAATGCATGGTGGCGATCCCGCCTCCCATAATTGCGCTCCCCGCGAATGCCCCCATCCAGCCCATCCTGTTGCGGCTGACTACAAACAGAGCAACCGCCGAAGCAAAGATTGCCGCCAGCAGCGAGAGTAATACCGTAGGCCAGTCGTAGAAGACGGGTACCGGCAGGCTAAAAGCGAGCATTCCAATGTAATGCATGGACCAGATGCCAAGGCCCATTGCGATTGCACCCCCCGCCAACCATGCCAAGCGGACTCGACCTCTGGCAGCCGTGGTCCTTCCCGCCAGTTCCAGGGCGGCATAAGACGCACATATGGCGATGACCACGGAAAGAGCAACCAGGCGGTAATCATACAAACCCGTCATGTTTCCTGCCATCCGTCAAATTGTTACTCAAGCAGTCTACTAATCCAAGAGACCTTTCAGGTAACCCAAGCGCGGGTTGGCTTTGCTGACGCCGTGCTTACCAATCGAGCTTCCTAAGCTCAGCGACAAACTTACGGCGGAAGCATAAGACAATTACAGGATAAAGAGAAAAAATCCTAACCACTGGCCTAAGAGCGAGTAGGAGCTGGTGTTCGGGTGGTAAGGAGCCAACACACTGGACAAACAACGAAGGATCCTGTCCAGGAGATCGGCATTGCCGCTACGGGCGGGTTGGGTACAAAAAGTGAGCTCGGTTCCCTGCGATAATGGCGTTCCCGCGAGTGCACGCTGGGTTCGTCGCGACGTCAGTATTGTCACCCGGCCATGAGCAGGCAGCGAGTACCGCCTTGATCACCATCTAGAAAAGAGAAGTCGACAACTTCTGCGGATTTGCTTTGAATTTCGTGTTACCCGAGTCCCCCATCGGCGGGATCGCGACTCCTCCTTGCGCCGCCCCCACAACCTCAAAGCCGCAGGATTTGGTTGGCTTGAATCCGTCTCAACTCAACACTGCAATCACAAGAAACGTACGCCACTTTTAAATCAATGACGAATACGACGAGCACGCTTCGGGCCAGTCGGCGTACGTCATGAGTTAACCCCGCTTAGAAATCCGCCGAGGTGCGCGGTGAGCGCAACAAGGACAACTCCAACTAGCTCGACAGCAATGCGGTACCGAGCGAGTAATGATAGTTCTCTTTGGCGCGTCCGCCAGTGTATCCACCAAGAGG
>JAFATF010000156.1 GCA_019244045.1 Acidobacteriota bacterium
AACCCAGGTTGCACAACATTGCCGCATTGTGGGCAAACGGTTCGCAGTGGGAGGCGTAGCAAGAAGTAAAGAATGATGCCCAGAGCGTTGGGAATAACAATAGCCAGAATTGTCCAAAGCGTTCGGCTCATGCCGCGGCGCTTAGCATCGCGAGTGATATAGCCGATTAGCAACAAATAACAGCCACCTAGAATTCCGGCCAGCAGACCGAGCAACGGCCGCCCCCATGCCGGTATTGGATGAAGTTGTGGGTGTCGAGCCACAGCGACATTGAAAAACCACTGCGCCGCGACGAACGCGATGCCGGCCAGGACCCATGTCCAGGTTGGAATATTTTTTATTTCCGCCGCCAGCCCAGTTTGAGTTTCTTCTTTTGCTAGCATTGATTTGACTACTTTCTGATCACCATTGCCACGACCCTTGTTTGTGGCTCTTCACGTGAGCGCCGCGAGCCAACAACACCACGCCTAGAACGAGGGCCGGGGCAATAAAGAAAAGCAGGAACGCTGTTTGCCAAACCAGAGTCGAGACTCCGATCTGGTCTCCCATCCAGGCAAACAAGCGCCAAAGGAACGGCAGGGTCAGGGTGGCGGTGAGCCCTACGCCTAAGCAAGCCAACCCCACCAGCCACATGCGCTCCCGAGTTTCCCGAAGTCTGGCGGCATGGAAGCGCACGCGCATCTGCGTGGCTCGCACTAAGCGTGCATCAGCGACCACGGGAAGGGAGCGCAAAGCACGAACCATCTGGGCCGCGCCTTCCGCATAATCACGACACGATGCGCACTCCTCGAGGTGGTTCCGCAACCAGATCTGCTGTGCATCCGAGGCAGCATGACCGACTGCGATCAGCTCCCGCGCCTCGTCATGTGTGTCCCGCATCATGCCTATGCTCCTTTCAATCGCGACATCAGCATGTTCAATCCGCGATACAGCCGCGACTTCACCGTGCCTACTGGTGCTCCGATCACCGTGGCAATCTCCTCTAAAGCCAGCCCCTCGTGGAAACGCAATACCACGATCTCGCGATAATCCGCCGGGATGCCGACCAAAGCGGCACTGATGCGCTCAGCCTGCTCGTGCTGCGCCACAACTTCCCAAGGCAACGGCCGGCCGTCGGCCGGTTCCGCTGGGGAGCGCTCTTCGTCCTCCATCAGCCCATCCAGGCTGAGTGGGCGTTTCTTCCGCAAATAGTCGATGGTGAGATTTCTTGCTACCGCATAGAGCCAAGTGACGAATTTATGCCCACCGTCGTACTGATGGCCGCGCTCCAGCACGCGAATCCAGGTTTCCTGGAAGAGATCTTCCGCCAGTTCGCGATTTCCTGCGAGGTATACCAGATACCGCAGCAGCCTGTGTTGATATTGCTCAATGAGACGGTCCAGCAACTGCGGATCGCGCCGCCGAAGACCACGAGCAATTGCTCTGGCCTCGGACTCCATGTCGATCATTAGGAAATATGCCGCGGCGTTCATGCTACCGGATATACGGGCGAGCACCTGAAAAAGATGCAAGGCGCGGCCAGCCATTGTGAGACTTTTCATGCCTGTGCCGTCGTATAAGCGCAAGGCAGGAGGAATTGAGGAATTGCGATGAAACGCTCTTTGACCGTGCTTATGCTTATCCTACTGCTGGTTAGCATTAGGCCGGATGCGCGCCGGGTCCAACCCATTCAAGGAAATGGCGATTCAACACGGCGAAATCGCGGGCTTCTGGCTCGGCCTGTTGCAGGGCATTATGGCACCGTTTGTCTTTGTTGCCTCGTTGTTAGGGGCGACCTCGATGTCTACGAGGTCCACAATAATGGAGCCTGGTACAACTTCGGCTGTCTATTCGGCCTAGCTTGCTTCTTCGGCAGCGGTGGAAACAGGGCATCGTGGCGGTGGTGCAGCGTGGGAAGGTCGGTGTCAGTACATACCAGGAGGCCAGATGTGCTGACAATGCTGCAAGTGTTCTTTTCATTTGAGCTTATCCCAGTCTCTGCCAGCAAGCCGCAAACCGGCTAGTGGCTTCCGGCCCTCGCAGGAGTGAACGCGGGAGATCCTAGCATTGCGGAGGCCAGATACACAACGCTCCGCACCACGCTCTACGGCTTCGAGTGGCTTTACCGATGAGAGGTCAATTGGGTTAAGCGTGAAGAAGCCCCTCAGGAGGGCTGACATTCCGATTGGTACAGAAATCTGGAGAATAAATTAGCTGGAGTTTGATGTTAGTTGGTTAGAAATTCCTGAATCCCATCGGTCAAGTTGCGATCTGTCGAAACCGCGGTTGCCAGCTTCCTCGGCAGGTGAGCCGGTTTCAGCGAAGTGCTTAATGCCAATCCAGCACCATTGTCACGAGTGCGAACGCCCTTCTTGGGTGTCTCATTTCTTCCCCGCCGTCGCCGACTTGGGAGCTGGCGTTAGCTTCTTAGGTCCGCGAACATTCTTCGGGATCCCGAAATTTCCGCTCAGGTTATCCAAGTCTCCAGGATTGATTGGACCATCCAAATGGACGAGGACCAGTTCCGTCGGCTCCTGCGACAGCACGACCATTCCCATTGTTTGGCTATTGACGGTCTTGATGTAGATTTCCACGAGCTCCTTGTCCACCTTGCTGTCAACCTCGACAATTCGCGACCAATCCGAGCCCTGCAATTGCGCGCGAATCGGCTCAACATCGGCGTCCGTGTACGCACCCAGTGTCTTAAACTCCAGGCTCCGCACATAGAGACCATTTAACTTCGAGATCAGTCGCTTGCTCTCGGTATCATCCTGGTCTTCCATGAACTTGGAGGCAAATTGCAGCATCTTCCTGTCTATGGTGACCTTCACCACTTCATCTGCTCTGGCGGCAAGTTGGTCCCAACTGCTCGGAACCTTTATCTCCTGTGCACCTGCGCCATGTCCAGCAGCGAACATTAGAACTGCGAGCCAAAGTTGTTTCATTGCCTCCTCCCTGGAGACTTTCATTGAGTTGTTGCACCAGCGTTTGAACCAGGCTAACCTTCGCACCTGCGACCGGCAGGGCTGGCATTACCTGCTGTTTTGGAGCTTCTCCCTCGACGCATCGGCGTTCCCTCTGATGCTAAATATGAGCTCCTCCGAACAGTGCGACCAGGAACACGACGATGGCCCAGCGCGTCCGAACGGGCCCAAACCACGAATTTCACAGCGACCGCTGTTCCTGCTTTGCCCATGCCTCGATCCGAGCCGCGAAGCCGGGCGGTGGCTTCCGTCGCAGTAATGCATCTCTGAGCTGTTTTTCGAACGGATCTGTCATTTTTCACCTGCATCTGCTCCACCTTCCTGCGCAGCATAGTGAGGGCACGCTGGAGTTGACTCTTAGCCGTGCTGACTGAGATCCCGGCACGCGAGCAATGTCCTCCGGATCGAGATCTTCCTGGTCGCGAAGCAGCACCACAGCACGTGCCTTTTCGGGCAGCGACAACAGCAGCTTACGCAGCTAATGATCCGCGATCGGGTCGCAATCCGACTTCGGCACGTCCCGGCTCCGGGACCAGCGGGACCTCTCGGTATCTTCTGCGCCTTCGCGCCTCGCCGATAAGCGATGCACAGCTACACGACGCAACTACACGACGCAACCAGAAGACAACGTATTCAGCCGACTGCATCTGGGCGAGATGGCGATGGAGTTGCACGAATACGTCCTGCACTGACTCCTCGGCCGCAGCACGATCTTCAATGAAACGTAGCGCGAGGCTAAACACCATGGCCTGGTGCTCACGTACCAAATCGTCGAAAATCATTATGCCTCACGCGCGCGATTGCGAGTTCTGATGCCCTGTCGCCGA
>JAFATF010000369.1 GCA_019244045.1 Acidobacteriota bacterium
GGCAAGGGTGCATCCCCTGCCCTTAAGCTCAGCCAGCAATTCGGCAACTGGCGCAGCATCCTCGCCGCCGACAATCGCAGGTGCTGTCGCTTTTCTGCGCCTGCCCCATTTCAGGGTAGAGCCTTGCGGATCGGCATCAACAATCGCGGCCTTTCTGCCGTCCATAAGCGCCTGCACCGCAAGCGCACGACTGAGCATCGATTTCCCGACGCCCCCTTTCTGTGCGAGAACCGCGATGACCTTCATTTTTATGCAAGTATACTAGTACATTTGTAAACTCGTATACTTTCATACTTGTGGGTTGAGTGTCAACACAAAATATTTATGTTCAAGTAGCATATTATACAAGTATACTAGTACTATGCGAAGGTTCGATGTCGCCTATTTGGAACGGTGCCGGCCGCCATTAACCATGGGAGGGATCTGATAATTTTCCACTATTCGGCGGCTCGTTAAATCAGATCAGGAATGGCGGGAAAGGACTGGCAGTTAACCGAGCGTTTGACAGGTTAGAGAGTGGTGGCAGCGACGATAGTGCGGAGAATGAGCGACCGGTAAATTAATTTTCATCTGGATGCGGAATGCCGGCGTCATCCTCGAGCGCGTCAATGCGCTGTTCGTGGCTTTTCAGTTTCCGAACGACGGTTGCCTTCACATCCATAGTGTCGCGTTTTGCCTCGGCGCGGGCGGCAAGGATCTCGCTTTTGAGCTCCTCTTTTGTTGCGTGCAATTCGTCGTGAAGGGAACGGCCCTGGTCATGAAGCGAGCGGATATCTGTTCGCTGAGTGCGCTGTTCCTCAAGGATTGTGCTGACGGTTTGGACGATGCCCGTGAGGACCTTCCCGCGCCGCTCGCCAGTGTCGTGAAGGGATTTCTGAGCCTCCTGCACTTCCTTGACAGATGTCTGTAACGCGATTTGTCCTTCCTGTAGGCTTTTGACAGTTCCCTGTAGCGAGTGTTGTCCATTCTGCAAATTTTTGACATCCCTCTGCAGCGAGGCTTGCCCATTCTGCAATGCGGTTTGCCCGTCTTGCAGTTCTTTGACATCCGCCTGTAATGCGGCCTGTCCATTCTGCAGCTGTGTAACATTTCCCTGGAGAGATTTGAGGTCGCTGTTTAGCTCTGTGAGCTTTTGTAATATCTTATCAGTATCATGCATACATTTCCATTGTATCATACTCCCCCGCTTTATCGTAAGTGAGCGATTATCGGATTTCCCTTTTCAGAAAGGAATAAAAATTTTAGAAGCGGCCTCTGGCAGGGCCTAAGAAGCGCCATGCGGCCTGAAACGTCGGAGATAGGGGTTGGAAAAACGGTCAATGCGCGAATTGCAGATCCAGCAAAAACCCCTGAGGAGCCGCACAAGGAGGCTCTCCGGTTTTCCAGTGAAGAAACCACCCACTTCATTCCCCCGCTCCTGGGCTTCTGAGCGGGTTAATGACTAAGCTCAGTTCCGTTTATCCTTGCTCACATCGCTCCCGCATGGCTTTTGCTGCCGGAAGCGGATTGGCATCGAAGATGTGCGTGCGGACGCCACCCCTGAGGATCCGCGTTTGCACGATCAATTCATCAGCGCTTGAGGGGTGCCGCAGATTAATTCCGCTGGGATCGGCGAGGCCGTACAGGGCTATCTCAGCTAAAAACCGTAGCCGCGAATTTTCCGGAAGTTTGTCTCTGACTGCCCTTCGCTCGTCATATCGTACTGTCCTAGTGATATTGTTAATAACTTTCAATTTTGTTTTAATATCCAGATGTTCTTGACGCATTGTTTCTTTCATTATAGTTACAATGTCACTCCCCTTTCAAACTAAATCCAATATTTTCCAAGGATTATACAGCGAATGATTTGACTTTTCAAATTAACGAATAGGTGATGCTCCGCGTCAGTCATATGGGAGGTATCATTTAGTGACGGATAACCCGTTTCAGACAGGTCTCTGGGAGTGCCTAAGAAGCACCAAGCGGCCTGAAACACCCGAAACAGGGTTTGGGTCAGAAACTGGTAATGCGCCCCTGTACGGCGATTCTGTGGTCTTTTGCGATATCCTGAAACGCGGGTTCTTTGGAAAGGTTTAAGCTCTGAGCGGTCCGAAACGGATTGAGAGGAGCTGATAGAAGGTCTGAAGCATTGCCTCGGTGGGCTGCTGTATATTTTGGATGAGAATGTCGTGGAACGTTTCCATCTCAGCACACTGCTGACAAATTTTAGAGGTATTATCCCTGGTGCTGATTTTCGCGGGCCCGGTATATTCTCTGGTGCAATAAAAACACACGGTATATCTGACCATAATTGTCCAGATTGTATCATAAATCAGCAGAATTGCCCACTCTGTAAACGGTTCTCTCTTTTGCGTCTTCTCTCCCCCTCCGGCTCAATGCATAACCCGGTCATTTTTGAAGGCGGCAAGCAGTTTCTCAGCAAGCGCGACGGCGCCGGTGGTATTGGTAACGCGCATCGCGATGCCGTCACCAAGCGTTCTCGTGTAGATGGTGTCGCCCAATGTCGTCTTTTCAACTGTGTAATGGATGCGGGTTTGGAGGGTCACGGTTTCCACGAGCTCCTCATTTTTATCGGTGGAGCGCTTCTTCAGCTCGATCGTTCGTTCGTGCCCGGGGCCGACAAAATATTTGAAGAACCAGAGATAGTCGGAGCGATGAATA
>JAFATF010000424.1 GCA_019244045.1 Acidobacteriota bacterium
GTAACCGTAGTCGCACAGCATACGCAGATAACAGGGGCAAAAACTCGCGTGCTTTATCTCGGAAAATCCGACCCGGTGGTGGCCAGATTGCAGTCGATGCGATCGCTTCGTCGTAGCTGCATAAATCCGCAGATGTCGATCTCGCCCCGTAGTGAAGCATCGACGGTCATGGCGCACGGCGCGCCCTCCCCGCGCACCACATAAGTGGCCACTAAATCATATGAGAGTCCGTAGATAGGCTCGTCTAAAGGCTTCAACGGCCGGTTGATCTGGATGTGCCCCGCAGTAGTCATATGCCCACGCCTCCGCAGTTGGGATTGCGCTTATATCGATGGCTCTCGTCCGCAGACGCGCTGCCTGGTAGCCGATGTAAAACAGCGATGCCGCGGCACGATCGTCTTGCGGCAACTCAATCATTCTTGCGCATCTTACCCGGAGGATGCTGACTAAGCGCCCGGCCGGCGCCGGCTCGGCTACAGATGCCGGGAGCGGAGCCGGGGTCACCGCCGGAGGTTGCGGCGGTGGTGCGGCCGTGGTGGCGACCGCGGGCGGTTGCGCGCAGGCGAACAGTGATCCCGACAATAGTAGTACAAGCGCCAGTTTTCCGTTCATCGTGTTGCTCCTGTGACAAAGGAATCTATTGCACACAGCGCCCATGGCGCAGGCCGAATACCGGAACTCACTGAACGCAGTCTCACCAGACCGGTGATGTGAGAAGAGAGCGTGGTTTTCTTTATCCACTGCGCTTAGCTGGGCGCACCGGCTCAACAGCCGCTATGAAAGTGCCGTTGCACCAGAGCGGCTCAAAGCCCGCAGTTCGGGTAATTTGGATATGGGCAATACGGATAGGCGGGAGCCGGCGCATAATAGCGCGGAGCGCTGGCAGCGGCGCCGACCACTGCGCCCGCCGCGACGCCGGCGGCGACACCACCCCAGCCCGGCCCATAGTAACCGCCGCCCCAGTTACTGCCGCTAACGTTGATGTTGCGGTTGATGGTGGCGGTATTGATGTTGGTGCGATTGAAATTGGCGCTGTTGAAATTTCCGCGGTTCACGCTGGCGCTGTTGAAATTTCCGCGGTTCACGTTGGCGCCGCTGAAGTTGCCTCGCCCAGCGCCGGCCCAGGAACCGCCGCCGCTGCGGTTGAAACCCCCGCCACCGCCGCGGTTAAAGCCCCCGCCACCACCGCGGAAACCGCCACCGCCACGCACAAGCACCAATGGCGCACCGGTCTGCTCCGGAGACGAAGCGGTGATACTACGACCCATACCATTCCAGCTCGCCGCGGCGGCCTGCGGTTCTGTCGCCATCCAGCCGATCACGACGACAGGCGCCACATAAAGCAGACATTTAGTCATCGCAAGGCCTCGCTCGATGTAGTAAGCCCTGAGTCTCTTCCGATTGAGGTAATGTCCTTCATTGGGACACCACCTCATCGGAAACACCTCTCACCCCGCTCCGAATTGTCGTGTCGCCCCTTTTATTCCTGCACGACAACGACGACGGCGCGGTTCGTCCGAAGCCGAACGTTGTTGGCGGTCTGCACCAACTGTGGGTCCTCCCCCTTGGGCTCGGTGAACACTCGGGTCGGAACAATTCCTGCGCCGATCAGATAATCGCGTACTGCAGAGGCTCGTTTACCGGCGAGCTCGAGATTGGAGTCCTCCTTGCCGACCGAGTCGGTGTGACCAAACAGCCAGACATTCGCGTAGCGGCATTTCCAGGCGCTGACAACCTGATCGAGCACCGCGCGACTATCCTTGTTGACCCAGGTCTTATTGAATCCAAACTCCACCACGTAAGCCCGCGGCGCGCTGACGACCTGGTCGACCAATTTGACTTTCATCCCCTTGGCGCCGAAGCCCAGGCCGAGGCCTTCTGTCTCCGACTTGAGGTTCATGACCACATCATTGCTTCGGTTCTTCATGGTGCTCCCACCGGCGCCGGCCAGGACGGTCACCTCGCCTTCTGTGGCGCCGTAGTCGCCTGAGAGATCCGCCACTCGGGTTAGGTTCGCGACCGGGCCCGAGGCACTGACCTTCGACACACCGATTTGAATGCCGCCGCCAAAACCCGAGACCTTGAAGGGGTAAGTGCAGTTCGTTCCCAAATTCGGCAAATGCAGAACGCCATCGCCGGACTGCCCACCAATGCCCAAATTGACCGACATGGATTCCATCTGCACCCATGGTGCGTCCGGGGTTTGAGCGACGGCCGGGATCGTTTGCGCCATGGTTAGCAGGAGCACCGGCGACATAAAAACTTTTGCTAGCGATCTCATTACTCAGCTCCCTTTGAAGGTGCCATATCGTTGGGGCTGCGATTTCCCGCTTTGTAAGCGTCAAAGCGCGCGGTTGATCGTAGGAAGCTAATGAACAGGCCGACTATGCAATTTCGGCAATAATTATGACCCAACCGCTGATATCAGCGGCCGTACCTCTCAAACATTGGTTGCCAAGTCATCGACGCTCGAGCACGAACGAAAATAGGAGATAGTCAGAACAACCCGGCGCACCGGCACGAAAGCAACGGTATTTTCAAAGGACAGGGGGGTCGTAGCCGCGAGCTTGCTGAGATCCCACCGCCGGCGCCATTCCTTCGGACGTTTCGATGAGGCTGGGCTGCCACGCGCCGCGCGGGCCTTTCCTCATTCGGGTGGCGGGGTCCGGTTCGGGCCTGCGATCACGTGACGCTTACTGGTACTCGACAGCCGTTCAACCTAGGCGTAAATAATGTTTGGCGAGCGCGGCCGGGAAACCTCGGCGGCTCCTGCGCAAATGAAAGGAAAGGATGGCGCTGATGAAAGCCTCTATTATAACCGCGTTGGTAGCATTGTCGGTCATCGGCTTGACCTCGTGCGCTCAGCAGCAGAGCTCTGCGCCGCCGCCACCCATGCAAGCTGCGGCGCCGCCGCCTCCGGCGTATGAGCCGCCACCGCCACGGCCTATGGTCGAAGGGCCGCCCCCGAAATATGGTGCCCGCCATTGCCCTGCTGGTCGGCATTGGATACCAGCCCATTACACGAGAAATCATCACCGCGTTCGGGGCCATTGTTCCTGGGGCCATGGATATCGGCCACAATGAATTCGATTGACCGGAATGGTTGATCGCGACTAGCCTTTAGACGCTTTAGGGTTAGTCCCAAGCTGACCCTCCAGCGCCATAACGACATGAACTAGCCCCGCCTTACGGCGGGGCTTCTTCTTTTTGCAATCAAAACCGAGCCGCCAAACGTCAATGGAGATCCGTTGCACCCTTCTCACGGACCAGCTCTTCGACTTACATGGGGGCCAATCAAAGTGAGACCTGGCTTCGGTCTTAAAATCTCTTTTGCCGAATTTGCATAGCCAACGCGTTTAGGTTGCGATCACCATCGACGGGGCGGAGTCGTCGACAGTTGCCAAACCGGTTTGCAAAGGCGGGTCATTTGCTGATCTTGAATGGAGCGGTTTTGAGCACCGACGACACTTAAAGACAGTCCTCTAGCCGTCAGCATGCCGGGAGAAAGCAATGTCAATTTCCGTTGTGGACGCGGACGGCAAGGGACATCGCAGCAGGGTCCTCATATTCGTTGGCCACGAATTCCGCGAGGTTCTGCCGCCAACGCTGTTTTTCTTTGTCGGCTTCAATCTGATCTTATTCACCAAACGGCTGATTTTGGAAGATTATCTGATTCAATATGCCGGCTTTTTCATAGCCACGACCAGCGCCCTGATTGTTGGAAAGAGTGTACTCGTTGCGAACATGATGCCGTTTCTGCGACGCTTCGACAACTCGCCCCTGGTTTATCCCGTCCTATTCAAGACACTCGTCTACACGCTCGTTGTATTCTTTGCGCGCCTGATCGAGGCGCTCGCTCACTACCTCATCCATGGAGGCATTTTGGGAGGCGGCCAATTTATCGAGCATCTAACCGGCAGCTTCTCCTGGGCACATTTTACCGCTGTGCAGCTGTGGATCTTTGTCCTTTTTTTTATTTACGTCACGGCGAGCGAACTCAATCAGCTGTTCGGTGACGGTGAGCTTTTTAGAATCTTTTTTACGCGCCGCTCATCGGCGCTGAAGTCCACTCGGCGCGCCCGCATTCGTCTGTTGACGCGGCTGGGTCGACTCACCGAGGCCTATCCAATCGAGGTGCTCGCGGATCCGCTTTCGCCGCCGCACGCTTATCTCATCGGTATCTTACGCCATCTCGCGCGCGAGAGGCCGGCAAGGTGTGAGCCGGGTTCAGGTACTGGTGTAAGCACTGATGGGTCGGGTCGATAGGCTGTTCCTCGCGATGAGAGAGCGTGGATCGGTCCCGTACGCCTTGCTGGACCCGCTACAAAACATCGGAAAGTAGGTATGCGTAAAATACTTGCATGGCTAGGCTCTTCGTTCTGCGCCATGGGGGTGGTGACAGCGATAGCGGGCTCAGTTCAAACCAATCACCTGGTTTTCCTCTCTACGCAGCTGCGTCCGATCGAGGAAGCGCAAAAGATGCGCAATTTGGTGTTGACGGACTTTCCGCGTGAGGTCGACTACATCACTGAGCAACCGCAGCAACTACCGGTGAGTGTCAAAACAGAGCAGCAGATTCCCACTCACGAGATCGATCTCATTGGAGCGCTGCACGGCGAGCTACAGTCGCTCGTCGCACTAGACGCATTGGCGCCTCTTGATGACCTCACCAAGCAGATGTCGGGCCGTGGTATCCCAAACGCGCTGTTGACGCTCGGGAAGCTCGGCACCGTGCACCAGCTCTACATCCCATGGATGCAAGCGAGCTACATAATGGCGGCCAACAAGCAGGCGTTATCGTATTTGCCTAGTGGTGCGGAGATCGACAACCTTAGTTACGACCAACTAGCGCGTTGGGCAGGTTCGATACAGCAGAACACCGGCAAGCGCTTGCTTGGTTTCCCGGCGGGGCCACGAGGGCTGATGCACCGCTTTTTCGAAGGTTTCCTTTACCCGTCGTTCACTGGGGGCGTCATTGTCCCATTCCGCTCGCAGGCTGCTCAGGCGATGTGGGGCCAATTCGCGTCGTTATGGAAAAACGTCAATCAAAACTCGACGAGTTACGACTTCATGGACCAGCCATTGATCTCTGGCGACGTCTGGATCGGGTTCGATCATGTCGCCCGCATCCTCGACGCGCTACGCCAGAAGCCGGACGAATTCGTGGCATTCCCCGCCCCTTCCGGCCCCAAGGGACGAGGCTACATGCCAGTATTGGTGGGGCTAGCAGTGCCGAGGGATGCGCCGGACATCGCCGGTGCGACGGCGCTGATCGACTATTTGAGCCAACCCCAGACCCAGGTCGCTACCGCCCGCAGCGTGGGCTTTTTCCCGGTAGTGAGGATGGCACTGCCCCCAGATACAGAACCTGGCCTAAGGATGGCCGCCGCTGCGATTGAAAAGATGCAGACGGCACAGGACGCGCTGCCGGCGTTAACGCCAATCGGCCTTGGCCAGCGCGATCGGGAGTTCGACAAGGTGTTCATGGATACGTTTCAGTTGGTCGTGCTGCGCGGCCAGCACCCGCGAGCGGTGCTCGACCGGGAAGCAGAGGTGCTAACCCGACTGATGACGGAGAGCGGTGCATCCTGCTGGCAGCCCGACCCTCCCAGTGCTGGTCCGTGTCAGGTGCAGTAGCGGGTTCGCTTAGAGCGCCGTAGCCGGGGCATTTATGAGGCTTCGACCAATTCATAAATTCGAGTTTCCGTCGTCATCCCCTTGGCAATAACCGATGCGATCGTGTTGAACCGAAAGGAATCTGCCACGCGGCTACGGACGGCCTCGCTCACCAGAATCGTTGTCCCGTACTCCTTGTTTAGCCCCTCGAGGCGAGCCGCCAGATTTACGCTATTGCCTAGGGCCGTGTACTCCATGCGCTCCGCTGAACCAACATTTCCTACGACCGCATCCCCGAGGTGGATGCCAACGCGTATGATGAAAGGCTGCAGTCCCTCGGCTTTGAATTGACGATTGAGCGCATCGCTCGCCGCCTTGGCGGCAAGCGCCGCACGACACGCTCGCTCGACATGGTTGAGTTGCGGATGGGGAGCATTCCAAAACACCATTACCGAATCGCCAATGAATTTGTCCACAGTCCCGCTCTCGGCGAGGAAGACCTCGGTAACCGCTGAGAGATGGCGCGAGATCTGGCGCATCAGAATGTCGGGGTCCGCGACTTCGGCGATGGCCGTAAAATTATAGATGTCGGTAAAAAGGATAGTGACTTCCTGCCTGATCCCACCGAGTTCGGTGGAGATTGAGCCATCGATGATTCCTTTTACGATGTCCTTCGGGACGAAATGCGCGAAGGACCAGATGGTCCGTCTGGCGACTGCCATGATCCTGCCGAGCCCGTGGATCTCCCTGATGCGGGACGAGATGAGCGTATCGTCGGGCGCTGCAAGTGTCCGCAGCGCGGCCGCCTCCGTGGCTAGGCGCTTCAGCGAATCTGACATTCGGCTTCCGAACAACCAGACCAGGGGCACGAAACAACCGCCGGCGATTAGTGCAATGATTAATCCTCTGTCCTGTAACTGGCGGACCTTCGCCGCGAAATCGTCTTCAGCAGCAAGCAACAGGGAATATCCGCTGTACGCATCCCTTTGGGAAAATTTTCGCAAACGAAAAAGAAAATCGCGCCCGTCAGTGTCCCGGACGCTGCCCTCATAGCGAGCACTGCCACGCCAATTCCGAAGTACCGTACCGACCAGGCCATCCCGGATCTGTCCGATGTTGGGGAGTTGTGGCAGAGACGGATGCGCTCTTGCGGAATGCACGAGGTGCGCGTAATCCGGGTGTGCGAGCAGCGACCCGAACGAGTCGAAGACAATGGCGGTTCCATGCTGGCCAGGCCGCTGCGCCTGAACCAAGTCGCTGAATTTATCCAGCTTGAGGTCCGCGGCTACGACACCGCGGACACGCCCTTGCAGCGGTGCACTGAGGGTGATCATTGGTGTGTCGATGCTGAAGGACGTATAGGGTGATGAAACAAGCGGCCGGTTTGACTGCATCGTATCGCGATACCAGCCCCGCTCCCTTGCGTCATAGCCGTAGTCAGGCAAATCGAGCCGCTCGATTTCATTGCCGTGCTCGTCCTCGAAGATTCGCCGCATCGGAATTAACCCCTCCGAGATCGGGCGAACCAGATTGACGTTGTAGACGGCTTCGGGAGGTGCCGCGAGTTTGCGGCGCTCCGCATCATCGAGGACGTCGAGCCGCCTGACTTGCAACCAGCTACCGTTTTCATAGGCGACGTAGAGGCTATCCGTCTGCGGCAGCTCCTGCAGCGCGGCTTTGAAGCTCGCAATGGCCTTATCGCTCTCGCTTCTTTCATCGGTATCGGTAAGAGTGGGGTTGGTCGACAGCAGGCGAACGAGAGAACTGAGCTCCGATACGTCGGTCTCAAGGCGGCTCAGCGTGTTAGCGCTCGCGGCTTCCATGGCCGAGGAAGCCGCCGCTTTCGCCGCCTCATGAAACGTAGCAAGCTGTATGAATATCAGACACGCGGCGAGAGCTATGATGAAAGCCATTACTGCCGCCGTGATCGCGATCCGGAAGGTCAGCATCCTATTTTCGTCCGCTGATCCAGCGGGTTCCCCGAAACTAACTATTGCTTTACATAAAACGGGATCTCGCCGCTTGAGATACTCCCATCAATGGCCGACTTTGCCTGCCAGTGAAGTACATAGGGGCCAGGCGCCGGCGCCTCCCCCAATGCGAATAACACATTGGGCGCGCTGCCCAGGAACACTGGGAAGGATTGGATCACGCGGCCTGACTGCGTGATATCGATGCGGGAAAAGGCATGCTCTATGATCCCGTCGAAACGTATGACGTACTCAACTGGATTGCCTCGAATGACCGCGTCAGATTCTGGTATGGAGTCACGAACCTTTAGCGAAGCAGCGCCAGCAACGTCCGTCATCATGAAGACCGCTAATAGGACGCCAAGCCCAAGCATGAACTGGAGAACTGGCTCTCTTTTCGACATGACCTCACCTCAAATCGAGAGAGTTCTGGCCCGGCTCCCGTTAAGCATTTCCGACATTTTCGATGACTTGCTCTGCGTGCCCGTCGATTGAAAATTTGCCGACCCTGCCACAGAACACATTCGGCGGGTCATCCCGGTCAAGTCGCGGCCAAGCCTTAAGCCACTCATAGCCTCGTTGCCAGCCGGTCAACATTGGGTGTCGGCATGCCGCGTCCTGCCACTGCCGTAGACCTCTGCATCGCCATACCTGAAGTCATTGGAACGGTCAGGGTCATTGTCGGCTTCGGCGCCCGTGTTTGCGTCTTCCCCGGCGTTTGCGCCGAGAAAGC
>JAFATF010000504.1 GCA_019244045.1 Acidobacteriota bacterium
GCGGCCGGACAAAAATGTTCAAGCTAGCCTGTGAGCAGCATGCGCGGGAACTCAGCAAAGCGGAGGGGATTGCAATTGACAATTCTGCCAAATCGTGAAGGCCGTGAAGGACGTTCGGTTTTTCTGGTTCGCGCATCGAACTCGAAACCGGGTGCCGAACATCGCTTGTACTTTTCGAAATGCATTGTGCTGGGCTGTTCGCGCGTGCACTGGCAAAAGAGCCAAAATCCAAATCACGCTGCTGTACGGCCTGTTCGGGGTCAAGTATTTTTTCGTTTGGGGACAACTAAAATTCCCTTTTTGAGTGAGCATAGCCGTGGTCGTGCGGTGGGGAATGTGGGAAACGCGGCAGCGTTTTCCAAGGACTGTGGAAAGCGGTGGTTGCTTTCCATCACTCCGTCATTTCCACCGCTGTCTGGATGGGCTAGGCTTCTTCTTTGGCCTGTTTCGCCTGTTCGACTCTATAGCTTGGGATGTTGAGTTCGAGAATCACGCAGTGATGAACAAGCCGATCGATCGCGGCCGCCGTGGTCATCGGGTCTTTGAAGATCCCTTCCCATTTGGAGAACGGCAGGTTGCTGGAGATGAACACGCTGCCACGCTCGTAGCGCTCCGCCAATAACGTAAAGAGAACTTCCATCTCTTCACGGCTCTGCTGCACATAGCCTAGATCGTCGATGATCAATCCTTCAAAGTGCGCTAGCTTCTTGATGAAGCGGCTCAGCTTGAGATCCCGCTTGGCAACCAGGAGATCCTGTACTAGAAGCGCTGAGGTCGTGAAGTGCATGCGCCGGCCGCGTGCAATCAACTCCTGTCCGATAGCACATAGCAGATGCGTTTTGCCGCTACCTGGATTTCCAAAAGCCAGGACGTTGTCGCGCCGGTCCAGCACATCGCCCTCAAGCAGCGACTTGGTCAAGAGCGCCACCTTGGGTGGCAGTCTTTTCAGGTTGAAGTTCGCGAGCGCTTTTTCGGCCGGGATGCGCGACTGACGAAGTAGTCGTTGAATTCGCTTCTGGCGCCGGTCCTGCGTTTCCCGAGTGACCAGATCCAGCAGATAACGTTCGTAACTGAGCGTTTCGCGTTCTGCTAAACGGGCCGCTTCCTCGTAGATCCGTTTGACGGTGGGCAAGTGCAGCTCTGTCAGCCCCTCGGTGAGGGCGGCTTTGACATCGACGAGATCGGTCGTCATGCCGCGGGCTCCTGTCTGGTCAAAAGCTCGTCGAAAATACTTAACGAAACCGGGTGTATGGAAATGCTGCTCAGCGGAGCAGGCGCATTTTCTTCCGTCAGCCGAGCCGCTTCTTGTGCATTGAGAGCTTGTTGGCTCCCCAACAGAAAGCGAATCGCTCCCTCAACCCGGTCCTCGCCACGGCGAGCCGCTAATAATAGGATGGCCAGGTACTGTCGGGCGCCGCGCTTCGGTCCCACTTCCTCGCGCAGGGCATCGTATGCCAAGCGGAACCAGCTGGTCGGAAACAGATCACTTCGGTAGCGGTAGTTTTCAAAGGCACCGGGCTTTCTCACCAGCCAGTCGATGATGTGCCGGTAATCGACCCGGTGTTTGCCTCGACCACGTAAACGTGGCAACTCTTCCACTTTGCGATCGGCGTACCAGATCTCGACCGTGTCGGGCAACACCCTGGCTTCCACCATCTCCCCAATCAGCCGGCTATGCACCGAATAGTAGTTCCGATGAACGGTCACCAGACTTCCTGGACTGACACGTACCCGTTCTCGGCGCGCTGTGTCCAATCGTTGATCCGGCAAGGGCCGCAGCTTCGCCACCTCCTCCAGATAGCGTTCCCGCCGTCCGGCATTCAAACGTGTGAACAGCTTGTTGAGAAACAGCTGATAAGCCGCCACACTCGGAAAGTCGCGGCTGCCTCGCAGCATCAGAGCTTGATCGACTGCTTGCTTGAAGCGATAATGCCGCTGTTCGACATCCCCGTTCTCATTCGCCTGACCAGCCTGCGCCTTCTGACCACCGAGCTTGTAATGTCGCAATAGCCCTTCGTAGGCTCGTGTAAACTCTTTCCCATCGCATAGGTTATTCACAGCCGCGCTCATCCGGTCCGTTCGATGCTCGAGGGGAACACCGCCTAACTGCCACAGTGCATTCTGCAGCCCCTCGCTCAGGCTCTCGAATGTTTCTGAGTAACAGATAGTCCCCGTTTCCCAGTTCGAGTAGGTCAGAACGAAATGATAGATCAGATGCGAAAACGCTTGACCGTTGATTGTGACGCCCAACTCCCGGCAGTGTGTGAAGTCCGATTGACACAACTCACCAGCTCGATGCTCCTGTGCAAAGAACACTTCGCGTGGCGGTCCTTCCGTCGCCCGCCAGTACTTGATTCGGCGCCGCAGTGTTCGTACTTGCCCATCGCGGAACCGCCCGGGATACCTTCTCTGCAGATGCTCAAACACTGTTTTCGCTTGTAAACCGGGCTCGGCAACCAGCAATTCCCGAATCTCTTCCCAGCTGTCCGCAAACGGATCCGGCCGTGTTCGCCACGTGTGCTTTTGTCGCATCTCGCTCGGCAGGCGTCGCTCCCGCAGGTACTTCCGCGCCGTCTTCGGGTCCATCCCCGCCTTCGCCGCTGCAACTTCCAACGACCACTTCTGTGCCAGTCGCCACAGCCGCTTCACCTGCTGATCGCTCACCATACAAGTCGTCTTCGACTTGTATCGTTTTTGCCCTACTAGCCAACGGGAATTTTATTTGTCCCCGGCTGAATTTCAATTGTCCGCGATCAGTCCAATCAAGAAACAGAGCATTGGACTGGGGCTTGGCGCGTTGGAGGTAGCAACAACCATTGCTGGGTTGAGCGTGGTGGCAGGCTTACTTTTTGAATCCGGCCCAGAGATATGGGAGGCAATCAAAACGCTGACATGGCCTCCGCGTTCAGTCGTTGGCGGATCGCTAATCGCGGTAGGAGTTTTTGCCGAGGTGGCCATAGGCATTTTCATTGCGAGGAAAGCAAAGGGGGCAGAGTTGGAAGCTGCCAAGTCCATCACCGAAGCCCGTGAACGCGCAGCCAAAGCAGAAGAGGCAGCGGCAAAAGCGTACTTGGCGCGTGTCCAGCTTGAGCGCCAGATGGCAGCGCCGGATATACCGGGAGATAAGTTCCACGCGATGGCAGACCGGCTGTCTAGGTTCGCAGGACAGCGGATCTTGATCTCTTTGTTTCCCGTCGCATATAGAACGTGGCGGTTTGCTAGTGATATCGAGAGTCTCTTAGTAAAGGCTGGTTGGACTGTAGAAGAAATTTGGCAGAAACAACTAGTACCGCAGCTGTCGCCACTGTCTTCATCTCCATTCCTCAACGCTGACTTTTGGGTTAGCTCGACGCCAGATCCCAAAAGCGTAGCGGCCGCAGAGGTGCTGTTGATCGAACTCACCGAATTGCCAATCAT
>JAFATF010000521.1 GCA_019244045.1 Acidobacteriota bacterium
CCATTCGCAATAGCCCCTATCTACCGCGCATCCCCATCCATGGACTGGTCATCGATATCAACACCGGCAAACTGACCCTTGTTGATCGCGATCCCAGGGAAGCAAGTTTGACGTAATACAACAAACACTCCACCTGGACGCGATTGATAAGGGGTGGGCACCAGTTTGGTCCAATGTCCGTAGGGGCGTCACCTTGCGCACCGACTCCAACTAATTCAAGAAAGGGGGTTGCCAAACAGGAAAAAAGAGAGGAAAATCTTTTTCAAAAGAAAGTTTGAACAAGAAAAAGGAGACCTCTCTATGATCTATGATACCCCTGGACAGCGGGATTTGCCAGCCATTGAGAATCCGGCAGCGGTGATAGAAACGATGATGATCCAGGCCATCGAGCATCCCAGCACCACGGAAGTGGTCAATACGTTGGGACGCCCCAACCGGTTAAGCAATCGCTTGTTGGCCGCTGGGTTGCTGTGGTGTTTGCTGCATGGATGGATTTCCCAATGGGATCTCTGGCGACGGGTGAGTACGTTTGGGGTGGGGTCCTTGGCCCCGGTGGCGGTTTGCGATCAGGCCATCTACAATCGGTTGGCCAGGCATGGAACGGAGCTGATGCAGCAGATGTGCTCTCAGATCAGCACCTGGTTGTGGCACTGGATGGCTCCCTATGAAGATCGCTCTCTGGCTCCCTTCGCTACGCGGATCTATGCGCTCGATGAAAGTACGATGCGAGCCGTCAAGCGCTGGCTCAAGGAGCTGCGGGAGGTTCCCTTGGGCGATCCGTCGTTGCTGGCTGGACGTCTGGTGGGTCTCTTTGATGTTCGCCGGCAACAATGGGTGCGCATCGATTGGCTGCCCAAGGCGATTGCCAATTGTCAGCTTCAGGCCCAGGCGATGCTCAGTGGGGTCGAGGCGGGAGCGTTCCTGCTCTTTGACCTGGGCTATTACAACTTTGAGTGGTTTGATACCCTCACGCAACGAGCATCTGGTGGGTGGCTCGTCTGAGAAGCAATGGGTCCTATGTCATTGAGCATTGTCTGGTTCAGCGCGATGGCTATTTCGAAGCGCTCATTTTTCTGGGAGCGCATCGCTCGGATCGAAGCGCCTATTTGATGCGGCTGGTTCGCGTGCGCTATCGCGGGCAATGGTACAGCTACATCAGCAATATCACCGATCCGTTGCAACTTTCAGGAGGGCAGATTGTGCAGTTGTATGCCCGACGGTGGGATATTGAACTAGGCTTTCGCCTGCTCAAAGATCATCTGGGGCTCAATCTGCTCTGGAGTGCGAAAATGAACGTCATTGGGGCCCAACTGTGGGCCACGGTGATCCTGGCTCAGCTCTTGCATGCGCTGCAAGTCCAGGTGGCTGTCGAAGCGGGAGTGGAGACCTTTGATGTCTCCTTGGAGGGGTTGTGGCGCTATTTGCCGGAGTTGGCGGAGCTGGCAAGCAAGCAGAGGGTCCCTCTCGTGCAGGCCATTCTTCAGGTGGGAAGAGCCATCAAGCTGATCCGACCCAGTACGCGCATTCGACGGGTGGTGCCAGAGATCGACTGGCAAGAGATCACCCCGCCGCCCATCGATCTGACCTGGAGACGAGAGCCACGCTATGCCCAGAAAAGCAGTGCGCCTGGCTCTCATCGCACCAAGAAAGCGAAAAAAGAGCCCGGAATCATTTAGTTGGAGTCGGTGCACCTTGCGTGCGCCCGTGTTCCCAAAAGCCTGTCACTCAGCCACTGGGGCGCACGCAAGGTGACGCCCCTACGGCATTGGATAGGGAATGGAGTTTGCAACCATTCGACGGACACCCTGGATAAGATATTGTATTGCAGCAGATAAGAGGTTATGCTATGCTGATAACGATATATACAGAAAAGGCTGAAATATATTCATGGCAGAATTATTAGTTGTGACGTTAGCGTACACGATAACGGGCAGAGATGCGGATGTACTCACCCGTATTCGGCTAGTTGCAGATACGGTACGCAATGCACCGGGGCTGGTGAACTTCCGTTTTTATCGCAGCCGGGGAAACGATGCGTACTATCTGATGCTCACGACATGGGATGATGATGAAAGTTGGCGCAGGGCACAGGAACGTCATAACCCGAGGCAACTCTTACTGGGATCAGCGGTGGGATTACTTACGGTGCCGCCGGAGCAGTGGTTGATGCGCTACCTGTGGGGATACAGTCGACCGCTGGCGAGTCCGATCCTGGCGGCGGCCCACCTCGCATATATTCGGAAGGAGCAGGCGGCATATGCGCAGCTCGGCTGGATCGAAGGATTACGACAACCGACAGTGCAAGC
>JAFATF010000662.1 GCA_019244045.1 Acidobacteriota bacterium
CTTACTTACTGGTATAAGTTATATGTTGCGAGAGTAGACGGCACCCAAATGAAGTCCCCAATGCCGCGCCACGCTCCCAATACACGTTGCAGAAAAGCAACACGCGCCTCTTGCCTGGTCCAGTCGCGTCTGGCTAAAACTGGCGGAATCCGCCCCTTTTTGAAAACTGTAAAGTTTCTTTACCTTTTTCCCGCGTCCCGCTCTTCCGGTCGCCGCCTCGCTGGCGCTGAAAAGAGTGGCAGTTTCTGCTACCCTTTTGCGCCTCTGGCCAAAAGAGGCTGATTCGGCCCCTTTTCTTGCCTCGCCTCGCCCCTATTCCCCCAGTAAAGTTTCTGGACTGGGAACGCATACCGCGCTCGGCTAAAAGTCATAGAATCTATGCCTTTTATCGCCTCATCCTTGTTACCTCGTCAGCGTCCTAGCCGCTGGCTCGGCTGTCGGCGATTGCAAAACTTACGATATATGCAAAAAAATTAGGGCATTGATATAAAAGCACTTTTCCTTTGCATAAATTACCGCCATAACTAACCCCATGAAATACGGTTATGCGCGGGTATCACCCGGCGGAAAAAGCGAGAGCGTCGAGGCTCAGGCGCGGCAACTGACCAAGGCCGGTTGCAGAAAAGTTTTCCGCGACGTGCATGTCAGCGGAGCCAAGACCGACCGTGCGCAGCTTCGCCGCGTGATCGACCAGCTTGCGGTCGGCGACGTGCTGATAGTGACACGGCTTGACCGGCTGGCGCGATCGACACGCGACCTGTTGAACACGCTCGCGGCGATCGCCGATCGCAAAGCCGGGTTCCGATCGCTGACCGACACTTGGGCCGACACCACCACCTCGCACGGCCGGCTGATGCTGACCGTGCTTGGCGGGCTGGCCGAGTTCGAGCGGGATCTTATCCGCGCCCGTACCGGCGAAGGCCGGGCGCGAGCCGTGGCGCGCGGCGTCAAAATGGGGCGGCCGCCGAAGCTCACGCAGCATCAACAGAAAGAAGCGGTCAAGCGCCGCGACCAAGGCGAGGAAACGCTGGCCGATATCGGCCGCACTTATAACGTCAGTCCGGCGACGATTTCACGGCTGACGCCTTAAGCCGTGTTGATGGCCGCGATTGCCGCTTCAGAAATTTGCATCAAAAAAGTGCAATTGCATTAAGGCCCGCGCGGCGATGCAGATGTTTTAATTTATGCACACTGTCACAAAACGCCTTATGAGAGGCGGTAATCGATAATGAGTTTTGAGAGCTGTTTTGGCGGGTTCGCGAGCACAAGATCTGCACCGGCGGCTATGGGTGGTAACCGGACATCTGGGTGTGGTGCTCAGGAACGTCAGGGCTTATCGCGCATCACGACCTTCTTTCATCTTGCTACGCCCGATCAAAAAAGCAGAAATAAGCTTGTGCGTAGCGGATTCCGGCGCATTACCAATCCCCGGGATCATCTCGGGAGACGCGAACGTGTATTCGATAGGAGATCTCAATGTCTGGTGGGGAGGCTATCGCCCTTAAAGTCGGTGTCCAGCTAATAACACGCGTAGCGCCAACTGGTATGGCCTGGGTGACGACGTGGCTAAGAGGCAAGAAGATATTGATTGTCGGCCAGCCACGTGCAGGCAAAACGAGCTTTGTAGATTATTTTCAATACGGCACTTTTGCTACTCCAAACATTCCTACAGATCGGACGACCAAGATAGTAAAAACCGCCGGTTTTAGAGTGGTAGCAGGTAAGAACGAGCGTTTGCAGATACAAATAAAACATGCCATAGATACTATTGGTCAAGTTAGGCCGGGTGAGCATGCTGAAAACTTTGCTTATTTTAAACCTCATGCTCTCATCGTAATGCTTGATTTAACCTCAAATTGGGAGGGAGACAATGAGTATTCAGGAAAATATTATTTGCAAGAGTTTTCATCCAATTTATCAGAGAAATTGCGAGAGCGCCGCCCACTACGGAAAGTACTCTCAAGCATAGTATTAGTACTTAATAAAAAAGACCTTGTCTCACAGACGACTATATCGGATTGGACAACAAACTCGCGGACCATCATGGATCATACTCTGGAATCTGGTTTTGGACCTCGTACACGATCTGTACGTATCATACCATGCTCTTTAATCCAAGCTCATGACAATGGCGAGTCTGCTGATCACATAATTCAGCACCTCGCGCTTTCCCTTCGATAAGATGAGACAATCAGAAGATGACGGGTTTGCAACACGCGAGATGTTTCTTGCCCGATACGCGGGATTGCTTCGGTTGCAAGCTACAAGCAGATTTTTTTTTAGAGGGTCGTATATCTTCATAATCATTGTTTCATTGGCGATAAATAACGAATTCCGATCTACAGCTATTATCTTAATTCTTGAAATGTTAATCGGATACATATGGTATATTGAAAGGCTGACGCTACGTGTACAATTATCTGCTTTTAGAGATAGCATTAAACGCGTCGAAATGCAAAGCAGGCAATGGGAAGACGCAAATGCTAGTTTAGAGTACCATGCATATCATCGTCCTATGATCACCATTTATTATAGGCTGCTTGATATGGAACCAGCATTTTGGCTTATACTGTCAATGGGTAACACGTTGTTTCTTTCCCATTTGGCCGCTCGGTGACGTTTCTATCAATGATCTATACCAGAAGCCGCATAGCGCACATTCTGTTAATTCGTCTTGGTGAATTTAGAACCGTAGCCCGCTCACCAGATTTCGACGGATTAGGCGGCACCGTCCGATTCGGGTCGGTTGCGGGCTTTCAACGCGCGACATTCGTAGGCTCTCGGCGTCTCTCAAAACCCCTCGATTTTTGTGACCTAAAATCGCTGTTGCAAATATCTTGATTTATGGTGCGCCGATCACAACCGGCAAAGAGTACGAGGTGAGAGTCCACTACGGTGAAGGAGTATCATCAAAGCCGCAGGGCGGACCGTTCCATATCAGTGGCGCTAAGCTCGCTCGCAAGTCGCTTCGCCTTAGCACCGCGATCGCCCAGCGGCGGCGCTGGCCACCTCGTCACATCTCTGCATAAGACAGTCTGCACGTTGTCACTTTACTTTCTCAGGTGCACAAACAGCGATTCGTAGCGGACCCGATTTCACCGTTTCTCCACCATCAGTGGTAATTACTAGAAACACCGTCCCTACAAGATACTCATTAGACTGACTTAATCCCAGTTTAATAAGAAATCTTTCTGCTGTATGCTTCATGATAGTATATTTATTGATAACCATTTTCGTCATTTCCACTGGATCAGGTTTCACCCATGGAAGTTTGTAAATAGCAGGATCTTCACCGTAGGATTCTATTTTGACTCGACCTGCAGTAATTAGACCATTGACTCCTTCTTGACAAATACGTGACTTAAATTTTGGCAAACACCATTTGGTAAACTCCTCCTTAAGATGGTCATTCATCTTGTTGTCTAAATCGTCTTGCCCTGTCCACGGTCGAAGGCCTGGAGAGGTTTTGTCGGCTCGTTCGTCAGGATGACGATCATACTGTGTTTGGCCAAGGTGATGAAAATCTACGTCACGGGCGTTCAGCATTAGTTCAGCCATTTCCAACCAATCGTCCAACATCAGGTCGTATTCGGCTGTTGGTTTGATTTCTCCTTGGAAATTACTACCGAACATCCACTCTGGGTAAAGTGTTGCCGACGTAATCATAACGTTGTTGTCAGAATTATTATTCAAGCCTACGTCGATAATCGACCTTTGCAGTGTATCCGTTTCGTTTTCAGGCTCAGGCCAAATTTCGCCACCACATGATTTACCTTTATCGACCGTCACCAGCATCGACATTGCAGGTTTGGCAGGACTCACAGTGGTTATGATGCCGTGTATGGCTGCTATAAGACTGCCCACTGTAATTCCTCCCAGTGTCACTAAAGCAAGTACTGCAAAAACCCAATTATTGAGCAGAGCCGTTTTGATGCTATCATATAAGGTTGAAGTGTTGACCGCTCCGGTCGGCACGCGTCGGCTTCTTTTCAAGACAGAGCCTCCCTTAGGAACAATTAGTTAAGCGAGGTACGTCAATCCCGCTGTGAGTACCAAGGAGGAGCGTTACGAAACTCTCGGCCTCAACACTAATGGATTGTTTGCCTTGTCGATTGAAGGACGCAAGCTTTCACCCAGAACCTCCTTTGTTCACAGAAGGCAGTTATGAATATAACCAGATTGGCTTCACCGTCACTAAGCCATTAACGGTTGAGGATAGGGGGCATCCAAGATGCGAAATGACACGCTCGGGTGATCAATATCTTGTAGTTCTTGCACGCGAAGGAGAAGCGACGCAAGTCGCATAACTGTGCATTCTGGAAAGCGCGCAAAAGTCCCCAGCAAGTCGCTATCGCCGCCGATAAGATAAACCACAGGCGGGCGGGGTTTCAGACTTGCGCGCGCGGTCGGCCGAGTGCGGCGATAGACTTTGCCGACCAGCCGAATACTCGACAGGCGTTGACACAAAATCTGGCACCGTGGATTACGGGCCATTTTGACGGCGGCGTGATACCGTCACCGACCGCCATTCAGGAGCCGGTGTCATGCCTAAGCGCAACCCCGAGAAGGCCATTCAGATGCTCGACGCCATGCTGGAGTTCTTTGGCGAGAATGGGCAGCGATGGACATATGGAGAGTGGCGCAACATACTGGGACAGCGCTGCATGGCCGGAGCATTAAGACATCTGCGTTCGGTAATGCACATCAAAGGTGATACAGCCGGCGAATATTTACGCGAGGCTATTCGACTTCGGCACCATGTTCCATATGCTGAAATTCCGTGGTTTAACGACGCGTGCCGATCTTACGACGATATCCGCGACATGATCCTTGGTGCCCGCGCGCTGGCAGAGGCCGAGTTCGACCGGCAGCGCGATCAGAAGCGAGGCCATGCGCGATCAGGGCGTGACAGCGCACCGGTACAGATCGAAGGCAAGGAAGCTCGTTAGGCGGATATCGCGTCCGCCGCAGCCCAAGGCGTTGCACGGCTCCACGATGCGATAAAGCGTCCTACCCCTACTCGAACCCATACCGCTTTTTGACTGCGGCGGGACGCCGTGGCAGACGTGTAGCTATGCCAAAGGTTGTCACAGTGCAGCAGAATCTTGACGAGTTACGCCGCGCCTACGCCGAAAGCGAAGCGTCGGTGAAGGCCGACGCCGATCCGGCTTGCACCATTTGTGGTGGCAACGGGTGGCATTGGGGATGGCGGGGCAAGCGTCGCAAGCCGGTGATGCTGCGTTGTCCGTGTGTCGATCAAAAACGGGGCATCCTCAGCATCGTGCAGAATTAATCGACCGACCTAAGCCCAGGATTAAAAGCAAATTAACTGTACTGCGATATAAACGGCCAATGCCTATGAAAAAGCGGGCCGGCGCACAATCGAGAATACATAGCCTGATTGAGGCGCTGGTGAATGTCGCTGTCGGCTACTGCGTTGCCGTTGCGGCGCAGATCGTCGTCTTTCCGCTTTTTGGTGTTCAAATCAGCCTGCGCCAGAATATCGAAATCGGCATTATCATGACCGTAATTTCTATTGTCCGTTCGTACACCCTGCGGCGTGTGTTCAATCACTGGCACAGTGCCAGCCACCGATACGATATAAGCGACCAATGCCTGTAAGCGATTTTGCCAGCGCGGCCCAGGAGCTGCGGCAACGGGAATTTACCCGCCTCGCGGCCGCCATAGTGCCGACCTTGGAAGCCATGCGATTGCTCAATGCGCTCGAACTGCGCGCCCAGGTCGCGCGGATGCTTGAACGCCTTGGCTATGAATTGATCACCCCGGATACGGCCGCCAAACTGCTCGCGACCAAGGACGGCAAAAAATACCTTATCGCATTCGCCTCGACGACCAGTCAGAGCGCGACGCGGCCGAACGACCTGACTCAGTTGCACGCCGACGTTATCAACGCCAACGCCGCCGCCGGCTTCTACATCACGCCGCGTGGCTTCACGCGCGAAGCCGAAGCTTATGCCGCGACCGCGCCGCTCAAGCTGATCGACGGCCCGCAGCTCATTGCCGCTATTGCCCGCAGCATGCATGGCGAGAGCGTGCCGGCGACGTACAAGGCGATGTGCCGCCAGTGCGGCGAGATCGTCGGCCATTCTCTCGATCGCACCGAGGCGATCCCCTGCCCCAATGGGCACCCGGTTGCCCCGACCATCGCCAGAGCGGCCCTCGCGATCCGCAAAGAAGAAGGCGGCTCGACGAGCCGCAGCTATACCCCGCCCAAGGTCTACACTCGGCGCGAAATCAACGCGCACAACACCAAATACATCGCCCGGATGAAGAAGCGGAAACCGCGCCCGGCCAGCGAACCGCCGAGCGCATCGCCCGAGCCGGCACCCGACCCGTTTTCGTCGGACTAGGGCGGGCCACCCAAGGGGCCGTCACAAGCCTTTTAACCATTGCCTGCTAGACTTGAGCGACTATGGCGACTGCCCCGATACTGCGGAGTTTTCGCGACATCAAACGCGAATTACTGCGCGCGCCGCCTGTTCTGACCGCAGAGCAGATCGAGTTCATCCAGTCACCCGCCTTCACCCAACACTCGGCCGAATGGGCGCGTTTGCGCTACGACTTTCTGCGCGACCACGAAGCGCTCTGCCAATGCTGCGGTCGCGGCCCGAGGGACGGCCGGAAGATCAACGTCGATCACATCTACCCGCGCCGGTCGCATCCACAATTCGCCCTCACCTATGCCAACCTGCAAGTGCTGTGCAGCACATGCAACAAGGGCAAAGGAAATCGCGACCGCACCGACTGGCGCTACCGCCAGCGGAACCCGCGCGCAGCACAGGAGCCTGACATACCGCCCTGCCCGGTCTGCCAGACGCCCATGCAGCTCCGATCCGGAGCGCGTGGTGCCTTCTGGGGTTGCCCGCGTTTTCCCGAATGCCGAGGCACTCGCCCCGCAAAACCCGGCGCAGATCCCGCCGGCAAGCCGGCCCGTCGCGGCGGCCGAGGCCCCCAGCGCCGATCCGATCGCTCGACCGCCAAAGCCTAGAAACGCCGTTATCGGATGTTTTGACAAAATGATTTTGGGTTCACGGTGACGGCGCTTTTTTGTTTTTAAGAAGCCGTCACCTGTCCTGTTTTCGCGCCTGCCGGCGCAGCCCATTATCCGCCTGCCGGCGGACGACTCTCTAGCGGCGGACGCCGCAAGACTAAGGACCCGCTGGGTCCTCGCGCGCGCAAGCACCTTCCGCCCAAAAAGACAGATGCGGTTGCGCGCTGAAGGAGCGCGCAGACCGCATTGCTTTTCGGGTCCCCGCGAAGGTGCTTGCGCTTGCTACCCCCGGCTCTCGGCGAGGCCAAGGGTTGCAGCAGAGCTGCAACCCGAAAATTATTATGAAAGGAAACCAAGCCATGACACAGACAGCACAACACACGCCGGGGCCGTGGCAAGCCATAACTACCGCAACGCGGTTTACCGTAAATGACAAAGACGGTTTTCCAGTTTTGAGAATTAACGGCGGAATGGTTCCGGTAGAGGCTAACGCCAGACTTATCGCAGCAGCGCCGGACATGCTCGACGCCCTTGAATTTGTCCGCATGACCTTTGCCGACATCGAGGCATCAAAGCGCAAGGGCTACTACGTCGAATGCCCGAAGATAGTAGACGCCGCCATTGCCAAAGCGGAAGGCAGAACGGCCACGACCAAAGGCGAACTGCCGCCCGACCCGGATAATATGAATAACGACCGCGCCGAATGGGCCGCCGCCGCGTTGCGTCATTTCCAATGCATCACCG
>JAFATF010000678.1 GCA_019244045.1 Acidobacteriota bacterium
TGCGACCACGAAGCACCCTGTCTTGCTCCGCCGTCTCAAGAAGCTCGAATCTGGCGACACACTGATTGTATGGAAGCTCGACCGCTTAGGCCGCAGCTTGCGCGACCTGATAACCATGCTCGACGAACTCAAACAGCGCGGCGTTAAATTCCGTTCACTCACGGAATACATAAACACCGCCACACCGACAGGCCGCGCCATGTGGCAGATGATTGGCCTCTTGGCCGAGCTTGAGCGCAGCCTTATCAGCGAACGCACCCGCGCCGGGGTCAAAGCCGCCAAGCGCCGAGGGGTTAAATTCGGACGCAAGCGTAAACTCACCCCGCAGCAACTCGACCACGCCCGCAAACTGATTGAGAAAGGCGCACACGACCGCCAGGACATAGCCGCTCTGTTTAAGGTTTCGCGCGCCACACTTTATCGGTCATTGGCCTTAGCATGATCCAACCTTGACCGGACAAATCCATGGTAGCCAGAGTGGGGGCAATATGCGTTGTTCCAAATGTGGCCGGGATAATCGCGAAGGGCGCAAATTCTGTACGAGTTGCGGGACACCGCTCGTCGCTGCCTGCCCGAAATGCGGCGCACCAGTCCAGCCGGACGAAAGCTTCTGTGGTGAATGTGGGGCTTCCCTCTCGCCCACGAATGTCGCCTTGCAGACCCCAGCTGTTGAGATCGCACCTGGCCTCCCACTGATCACCGAGCGGACGGTCCCGTCGACCACCGTCGAGGGCGAACGCAAGACGGTAACGGTGCTATTCGCTGACCTTAAAGGTTCGACCGAGCTTATGCGCGACCTCGACCCAGAGGTCGCACAGGCTATCGTCGACCCCGCGTTCAACATCATGGTCGATGCCCACGTTAGCTAGGGCGCACCGATAGCCACTTGAATTAGGAGGCCTGCTGCATAAGGAAAGTGAGATTGAACTAATTACAACGTGAGCTCGAGCATCGAGTCACAAACTGATAAGCTCGTTTCTTTCTCGCGAGATTACAGTACTAAAACCGAGCAGGATTTTGTACCTTAAGATCAGCCGATCTCTGTTGCGATAATTGGGTCCACCTCACATGGGGGCCGAAAGGCCCCCGTTTTTATTTTCTACTCCTTCCAGTTGTCAATATTTTCCCAGCTCGCTATTCCACCCCTGATTGGATAACTGAGTGCAAACAGCTTGGGCATAACTGAGGTCGCCGGATTGATTGCTCCCGTCATACCAAGAGCCTAGGGCTAAATTGAGATTACCCGCAGGAACTTCGCCAGTTTGTCCGTTGTAAGCAGCGATCAAATGCGCCGCGACAAATTGGCCATTTACGCAGGTCGATTCGCAGGGCAGGTCGTTTTCGTTATTCCCGAACCAGCCGTGATTGGCACCCTTAAAAGCGACTTGGAAAATTCCGCAACTCCGTCCCTGGTCGCCAAGCGAAGACTGTTGGATATTGTTGCCGCCCGTCTCAATAACTGCCTCTGCCATCAAAAGCTGAGGATTAATACCGTACGTACAGGCTACGTACTGAATCAACTCTCCGGTAGTTAGCCCTTGAGGGCACTGGCCATTCACGCTACTCGTCCAGGAAGGCGCGACCGAATGAAATGTTGATAATTCTGCTGCTGTCGGTGTGTAATTGTTGGCATTCAGATTGGCTGTAGTGTCGGCTGAACCTGACATTGACACAATTGAGGCAGCGCACTGTTGTGGACTTCCAGACGCCACGAGTAGGTTACTGTCGCCACATGCGACGGCACTCGGTGAAGCACTCGCAGTCGGTGAAGCACTCGCAGTCGGTGAAGGGCTGGCAGTCGGTGAAGGGCTGGAACTTCCCGCAGCATTATTGACCGTTACCTTTACCGAAGCGGTACCGACGACCGCTTTGCTCGCATTGAACGCGCTGACCGAAATGGTATGACTGCCGTTGCTGACCATAGTCGAGTTCCATGAAAAAGAAAGAGGTGGGGTTGCCGCGAAATAGGCCCCATCAATGTAGATATCGACCCAGGACACGGCTGAGCTTACGGTTATGGCGATCGTCACTGTGCCCGACACGGTGGCCCCATTGGCCGGCGCCGTGATAGTCGCCGCGCTACTGGACGTCGGTGTCGGTGATGGGCTTGGACCAGACGATGGTGCGGGCGACGGACTCGGGCTAGGCGTCGAAGACGAAGAATTCTGAACATTGACAGTTACCGAAGCCGAGCCGAGATTACCCCCACTACTGGAAAAACCAGTCACTGAGATCGTATGGCTCCCATTCGAGACCTTAGTCGAATCCCAGGAAAAAGATAAAGGTGGCGATGACACTAAATAATTGCCATCGATATATACGTCAACCCACGCAACTGACGATGATTCCGTAACAGTAATCGTAACGGAACCGGAAACTGTCGCCTGGTTGGCTGGTGCGGTTATAGCAACCGGGCTAGCCGCTTGCGCAGCTGCGCCGAATCCCACCACGGCCGCCGCAATTAGGGCAACGCCCAATCCATGAACATACCTATACCTAGGCTTCATTCGTCCCCCCCTGGAACAATTCGATTACGACGCGCGAAAGCGCGCGCTCTATTCAGCCGAATCTGAAGGACGCAGAGCCCTGTAGGCGAAGGCAACCGCTGAGAATCAACAGCCGCGGATCGGTTTCAGGCTATGGAAGCAGGCAGGAACCTGGATACGACCTGAACAATCCCCCCATCCTTGTTCAGCTTACTTAATGCCGCCAACATCTCCATCGGCGACAATCATGAATTACCAAAATCGGAGAGCACACGCCAGACACAAGTGACATTTAATTTCTTCAAGCATATGGTCCAGACAGAGCGCATATGTGTCGGATTTTGGAGGTATCCATCAACTGAAGGCAATAAAGGTG
>JAFATF010000018.1 GCA_019244045.1 Acidobacteriota bacterium
GAGCAGGGTCAGCACAAGCAGCGGATCGAAGAGAAAAATCGACTTTGCCGGCGCCAGAAGCGCTCCGGAAAACCCTACGCGGAAGGGCGTTTCCACGGATAGTTGAGGGTGATCCAAAGCGGTAGTACTGAAGAACAAGAACAGCGCCACCGCCAGCACATCCAAGCCCGTGGTCAGGCGGGTGAGCAGGTTTAGTCCCAATCCTGCGGACCCCCACAGCGATTTGCAATTGCTCGTTCGCAGCCACTCGTACTGGTAGGAGAAACCCACAAGGGTGAGCAATTGAATGTAGTTGTTCTCCATCATGTTCTGCGTATGTGCAGATGACGGGTTGAAAACAGCAGGGCCAACGCGCCGGCGATCGCCTGGCCACTCGTGAAGTTCAGTAGACGAAGAAAACGGAAGGAGACCAACGCGGTCAGCGCATTGATCAATAGGTTTACCATGTAGTTGACAACTATGCTGCGCACGCTGGGATCTGTTGCCGTTATAAGATGCAAAAATCGGGAGACCTTCGATATGGGTGGCTACCACGTCGGCCGCAACAACAGGAGCGGCTGGTTCAATTCCGTACCGGTCATAGAGCTTGCCGCTGCGTCGGTGGATGCCAAATTGGGGGTACTCGTCGGGGAACACCGGCGGCTCGCTTGTCCAAAAACGAATGTGCGGTCTGAAGCCGGTGCGTTGTGTCGGCTGATCCTAGTTCCCCGGATTGCACGACGAACGCACCTAGGCAGGCTATGATCAGGAGCAATGATAGGGGGTCAGACCACCAGCCTCGGAAACGATGAAGCATTCTTTACATGGTACGGCAAGCCGACACAAACGCCGCTCCTATTCGATTGATGCAACCAGCTCTCGGCTCGCCGTGGTAGTGATCGGGCGAGCACAGTACTAGAGCAGTACAATTGGCCTTTTCCGATGGCACGGGGGAACCGTAACTCTTCCCAGGCATGAGCCTCCTGGCAAACGTTGATCTCTGCGCTGATGTTGCCTCGGCAGCGATTCTGGCGGCAATGGCTCAGCTTGCCGGGTTCGACAACTCGAATGACGCAGCGGGGAGGGCTCCATTCTGACGCTGGCCCTGGGAACGTCTTGCGGGGAAATGAAGGAAGGCGGAGAAAACGGGCATATCCCCTTTGCTCTAACGGCCGAGCGCTTCGGCTGAGTTGTCCGCTAAAGCGCTACCGCGCTCGTCAGTCAGGGGACCAGCGTGCGACGGTCTCCGAACGCCCATTCTCTCTGGCTGAGCCTCGAGCGAGACAGGAATGCGGTGCTCCAATACCCCGATCACGGGCGCTTCTCCCATACCGCTTCTTCTTAGGCAGGGAATGAATCGATTAGACTGGCACAACATTTCGATAAAGCGTTGTTCACGCGTGCTCAAGACTTGCGGTGGCAGGCGGTGGAAGTGCCGAAATATCCACAGTAGACGCACTCGATGCCAAAAACTAGGCCGCAGATAACGAGGTCCCAGCGGAGTCAGAATGCAAAGCACGCCTTCCGATAGCCTTTCTCTTAACATGATTGCAATCCACCTATAACCATTCAACGACCGGGGAGAACAGTTTGGCGGCGGTCATTATTGCACCGCGGGGGCGGATAAGGAAGCGGAAACCAGTTGCTGTACTCCACCCAGTAGCCCACGCTGGGCACAACTCTTGACCAACATAGCTCGAGCTGAATTCCTCGACCCTTCTCGCCCCAGCCAACTCACATTGCGTCGCCAAATCCGAGTTTCAGATTCTTACAGCCACCCGACGGGAGGGCCCGCTGTCAGAAGATCAATCTAAGGGCGAGTTGGAAATTGCGCGGCCCCCCCGCGCCGATATACGGATTCTGCGCGCCCACGTCCGGTGTAACCGTCAAGGGCAAAAACCCGAGTCCCCGGCCGCTGGCCGGATCAACCCCGTTTCGCGTCCAGTCGACAAGAGAGGCGGGCCACAGTGGATTGGCAAGGTTTGGGTGGTTGAAAATGTTGAATACGTCGGCACGTAATTCGATCCTGGCTCGCTCACCGATCTTGCTTTCCTTGCTTATGCCCAGATCGAAATTGCGAAAGTGGGGACCACGAAACTGGTTGCGGCGCGAGCTGCCAAAATGAGCCCCCAGAGAGCAACTCTCGCCCGCCGCATTCGGAGCTGAGCAGGGGGCCGCGAAAGCGGACAGATTCAAGAATGAAAAAGGCGTGCTTACTCCCGCGAAAGGATTCCCCACCAAATCAGGACGCTCGAGGAATTCTCCGCTTCCATTGAAATTTCCGAGATCGTTGACCGTGAACGGCAATCCAGTCATGAGTGAGGCAAGCCCGGCAAGTTCCCAGCCGGATGTCAGCTGGGGAAGCAAATGGCTGCCCGGAATCGAATAGCTGAAGCTCCAGGTGAAATGCTGGCGCATATCGAAGGCGGAGCTGCTACGTTCGGCGGCCGGGTTGAAGCTATTGTCCGGCATTGCCTGGTCGGGCGCGTAATTCAGGCCATCACTGGCGTTGTCAATCGAATGGCTGTAGGTGTAGTTCAACCGGGTGGCCAGGCCATGCAGGTTTGTCGTCGCTAGGCTTGCCTGGAGCGAGTTAAAAGTCGATGAAGCCTGCGATTCGAGCTGATCGACGTGCCCGAATGGGGCGCCACCCGGGCTGATGCCCGCCGGCGGAGTAAAGGGCCCGGAATCAAAAGGGCGGATGCCGGTCAAAGGATTCGCCTGGTTGATATCGCGATATCGGAAAAGTTTGCGGCCTGATGATCCCACGTAGCCGATTGCGAGCACCATTTTGGAACCGAGCTGCTGTTCGATATTTGCGTTATAGTTCTGAATGTACGGAGTACTCAGGTGGGGAGCCACGCTGAAAACCTGACTGGCAGAGAACCCGCTGAATATCGGGCCTGTA
>JAFATF010000377.1 GCA_019244045.1 Acidobacteriota bacterium
CCGCCCGGCGTATTGTCGAGGCCGGTGCCCGCACCCTGCCGTTGATGGCAATCTTGTTCATCCCGCTGGCCGGGGGCGCCCGCTGGCTCTACCACTGGGCCGACCCCAACCAGGTTGCGCACAGCCGCAATTTGCAGCACGCCAAGCTCGAATATCTCAATGTGCCGGGCTATGTGCTGCGGGGCGTCCTCTACTTCGTCATCTGGCTGGGGCTGGCTTACCTGCTCAGCAAATGGTCGGCCGAGCAAGACCGCGCTCCGGTCCGCGACCTCGGCCACCGCTTTTCCGCATTGAGTTCCGCCGGCGTGCTCTTTTATGCCTTCACCATGACCTTTGCCGCCGTCGATTGGGTCATGTCGCTCGATGCCAGCTGGATCTCTACCGTGTACGGTTTAATTTTCTTAACCGGTCAGGTTCTGCTCGCTATTTGCTTTCTAGTGATCGTTGAGACCATGCTCGCAAAGTACCAGCCTTTTTCCGAGGTTCTGACCGCCAATAATCTGCAAGACCACGGCAACCTGATGCTCACCTTCATCATGTTGTGGGCCTACATGTCATTTTCTCAGCTGTTGATTATCTGGTCGGGCAATCTGCCGGAGGAGATTCGCTGGTATCTGCCGCGCTGGCACAATGGTTGGCAATTCGTCGGTTTGTGCCTCGCCGGGCTGCACTTTGCCGTGCCGTTCGCGCTTCTGCTTTCCGCACCCCGAAAGAGGAAGGCGCGACGCTTGGTGAAAGTGGCGATATGGATTTTTGTTATGCGTTGGGTGGACTTGTTCTGGTTCATCGAACCCAACGAGCATGCCGCGTTTTTCGTGCATTGGCTGGACGTCGTCATTCCTGTCGCCATCGGGGGACTCTGGCTGGCGTACTTCTTTTACAACTTACGCTCCCGTCCTTTGCTCGTCCTGTATGACCCGCGTACCCAGGCAGCGCTTGAGCCGGCACATGAATCATGAACGAAAAATTTGAACATCCGCAGGTCGAATACGAACGCTCGGATCTGAGCGCCCTGGCTATCCTGGGGTTCCTCGCAGGCCTGGCCCTGGTCGGCCTGGTGATGCATATCATTTTGGCCGGGATGTTTTCCTATTTAGATAACTACACGAAGCGTCGTCAGGCAGCGACCAATCCTCTGTTGCCCACCACGACTGTCGACCTGCGCAACCCCGGCCCGAAAGTAGCCAATGAGTTTCCGCTGCCTCGACTTGAAACCAATGAATTAGGGCAGCTCGACGACCAGCGCCTCGCAGAGGAAAAGGTTCTCGCTACCTACGGCTGGGTGGACCAGAACGCCGGTATCGCGCATATTCCGATCGAGCGGGCAATCGAGCTGGTGGCCAGCCGCGGCTTGCCCGTTGAGTCGGCGAACCTGGCCGGCAACGCAAAGACGAGGGAGGCTCCGGCGCGCGCCGGCCGAGCAAGAAGGCAGGAAGAAAAGCGGAATGAGATCAAATGAAGGTGCGAGGGACAGTGAACAAACTGGGAAAGCAATGGCAGTGAGTCAGCACTCAAAATTCGTGTTGTGGATGTTGGCCATAGCTAGTTGCTCGTGGGGTCAGGGAATGGGTCCAAATCTCGAATCGCCCCCGGCCAACGTGCGACCGCCCGGCCTGAAACACGTGGGCATCGAACAACACCTGAAACAACAGATTCCACCTGACCTGGTTTTTCGCGACGAGAGGGGGAAGCCAGTTCGGTTGGGCGATTACTTTGGCCAGCGGCCCATGATCCTTAACCTGGTCTATTACAAGTGCCCAATGCTGTGCAGCGAGGTGCTGAGTGGGCTGGTCAGTGCCCTGAAACCCCTCAAATTAACCATGGGCAAGGATTTCGACGTGCTGACGATCAGCTTCGACCCGCGCGAAACACCCCAGGACGCGAGCGGGAGCAAAGCCACCTGGTTAAAACGCTACGCTCACCCCGGCGCGGAGAAAGGATGGCATTTCCTCACCGGGCCGCAGGCCGCGATCGATCGCCTGACCGGGGCAGCTGGATTCGGCTACGACTATGACGAGAAAACCGGCCAATTTGCCCATTCGACGGCCATCCTCGTACTTACCAGCGAGGGAACAATTGCGCAGTACTACTACGGAGTGGAATTCTCGCCCAAGGATCTGCGCCTTGGGCTGGTCGACTCATCTAAGGGCAAAATAGGCAATCTGACTGATCAGGTTCTGCTCTATTGCTATCACTACGATCCCAACGCCGGGCGCTACAGCGTGCTGGTTCTCCGCCTCTTGCGCGCAGCTGGCGTCCTCACCATGGTCTTACTCGGCGGGTTCATGGCCCTGATGTTTCATCGCGAGCGACGAGGGGAAAAACAAGAAGCCAGACGGGCTGAGTAAGCTATGTTCTCGAACACTTTTCCACTTTGGCCAGCACGTGCCTCGAGCATCTCGGGGCCGGTGGACGCGCTATTCATCTTCCTGCTGATGCTCTGCGGCCTCATGTGCATCGCCATTTTTACGGCCATCATAGTCTTTGCCGTTCGCTACCGGAGGCGGCCGGGCCACGAAGCCATTCCAATTGAAGGTTCGAATGCGGTGGAATTTACCTGGACTCTGATTCCCGCGGGGGTTTTCATCATCATCTTCGTCTGGGGCGCCTACCTCTACTTCCAGGAACGCACGCCCCCAAAAGATTCGATGGACGTTTACACCGTGGCCAAGCAGTGGATGTGGAAATTTCAGCATACCGAAGGTCAGCGGGAGATCAATGAGCTGCATATCCCGATCGGCCGCGATGTGCGTGTGATTATGACCTCACAAGACGTGATTCACAGCTTTTATGTCCCGGCTTTTCGCATTAAGCAGGATGTGCTGCCCGGGCGATATACCATCGCTTGGTTTCGCGCCACCGCGGCGGGTACCTACCACCTTTTCTGCGCCGAATATTGCGGCACCAACCACTCGGGCATGGTTGGCGATGTAGTGGTCATGGAACCCGCCCAGTATCAGAGCTGGTTGAGCGGCGGCCAAGCCATGGGCTCGCTGGCGCAAACTGGCCAGGGCGTTTTTGATTCCCTGGGCTGCTCCACCTGTCACCGCATGGACACGCAAGGGCGTGGACCGAACCTCATGGGGGTGTATGGCAAACCGGTTCTTCTCGAGGATGGCCGAACGGTCATTGCCGATGAGAATTACATTCGCGAATCGATCCTCAACCCCGCGGTAAAGGTGGTTGCCGGATTCAAACCCATCATGCCGACGTTCCAAGGAATCGTCAGTGAAGATCAGGTGAACGCGCTGGTGGCCTATATCAAATCATTAAACCCGCAGCCAGTGGGCCCGGCCGAGACCCCAACCTTCAAAGGACCGGCCGCCTCCAAAGCAGACACGCGGCAAAGGTAAAAGGGAGTATGGCAACAACAGCGGTCGCCTTGTCAGAACGCGAGAATTACCTGAACAAAGAGTACGGCATCACTTCGTGGCTTTTTACCACCGACCACAAGCGCATCGCCCTTCTCTATCTCATCACGATCACATTCTTTTTCTTTATCGGCGGCTTTTTCGCCCTGCTGATCCGATTGGAGCTGCTCACGCCTGAAGGCGATCTGCTCCTGGCCGATACCTACAACAAGATGTTTACCATGCACGGGCAGGTGATGGTTTTCTTCTTCTTGATTCCTGCCGTTCCGGCGGTGCTCGGAAACTTTCTGATTCCCATCATGATCGGCGCCAAAGACCTGGCCTTCCCGCGCGTCAACCTGCTCAGTTGGTATCTGCTAGCCATCGGCGGCTGTCTGATGATCTACACCATCCTCTCGGGCGGCGTCGATACCGGGTGGACCTTCTATACGCCTCTGAGTACGCACTTTCTGGACACGCACGTGATCACCGCTGCGCTGGCCATTTTCGTCGCCGGTTTCTCATCCATTCTGACCGGACTCAATTTCATCGTGACCATCCACCGCATGAGGGCACCGGGAATGACGTGGTCGCGTCTGCCCCTGTTCGTATGGGCCAATTATGCAACCTCCATTATTCAAGTTCTGGGCACGCCGGTACTGGCCATATCGTTGATGCTGGTGGCTCTCGAGCGTATCTTCAATTTGGGCATTTTCAATCCTCAACTGGGGGGAGATCCGCTGCTTTTCCAGCACCTGTTCTGGTTCTACTCCCATCCTGCCGTCTACATCATGATCCTGCCCGGCATGGGCGTAGTCAGCGAAATCGTGACTTGCTTTTCACGCAAGCGCATCTTCGGCTATAAATTTATGGCCCTGGCGGTCATAGCCATTGCCGTGCTGGGCTTTCTGGTCTGGGCCCATCATATGTTTGTGGCGGGGATCTCGCTCTACGCCGCCATGGTGTTCTCCCTGTTGAGTTATTTTGTTGCCGTGCCCTCGGCCATCAAGGTGTTCAACTGGACGGCCACCATGTTCAAGGGCTCGATCTCGTATTCCACTCCCATGCTGTACGCCTTCGGCTTCATCGGCCTGTTCACCATGGGAGGGCTGACGGGATTGTTTGTGGCCGCTCTGGGCATCGATGTGCACGTGACCGATACCTATTTCGTCATCGCCCACTTCCATTACATCATGGTGGGCGGCATGGTAATGGCGTATCTGGGCGGAATGCATTTCTGGTGGCCCAAAATTTCCGGTCGCATGTATCCCGAGTTTTGGGGGCGGCTGGCTGCGATGATCATTTTCATAGGCTTCAATCTGACCTTTTTCCCGCAATTTGTCCTGGGCTGGCTGGGCATGCCGCGGCGCTACTGGCAGTATTCACCGGAATTCCAGGTGCTCAACGTGCTCTCGACCGCCGGCGCTACCATCTTAGCCGTGGGCTATCTGCTGCCCATGCTTTACTTTCTCTGGTCAATGCGTTACGGCAAAGCGGCGCCGGAAAACCCCTGGAACGGTGCCGGTTTGGAGTGGAAGATCAGCTCCCCGCCCGTCACCGACAATTTCGACGAAACTCCCCTGGTGACCTGGGAAGCCTATAACTACGACGAGTTACCGCAGGAGGTCCCGGTTGGCCGATAGTCCTCCCGCCGTGGTCACGCACAACCCGGAGCTGCAGCATCATTTTACCACGCTGGAGCAGCAAACCGAAGCTGCCGTCATGGGCATGTGGGTATTTCTGATTACCGAGATCATGTTTTTTGGCGGCATGTTCGCCGGCTACATGATTTACCGCTTCATGTACTACCAGGCCTGGCTCGAAGGCAGCCAGCACATGGACTTCTGGTATGGAAGCATCAACACAGTGGTGCTGCTGTGCAGCAGTCTGACCATGGCATTGGCGGTGCGCTCGACCCAATTGGGCCTGCGCCGGAGCAGCGTGGTTCTGCTCCTCATTACCATCCTGTTCGGGCTGGCTTTCTTAGGTATCAAAGGGGTTGAGTATTACGGTCACATTGTCGACGAACATCAGTTTCCTGGCCCCTCGTTCCGTTTTGCCGGCGCGTACACGGCGCAGGTGGAGATGTTCTTTTCCTTCTATTTCGCCATGACCGGGTTCCATGCTTTGCACATGGTGATCGGGGTGGGGCTGGTGTCGTTCGTCGCTTACCATGCCTGGAAAGGACGCTATCACGCTCACTACTACACGCCGGTCGAGAATGTCGGCCTGTACTGGCACTTCGTAGACATCGTGTGGATCTATCTGTATCCGTTGTTTTACCTGATCAGCCACATTCATAAATAAGGTCCTGAGAATGTCAGCGCATATTGCCAGCAAGAAGCTTTACGTCACCATCTGGGCCAGCTTGATAGGCCTGACCATCCTCACGGCGGCCGTGTCCTATCTCGAGCTCGGGGCTTTCAACATCGTTCTGGCGCTGGTGATTGCCACCGCGAAGATGCTGCTGGTTGCGCTCTTCTTCATGGGAGTCAAGTACATCAGCGAAAAAATGACGCTTGTAGTCATCGTCGCTGGCCTGTTCTGGCTAATGATCCTGCTTATCCTCAGCATGACCGACTACATTAGCCGCCCCTGGATATAGCTGGCCGCAGCCTGTAGCCGCCGAAGCGCTTCAGGTGAAGTGCGCAGCATCGGGCCGTTGGATGGCCAAGCTGTTCTTGCGCCCAGTTCTGATTTGCTTGAAGATGGCAGGCGAGGAATTATGAGCGACGGCTCCATGCCCGTGCGTCAGCCCGGGCCGGTCGGGCGGGGTTGGAAAGCATCCGGGAGCGTCGATGCCCAAGGGCTATCTTCCGCTCTGCGCCGCCATCTGCGCGGCGAAGTTCGCTTTGACCAGGGCAGCCGGGCGCTTTATGCCACCGACGGCTCCAATTACCGGCAAGTCCCCATTGGGGTGGTGGTGCCCCGTGATGTTGAAGACGTGATTGCAAGTGTAGCCCTCGCGCGGGAGTTTGCCGCCCCGGTTCTCTGTCGAGGGGCGGGCACCTCCCTTGCGGGCCAATCAACCAACGTAGCGCTTGTGATCGACATGTCGAAATACCTGAATCGCATCCTCGACATCAACCCGCACCAGGGATTTGCCATAGTCGAGCCCGGCGTTGTCCTCGATGACCTGCGTCGCGAGGCGGAAAAATATCACCTGACCTTCGGGCCCGATCCGGCGACCCACGACCGCTGCACCCTGGGCGGAATGATTGGCAATAATTCCTGCGGCGTGCACTCGGTTATGGCCGGCAAAACCGATGACAACATCGAAGAACTCGAGATCCTCACCTACGACGGCCTGCGCATGCAGGTCGGCGCCATCGGGGGCGAAGAGCTACAGCAAGTCACCCACGAGAGCAGCCGGCGCGGTGAAATCTACGGCCAGCTGGCCGCGATCATGGCCGCCTACGGCGACCAGATTCGCCAGCGTTATCCCCGCATTCCGCGCCGCGTCTCCGGGTACAATCTCAACTACCTGCTGCCGGAAAACGGCTTTCATGTGGCGCGCGCCTTGGTGGGGTCGGAGGGGACATGCGTGACCGTACTCGGGGCAAAATGCCGGCTGGTTAATAGTCCACCTTATCGCACGCTTGTCGTCCTCGCCTATCCCGACATTTACACCTGCGGCGACCAGGTACCGGAGGTGATGTCGCACGGCCCCATTGGGCTGGAGGGCATTGACGAATTCCTGGTGGAATTCACACGGCGCAAGAATCTGAATAGCGAAGGCCTTTCTCTGCTGCCCCAGGGAAACGGTTGGCTCTTGGTCGAATTTGGCGGCGAGACGCAGCGCGAGGCTGACGCGCGCGCCGGCAAGATGGTCGCCTCGCTTGACCAGAGCTCGCGTCCGCCCCAGGTGCGTCTGTACAGCGATTCGCGCGCGGCCAGGAAAGTTTGGGAGATTCGCGAGGCGAGTCTCGGGGCCAGCTCGCACGTGCCGGGCGAGCCGCTGAGCTGGGAAGGCTGGGAGGATTCCGCGGTTCCTCCCGAGAAACTCGGCTCTTACCTGCGCGCTCTGCGCAAGCTGATGAACGCCTATGCTTATTCTGGCGTTCTCTACGGCCATTTCGGTCACGGTTGCATTCATACACGCATCAGCTTCGACCTGGAAAGCAAGGCGGGTATCGCGAAGTTCCGCTCCTTTCTCGAAGAGGCTGCCGATCTGGTGGTCAGCTACGGGGGCTCGCTTTCGGGCGAACACGGCGACGGACTGGCGCGCTCAGAGCTATTGCCCAAAATGTTTGGGCCGGAACTGATCGAGGCCTTCCGCCTTTTCAAGGCCGCCTGGGACCCGGAGGCAAAGATGAATCCGGGCGTGCTGGTCGAGCCGCACCGGCTGGACGAGAATCTGCGCCTCGGCGAGGGCTACCAGCCATGGGCGCCGGAGACCCATTTCCATTATGCCGAGGATCACGGCAGCCTGGCGCGAGCCACCTTGCGCTGCGTAGGGGTCGGCAAGTGCCGCCGCATGGAAGGCGGCCTGATGTGTCCGAGCTACCGGGTTACGCGCGAAGAGGAACACTCGACGCGTGGCCGCGCCCATCTGCTTTGGGAGATGACTCGGCGCGAGATTATTCGAGGCGGCTGGCAGGATGAACACGTCAGGGAATCGCTTGAGCTCTGTCTTTCCTGCAAGGGGTGTAAGAGCGACTGCCCGGTGGGGGTGGACGTTGCGACTTATAAGTCAGAGTTTCTGGCGCACTATTATGAGGGGCGTCGGCGTCCGCTATACGCCTACGCCTTTGGCAACGTCGATCTTTGCGCGCAGTTGGCGTCGCTGGCACCGGGACTTTCGAATCTGGCGACGCAGTTACCCCTGGTGAGCGATCTCGCCAAGCTCTTTCTGGGTATCGCACCCGAGCGGCGAATACCTGCCTTTGCTCCCATCACTTTCCGACGTTGGTTTGCTCGCCATCAGCCGGCGCATGCAGACGGGCCTCCCGTGATCTTGTGGGCCGATACTTTTACGAACTATTTTTCGCCCGATCGGGCGATTGCCGCCCTAGAGGTACTCGAAGCCGCAGGATTTCGCGTGCTCGTTCCCGGTGAAAATCTCTGCTGTGGCCGGGCACTCTACGACTTCGGCATGTTGGCTCGGGCCAAGGACCTTTTGCTTCTGGTCCTCGATGCCATGGCGCCTTACATAGACGCCGGCATTCCCCTGGTGGCGCTGGAGCCGAGCTGCGCCGCCGTTTTCCGCGACGAATTGGGCAATCTTTTCCCGCAAGACGAGCGGGCGCGCCGGCTTTCGGCAGAAACTTATCTGCTCAGCGAATTTCTAGTGCAATGCGCCCCCCGTTTCGAGCTGCCACGCCTCGAGCGCAAGGCGATTGTCCATGGTCACTGCCACCAGAAATCGATCATGACCATGAAAGATGAAGAGGCGCTTCTTGGGAGAATGGGCATCGATTTCTCCGCACCCGCTCCGGGTTGCTGCGGAATGGCCGGCTCCTTTGGATTGGAAAAGTCTAAGTATCAGATTTCCCTTGGCATTGCCGAATTAGAGCTCTTGCCCGCCATACGGCGTGCCTCGCCCGAGACGCTCATTATCGCCGACGGGTTCAGTTGTCGAGAGCAAGTTGCCCAATTGACCGATCGCCACGCGCTACATCTCGCCGAAGTAATTCAAATGGCTCTCAGCAAGGGACCCAAGTCTGTCGCAGAACCCTATCCCGAAGGCGAGCGGGTGGGGGCTCACCAGAAATCCGTGCGCCGGTCCATGCTACGCGCGGGCTCCGTGGTCGCCGGGCTGGTTATCGCGGGCGGGCTGCTGTGGAGCTCAGGCCGAAACCGCGGTTGACTCGGTCACGATCCCTCGTTCCCCCCCGAAGTTCTAAGGCAATCTTGGCAGCGGAAGAAGATGGAGGCCAACTCTGGCAAGAACTGGAGCCCGAGCCGCCTCTGTTCGCTGCCGCCGCCCTGGTGCGAGGCGAGCCACGTTGGCAATCGCACGTACGACAGTGTACAATCCGTGGCGTTTTAGGGAGGACATTTACAGTGACAACACGAACTGTTATGGCTCTAATCACCCTGCTGTGCTCTCTCGCTCTGGCCATCAACCTTCATGCCCAGGGCGATGGCGATGTTTCCCAGCAGATCAAGCAACTACAAAAGGAGGCAACGGATGCGCAGATGAAGAATGATGTGTCTTGGGCGCAGCAGCATCTGGCCGACGGATTCATCGCGGGGCATAGCTGGGGGCAATGGCAAACTAAGGATGAGTTCATCAAGGACCTGGAGAACAAGAAAAACAAATGGAAGAGCGGCGATATCAGCGACGTGCAGGTAGCGACCTTCGGCTCGAACACGGCCGTGGCACATTACAAGTTTACCTACGACGCTGAAATCGGCGGCACGCATCGGGCGCGAACCGTTATCTGCAGCGACACCTGGGTGAATGACTCCGGTACATGGAAATCGGCTGCGACCCACTGCTCGCCGGTTGAGCGCAAGTAAGGGCAACCAGGTGATTCCCACGCCCTGCCGGTAAAATGGGACAGAAGTTGATCAGGTCCGCGATCTTTTTGCGGCCCCGCTTTTCTGCAGGCGCCAGACGATGCGCAGCGGATCGTTGCCTTTTGCTGCGCTAATGATGTTGAGCTGTTCCAAAGCCTTGACGGTATTCCGCGTGGCCGACGGCGGACGTACGGCTTCTTTGTCTTTCAGCCGACGCAGCAACGGGTCACCACCGAGGGAATCAGTCTCCAGCTGATAGCCGTTTTCGAGGTGCCAGAGCAGGTCCTGTTCGGTTTCCGTCAGATCGGGCGGGGCTGCTCCTTTCTTTTTCTTTCTCAATACATTTCTCATCGCCCCCGCCCCATTTCTCATCGCGCCTGCATGATTTGCCGCGCGGATCGCCATTGCCAGCGCGACTTACCCGGCCGCGCGGAAGCAAGTCTAGCACCTGACCATAGCAGGGACCTTGAATTCTCCCCCGAAAGGAGCTGAACGTTCTAACCTTCTACTTCGCCCCTTATGTCGCTCTCGGCAGGTATCTCGGCCGCCCGTACGCGCCCGCCCGCGACTTCGCCGGCCGGTCTCGATGCTCTCGGCGCTTCTTTATTTTCAAAGACTTACATCTTTATACCTCGCCATAGGGCCCTTACCGGTGCGAGAATAGGGGAGCAAACAACTTCGGCCTCCGTCCCGACCCACTGTCTGGCCAGTCCTGGGGCATTCGAAGCATGGAACGTGACACTCGAGCTCCGCTGGTCGTCAAGGACATCTCGACCAAACTCCGCCAGGAAGCTGTCACCGAACGCTCCGTGCATGGTTCCTTGCTGGTCCTGATGCAGTTTGACGTTTGCGAGGAGATACGCCTCGACCAACTGCGCGAGATCTTTGGGGCGCGACGCCAAGAAGCTACCTTCAAACACCCGGCGCCTGCTTACGTCCGCTATGAGCGGCCTCCCGTCGTCGAGTCGATCGAGCCGCTGCTGCTTGAGAGCGGCGAGCGGCTGGAGGGCCAAATCAAGTACTACGATTACGGCGTCGTCAGTTTAATCTTCGAGCTGCCATTCGCCGGAGATTGGGACACTTTGGTCGAGCTCGCCAGCCGCTGGGTCTGGAACTCTGACTTCGATCGCTTTGCCTCCCGCATTGCCCGGGAGAAATTGCAGCGCGCGGCGCCGGCCATTGTAAAGCCCTACAAGGAGTGGCTGAGCGAAGACTATTTCATCTTTCACGTACGGGAGCTCACCGGGGCGCCTGCGGCCGCTGATCTGCTGGCCAAGCATGGAGCCCAGGTTGCGCAAATCGTTCGCGGGGAAACTGCTCAACTATCGGAAGGCGAGCGCCAGGAGATACTTCAAGGACGTATCTCCTACTATCCCAATGACCTTGCGGTCATCGGCTGGAACGGCGCCTTTATCTACGACACCGATGCCGGCTCGGAAACCGCGATCCAGCTGCTCGAATATGCCAACTCGCAGCTGCTCGAGTTCCGTCATTACGACGAATTCATGACTCGGCAGCTGGCGACCGTCTATGACTCGCTCGAGGAAGGCAACGGTATTCTGCGCCGCTGGCGTATGGCCCGCAAAGCCTCCCGCCTGCATACTGTGCTGCTCGACGTCATGGAGCTGACCGAGCGCACCGATAACGCTATTAAGTTCCTGAGTGATATGTTTTCCGCCCGTCTTTATCGCCTGGCGGCCGCCAAGGTTGGCGTGCCCGACTACAAGGACCTGGTCAACGAAAAGCTCCGCACCGCCGAGGAGCTCTACCGTTTCATGGTCGATCAATTCCATCAGGGGCGCGCCTTCGCTCTCGAGTTGATGGTGGTCGTAATACTTATTGTAGAATTCGTAGCTCTGTTCTACGGCAAGCCACTCTAGCTCGCGATCAGCAGTTGGGCCGCGCCAGAGTCCGAGCCGAGGTAAGCGGGGGCTCCGCCGAGGCGCTCATTTGCCTGGCACTCGATATTGCCCTAACTCAGTCGAGGGTAGCGATGCGAGGTTTAGAGGGAAAGCGTGTGCTGATCACGGGAGGCGCCAGCGGGATCGGCGCCGCGACAGCAGCCCGCTTCCTCGAAGAGGGCGCGGCGGTGTGCGTGCTCGATCGTGACCGCGAGGGACAAGAACGAATCCAGCACGAGCTTCACGGCCTGGCGGGAACGGTGGATGCCGACGTCGCGAAGCTCACTGAGGTCGAGCCGGCCATTCGTAATGCCGTACGGCTGCTGGGAGGGCTGGACGTCGTAATCAACAATGCCGGCATCAGCATCCGCCACCAGTTTCTTAACATAACCGCCGAGGAATGGTCGAAAGTCATGGCCGTAAACCTGACCGGGGTTTTTTATGTCGCGCAAACCGCCGCTCGCCACATGGTGCAACAGGGTGGTGGGGTGATCTTGCAGACCGCTTCCACAAACGGATTCGTGGGACAACCCTTCTATGCCGACTACAACGCCACCAAAGCGGGCGTGATTGAGCTCACCAAGAGCATGGCCCTTGAGCTGGCTCCAACGATTCGCGTCTGTGCGGTTGCTCCCGGATATGTGCTGACCCCCATGCAGAGGGCCGAGTACACCGACCAAATGCTGGCAGAGGTCAACCGCAAACTTCCGCTCGGCCGCCACGCAAGACCGGAGGAGGTTGCCGCCCTATTCGCCTTCCTGGCTTCCGACGATGCCGCCTACATCACTGGCCAGGTGTTCACCATCGATGGGGCGGAAACGGCCGGCGGTCTGGCCAGCCGATAGGGATATGCCAGCGTTTTTACTGGTGGGAAAAGTTGCTCTGCTAACCGGCGCCGCTCGCGGAATTGGCAGGGGAACAGCGCTCAGGTTTGCCCGCGAGAATGCCTCGCTTATCCTGGTCGATGCCGACGACAAGGCGGGCAATCAGGTTGCGCAAGAGATCTCCTCGTCTGGCGGCCGTGCAAGGTTCCTGCGAGCCGATGTAAGCCGCGCGGAAGACTGCGCACGGGTCGTCGAAGGGACGCTCAGTGAGTTCAATCGCATCGATATTCTTTTCAACAACGCCGGTATCGTTTCGCGTACTACCGTGCCCGAGCTCTCCGAGCAAGAATGGGACCGGGTCATGACGGTCAACGTAAAATCCGTCTTTCTTATGTCACGCCTGGTCATTCCCGTCATGGCCCGCAATGGCGGCGGTTCGATCATCAACACAGCCTCCGGTTGGGGACTGAGCGGAGGCCGCAAGGCGGCGGCCTACTGCGCGTCAAAGGGCGCTGTCGTCTTGCTGACCAAGGCAATGGCCATCGATCATGGACCTGACAACATCCGGGTCAACTGCATTTGTCCGGGGGATACCGACACCGGCATGCTGGCCAAAGAGGCGCAGCAGCTTGGCGAGACGCCGGATCAGTTTCGAGCAGATGCAGCGCGCCGACCTTTGGGACGCATAGGGAGAGCGGAAGAGATTGCCGAGGCAGCGCTCTATCTAGCGAGCGATCGGTCCTCATTTGTCACCGGAACTGCATTGGTGGTCGATGGCGGCGCGCTCGCCGGCTCGGTTTAGACTCAACTTACATGCCGCCGCAGGATTCCTTGTGCCGCCAGCGCAAGCCAAGCGGGCAGGCTTGTCGAGCGACGAGCGGCCGGTTCAAAGCCCCAATCCGCTGCCCGGCTCCTGTGGATCATTCCCGCAGGAAGGGGGATGCCGAGTCGGCTGCCGCCAGTCGAGAGTCGATATCGTCGATCCGTTGTATAGCCGGATTTCGTTTGCCAATTTTAGGACAGTGGTATGAATGACCGTTCACCGGATTCGCATAGTAAGTTGAACGCACCGCTTACGACTCGCAGCCGCCAGCGTTCCGAGGAGTGGTTCGAGCGCGCTCAGCAATTTCTGGTTGAAGGCGTCAACTCACCTTCGCGCGGCGCAGCCGTGTATTCTCCCGGGCCGGTGGTCATCGAGCGCGGCCAGGGCTCGCACATTTGGGACCTCGACGGCAATGAGTACATTGATTTCCTGATGGCTTTTGGCGCTCTGATTCATGGTCACGCTCACCCCAAGCTGGTTGAAGTTGTCGCCCGGGCGGTCGCCGAGGGCACGCATTTCGCCGCCGCGACCCCCGCCGAGACGCGAGCTGCCGAAGGATTGCTGCGCATGGTGCCCAACGCGGAAGTCGTCCGCTTCGCCAACTCAGGCAGTGAAGCGACCATGCTGGCCCTGCGTCTAGCGCGCGCCCAGACGGGGCGCACAAAATTCCTGAAATTCGAAGGTCACTACCATGGATGGTACGACCCTTACCTTCTCAGCGCGCACCCCCACCCCAGCCGGCAACTAGGCTGCAAAGAAAGCCCCGCGAGGATTCCCGATTCTCGAGGCATTCCGGCCACCACCTTCGAGGATGTCGTTCTGGCGCCCTGGAACGACTTCTCCGCACTTGAGCGCGTGATGAAAGAACAGGGCCATCAGCTGGCGGCCGTCATTAGCGAGGCGGTCATGGCCAACATGGGGTCGATTCCTCCCCGCCCCGGGTATCTGGATCGCATCCGCCAACTGACCCGCAAATCGGGGGCGCTGTTTATTCTGGATGAGGTGGTCACCGGATTTCGCTACGCCCCGGGCGGAGCGCAGCAGTTCTACGGATTTGAGCCCGACATCACGGCCTTCGGCAAAGCCCTGGGAGCAGGCTTCCCCATCGGAGCCGTGGCGGGACGGAGATCGATCCTCGAACGCATGCGCTGGGGCGACGAGATGGTATTGCACTATGGCACCTTTAACGGGCACCGGCTCATCATGGAGGTCGTGGCGGCCAATATGGACTTACTATCCGCGCCCGGCGTCTACGAGCGACTGCACGAGGTCGGAGACGCGGCCATCAGCGGGCTGCGCGAGGTATTTCGGCGCCGCCACATGCCGGCCATTGTGCAGGGCTTTGGCCCTATGTTCCAGATCTACTTTACCGACCGGGAGGGGATTTACGACTATCGCGATTACTGCGCCTATGTCGACGCCGCCCGCTATGCACGCTTCGTCAATCATTTGATCGATGACGGAATTTTTATGACACCCTCGAACTCTCTGCACTGGATCATCAGTACGGCCCATAGCGACCAGGACATCGAAATTTTCCTCCAGGCAGTCGACCGGGCCTGCGCCAAGCTAACGTGAAAGCGACGGTCTTCCTGGGAGGCGGGCGCATCACGGCGGCCTTGATCGCCGGTTTGCGCCTGGCCAAGTACAAGACGCGCATTCTGGTTCACGACCACCATCCGGCAAAGCTCCGGGAGTTGGCCAACAGGTACAAGGTCGCTGCCGAGCTGAGTCTCCCCGGTGCGGTGGCGCAGGCCCAGCTTTTGATTGTGGCTGTGCCTCCAAACGCAGTCAGTAAACTGTTATACAAAATCGGCGGCGTTCGCCGCCCGATGCTGGCCGTCAGCTTGGCTGCGGGAGTTCCCTTATCCACCTTGCGGACACAAATGGGAGGACCGGTACGCTGGGCGCGTGCTATGCCGAGTCCGGTCTGCCGCAGCGGTCGAGGCCTTACCGCACTGACATTTGCGAAGGGGTTGCCGGTCGGTGATCGACGAGCCTTAAGATTGTTTTTCTCAAATCTGGGCAGCGTGGTCGAACTGAGCGAACTCCACTTCGATGCATTCACCGCCACCTATTCACCGAGCCACGGCTATCATGCCCTGCATACGCTGGCGGGGGCGGCGATAAAACTCGGCTTGCCCCCTAAGCTTGCCTTGACGGCGGCTGCCCATGCACTTGGCGATAGTATTGTTTCCTGGCGCGGGGCGAGGATTCCACTTCGAACATTGATCAGGGAGGCGGCTACACCGGGGGGCATTGCCGCCAGCGTGATGTCCTCCATGGACAGAGGGAACTATGGTGCGTTGGTGGAAAAGGCTTTGCGAGCAGGCCTGGCGCGAGCACGCGCCAATCGCAAAATGAGCGCGCTTCCACCTGGTCGCCAGCCATCGTAGCCGGGGGGATCCGTTACACCATCATTCGAAAAGGCCCAAGACAAAGCCACCGCCGGCCACATAGAAACCGCGCACCAGGAATTTGCGCGAACTTGCTTGCCCAGGGACGTCGACCAGCCGCAGGCGAACACGACAGCCCTGGAGTGTTCTGTCAGCAGCAAAAAAATTTTTGATCCCCGCAATTGCACCTATTCATCCAAGTTACAGTCCGGTTTTCAATTGACGGCGATC
>JAFATF010000164.1 GCA_019244045.1 Acidobacteriota bacterium
GCTCCCCCATTCACATTGACTCGGTTCATGTCCAAACCGAGCTCACGAATCACTGCCAACGCCTGCACGGAAAAGGCTTCGTTCAACTCATACAGATCCACATCCTCATTCTTCCAACCGGTCTTCTCCCAAATCCTACGCACGGCCCCCACCGGCGCCATCATGACCCATTTGGGGTCGATTCCGCTGTAGGCCTGAGCCACGATGCGAACCATGGGCTTGCGATCGAGTTCTTTGGCCATCACCAGGCCGGTCACCACGAGGGCGGCGGCGCCATCGTTCACACCGGGAGCGTTGCCGGCAGTTACCGTGCCATCCTTTTTGAAGGCGGGTTTGAGCATCCGTAGCCCCTCGATCGTCGTGTCCTCGCGCGGACCTTCATCCTTATCAAAAGTCACAGCCGGCGTCCCTTTCTTCTTGCCGGGAATCTCTACCGGCACAATCTGCGACTTAAAACGACATTCCTTCGCGGCAGCAATCGCCTTGTGGTGCGAGTTCACGGCAAACTCGTCCTGCTCCTCACGGCTAATGCCGTACTTTTCAGCTACGTTCTCCCCAGTGATCCCCATGTGGTAATCGTTGTAGACATCCCACAGGCCATCGTGCACCATCGCGTCGATGATCTGAGCGTTGCCCAAACGATAGCCTTTACGGGCCTGCGGCAAAAGGTACGGAGCATTCGTCATCGATTCCATACCGCCTGCCACCACCAGCGAACTGTCTCCTGTCTGAATAGCTTGTGCCGCCAGCGCCACGGCTTTGAGCCCCGATCCACACACTTTGTTGATGGTCATGGCTCCGACCTCGGGGGACAAACCGCCGAACAAAGCTGCCTGGCGCGCGGGATTTTGCCCGATGCCGGCCGAGACCACGTTGCCCATGATGCATTCGTCCACCAGCTTGGGATCCAGATTGGCGCGTTTCACCGCTTCACCAACTACGATCGCTCCCAGCTGAGGGGCGGTGAAATCGGAAAGTGCGCCTTGGAATTTTCCGATCGGGGTTCGAACTCCGGAAAGAATGACTACATCTTCGAATGCGGGCATAAAAAACTCCTTCGCTGTTGAGCAACCTGCTCAATTATAGATGCGGCCATGAGGCCTCAGGATGAAGCATGCGCGAGGCAAGTAGTACGAGTGAAGTGGTCACAGCAAGATAAAGGCACCGGGACAGAGGGAAAAGCGTTTTTTCGATCGCGCGCCCCGAGATTCCCGCCGTGCACGATGGCGTAACTTTCGTCACGCAGTGACTTGTCGCATGCATTTTTTTCTTGACATCGTTTTTCATTGACTCTATACATTCAATCAGTCGCAACAGTTGTTTCGTTGCATAGTCCATGAGAAATGGAAGGGAGAATAGATCAATGGCAACCAAGAAGAAGGCAGCAAAGAAGAAAAAGAAACACTAAGCAACAGTAGTTCGAAACCGAGGGGGACGCCAAATGCGTCCCCCAAAGTTTTTTGCATTCGATTTTCGCGGTGCTCTGCTGGAGATAATCATCAGCATGCAAATGGGCAACAAGTACGGACTGAGCATGGAGGGGGCCGAGCGCGGCCACCTCTCAACTGACAAGGCGGTGAAAACCGGCGATCACTGCTTCTCTCGAACGATGACGAGAGAACACGGAAAAGCCTTGTGGGGCAAGGTGTTCGCCTAAGCCGGCCCGCGTTGAGCTGCCTGCCTCTGGGCGGGGATAGCAAACAGACGCTTTTCAGTCGCTGGGCAAAGCCTGCGATACGCACAGAACCCGCAATGGAATCCTGGACTCGCCTCGAATTTGCCGGCCGCGATGTTATGGGCGACATCTTCCACTACGGCCTTGGTCTTCTCCAGCTCGAGTTCAGAGCGGGTGGTCACTACTGAGGTGTTGTTCTCCAGATTGTAAAAAATGAGACTTGAGGCATTCTTGTGCCAGCACTCGCGGGCAGCAATGGCATAGATGGAGAGCTGCAAACTTTCATCCGCATCCTCTTGCGAACGCGGTTTGCCGGTCTTGTAATCAATAATGACAACATCGGAGTCTGACGTCGAGTCCAGACGATCGATACGTCCGACCATCGTGGCTTCATCAATCTGAAGCTTGAATTCCTTTTCCGTAGCGAGAACTTCGTGGGGCTGTGTCTTGCGCCAGATTTCCAGAAAGTCGCGCAACTGCTCCGACCCTTGTTTCTCGTACAACTCGTGCTGGTAAGGGTCCTCGAGTTGCGCCCGGCAGAGATCTTGGCGAAAGTATTCGATCAGTTCTCGCGTACCCAACTCGCTGCCCAGGCGAGCTGCATCGCACAGGCGGCGAAGGGCTCGGTGCATGGAAGCGCCGTATTGCATGGCAGCGGGAATTTCTCCCGGGATCCTCCACTCGCGCTCGAACTTGAACTGCAGAGGACAAGTTCTATAGAGCTCGATGGCAGTAGCGCTCAGGCTGCTGGTGAGGCGAACCATCGGCCTCAGGGCCAGCCATGCGCTCAGATTGTTTGCCCCCAGCTGCTGCGTGGGGGCAAACAGACCGGCCTGCACCGGGCGAGCGGCGCGGCGATGCAGGCTTTGAGCAATGGTCCCGTCGCGCAGCAGTTCACGGACAAAACCGGGTGGGCTGGCATCTTTGCCGCAGCCCTGCTTGCCGTAGATGGTCAGCGAATCGCGTGCCCGGGTCATAGCGACATAGAAGAGGCGCCGTTCTTCCTGGTCGTTGAGCTTCTTGCCGTCGTCCTCGGCGATTGACATGGGGTCTCGTAGAGCGCGGGGAAACTCAAACAGCGGCTCGCGATAGGGCACGGGGAAACAAGGCGAATGTGCCCGGATGATGAACACATGATCGAACTCCAGGCCTTTGGCGGCGTGAGCTGTCATCAGCCGCACCGCCTCCGATGGTCCTGTGCTCAATGGAATTGTCCCCCGAGCCTCACGGAAATATTCCAGATATTCGATAAATTCACCGGCGCTGCCGGTCTCCGTAAGAGGTTTGCTTTGCCAGGCCTCGAGGAAGGAGCGGGCAGCCTCGACGGCAGGAGTTGTCGGCAGCAAAAAATGCCGCGTGACGAGCGCTAAAGCGGAAGAGGCGTTGAGTTGTGCGCTGCGGATTTGTTGGTGCAGGTTTCCGAGTAACTCGAGGATTTCCGACCCACCATCGACCTCGGCCAGAACCTCAGAGAGCGGCACCTCACGTCCGGCGGCGTGCAATCGGGTACGCAGTCTTTCCTGATCGATGGCAAACTGCCTGAGCGCAGCAACGCGAAACAGGCAGGCGCTATCGGCCGGGGAAACCACCGCTCCCAGACAGGCAAACAGGTCGCGAACTTCCGAGGTGTCGAGTACGTCGATGCCTTCGATGGCGCAGGGAATGCCGTTGCGGGACAGCTCTTCGACAACCTGGTCACGGTGAAAATGGTTGCGGTAAAGAACCGCGAATCTTCCCCACGAACAGCGTAGCTCGCTATGCTTCTGGCAAATCGTATTAACCAGGTCGGCGGCCTCCAGCTCCTGATGACCCCAGGGGACGAACTGGACCGGTTCGGGAGCAGCCTGCCGGTTTGCCTCCCGAGTACACACGAGCGGCCGCCGCTCGTAGGACAGGCTGGTGTCGACACAGGCACTCAAGGCGGGAGGATTATGGGCAATCAACGAATGGGCGCAGCGCAGGATAGGCTCAAGCGAGCGACGGTTCTTGCCGAGTGAGACCAGCTGGACATCGGGAAAATGCAGCGTAAACAGCCCAAAGGCTGCGCTCGATGCGCCGCGAAAGCGATAGATGGCTTGGTCGGGGTCCCCGACGGCAAAAATATTTTTCTCTGCTCCCGAGAGGCGCTCGAGGATTTTGACTTGGGCGAAGTTGGCGTCTTGAAATTCATCGACCAGAATGAAACGCGCGCCGGCGCGCTCATTGCCAGTCAACTCAGGATCTCGACTCAACAGGTCGTGAGCCCGGGTAATCATGTGACCAAAAGTGCCTAGGTTTCGCTCCGACAGCATTCCATCCACCTTGGCATAGACAGCCGCGATTTCCTGGCAGCGCTCGATGAGCTCGCTCGAGGTCAGCGTATCTTTCGATTTAGTGACTCGCGGCAAGGCCAAGCTACCGGATCTGAGCTTCTCGACATAGGCGGCATAGTGCGTGGGACTAACCAGTTCATCCTGGCAGCGGCGCATAAAGTCCAAAAGATCATCGAGAAACTTGCTGACATTGGCGGCACGCACAAAATATTTCAGCTGCAAGTCACGGATATGTTGGCGCAAGAATATCCACAGATCCTTGTCATCGACGATGGCGAACTTTTTACCGCAGGCCTCGAGAAGGCGATAGCAGTAAGCGTGAAATGTCATTGCCTGCAGGGGCAGATTGGCCCCGAGCTGTTTACGCACGCGCTCGCGCATCTCCGCCGCGGCACTATCGCTGTAGGTGAGGGCAAGGATTTCCTGTGGGCGGGCATAGCCGTGACGAATCAAGCGTGCGATTCTCTCGGTCAGAACCGTGGTCTTCCCGGTCCCGGCGCCCGCGATCACCAGCATCGGGCCGTAGACATGCTCGATGGCTGCGCGCTGATCCTGGTCAGGAGTGAAGGACATAACAACCGAGGGAGGCTTTGCCGGGGCCGCCATTTCGACGAGCATACCAGAGAAGACTGAGGATGGCCGGTACGCTTTGGATACGACCGGAGGAAGATCACAGGCGGGCCGACGAGAGGTTTTCGACTTTCTGCGGCGGCATGTTTCATCAACAAAGAACGAACTTACGTTCGGACATCTGATGGCCAAGGTGTGCTTTCGGTCGATTCAGCAGACGCGAACGGGGTGTCGAGGCGACGAGCGGCCAGGCGGACGGGTGCGAACGGCTTCCTGCTTGCGTTCTCCACATGCCTCGGCCCATAAAGCGTAAGCCAATTCTGGGGGAGGCAGGATTGAGGAAGACTGAGAAAAACCGATCAGAGGGCAACAAGTTATCCCAGCCCCGCTAGCACAACGGCGCTGGCGGCGATAGCCGCGGTCTCGGTGCGCAGGATCGTCTGTCCCAGTGAAGCGGGTATCCAGCCAGAACCACGGAACATCTCCTCCTCCCGGCGAGTCCATCCACCTTCAGGCCCGATGGCAAGGGCAACGTCGACGCTGGCGGTGTCGGCCTTTAAGGCATCGCAAAGCCGGGAATCGTTTTCTGACTCCGACAAGACCATACGCAAGCTGCCCGGCAACGCCAGTGCATCCTTGAACTTCATCGGGGCGGCGATCTCAGGCGACGAACTGCGCCGCGACTGCTCGGCCGCCTGGCGTGCGATGCGCCGCCAGCGTTCCACCCTCTGCCCTGCGGAGGAGACCAGGTGAACGTCTGTGCGACTTGCAATCAGCGGAATGAAGCGAGCTACCCCAAGTTCTGTGCACTTCTCAATAGCCCATTCCATGCGATCGAATTTGATGATGGCCAGCACAAGTGTGATTTCAGCAGCGGGGAGGGCGGGCAACGGCTCGCCCAACTCAAATTCGACGCGCTGGTCGCTAATCGAGACCACCCGGGCGCGATATACAGCTCGGCCGGCGACGATATCGAATTCCTGGCCAACACGAACCCGTAAAACTCGAATTAAATGGTCGGCGTGATCGCCGACCAAAACGGCGCGAGCACCGCAGACCTCATCGGCAATCCAGCGGCGACGCGTCAAATTCAACCGTGACCTCCTCCGGGATCAAATGTGATTTTTTCTTCCATGATGGATAAGCGAATGTTCCGCCCACCGGCCACACATTCGAGCCAGCCGCCCATGTCTTTCATGGCGTATCGGCTGGCCGTCCTGAATTCGCCACAATCTTCCTGGCAGCGGACAACGTAGATTCGATTTCCGTGAACCAGCCTCATGGTGCCGGTAGAAACGTCAATCTGGGTCACACGAAAAGGATGAATGCTTTCGAAGATGAATTCCCGAATGGCGGTGATCCCAAGGCTTGCGAGCAAGGCCACAGCAACGCTGCACAACGCTAGAAGCCGCCGACGATTCGACTTCGCCGATACCAGCCTTACCTCCTGGAATGAACTCTCGCCGCCGCCAGTTGTACAAGCTTCGGCTGAGGGTAGTCGAAATGCATTTCATCCCCGTTCAAGGCGCGCCCCAATGCTCACGGCTTCAATTTCGTTGGCCCTAGTCGGTGCTGCAATCAGGCCAGCTGGCTTCCCTGTGCCACACTTACCCGGCGCTTTTGGGCTCGCGTCGCTCACCCCCCGCGTAGGTGCAGGGTCGGGAGCGGCTCGGCGAACGACAACGAGAGTTGAGCAAGCCAGCTTGCCGAGCGCTGCCTGCGTTTCAGTCGAGCTTTGGGCAGACCGGCGGTACCACCGTTTACTAGCTGAACATATCCTTCACTTTACCGAGCAGGGTACGGGGTTCGGGACGATTCTCAACCTGACTCATACCATCTAATTCTTCGAGGAGTTCCCGCTGGCGCCGGGTAAGTTTAAGGGGTGTCTGCACGCGGATCTCTATAAACAGGTCCCCTTTGCCATGTCCATTGAGCACGGGAACGCCCTTGTTCTTGATGCGGAAGTTAGTGCCGGACTGGGTTCCCTCAGGAATCCTAAGAGAGTGCTCACCATCAAGGGTGGGAACCTTCAGTTCGGTGCCCAGGGCCGCCTGGGCAAATGAGATAGGAATGACGCAATGCAGATCATGACCTTCCCGCTCAAAGAATGAGTGCTCTTTCACATGGAGCACGACGTACAGGTCGCCGGCCGGTCCGCCAAGGTAACCAGCTTCTCCGAGCCCGGCATAGCGGATGCGAGTGCCGTCCTCAACTCCGGCAGGTATGGTAGCTTCAACCTTGCGTTCTTTAAGGATGCGGCCCTCGCCTCGGCACTTTGGACAGGGGTCGGTAATCACCGTCCCCGTACCCTGACAAGTGGTGCAGGTGCGGGCAATACTGAAGAAACCCTGCTGATAGCGCACCTGGCCGCGACCGCCGCACGTACGGCAGCTAGAGGGCGCCTTGCCAGCTGCCGCCCCCGAACCGCGGCACTCGTCGCAGATCTCATGCCGGCGCACGACGACTTCGGTTTGCGTGCCAAAAACGGCTTCTTCGAACTGCAAGGTGAGATCCTCGCGCAGATCGGGGCCACGTTGACCACGGCTGCGGCGCCGCCCACCGCCTGCCCCCCCAAACAGATCGCCGAAGCCGAAGAAGTCTCCGAAAATGTCGCTGAAGTCCTGGAATATAGTGGGATCGAAGCCCGCGACCCCGGAGGCCGCTGTGCCCACACCGGCATGTCCAAAGCGGTCATACAATCTGCGTTTTTCCTGGTCAGCCAGAACCGCGTAGGCCTCGCTGCACTCCTTAAACCTCTCCTCGGCATCGGGATTGTTAGGATTGCGGTCCGGATGGTACTGCAGCGCTAGCTTGCGATACGCACTCTTGATTTCAACTTCGGTCGCAGTGCGGGCTACCCCCAGCACCTCGTAATAGTCGCGTTTGCCGTTTGATGTCGGAATAGGATTGCCTCGTAAAACTTGCTTTTCAAATTCACGGTTTTGCGTGATGCCGTCGCCCGACTCAAGGCTGCGGCGTAGGCCGTTGCTGCCGTCGATGAAACTGGGAAATAAAATCTATGATTTCGGATTGCGCGCTACCCGGACCATAGCGGGCCGTAACAGCCGGTCTTTCAGCTTGTATCCTCGCTGCAACTCATCAAGTACCTGATGATCCTCGGCCTCACTGCTGTCCACCATTTCTACGGCCTGGTGCAGGTGCGGGTCGAAGGACTCTCCCTTGGCGGGGATCGGGCGCAAGCCTAGCTTGCTGAGGACGTCGTGCAGCTGTTTGTTGATCAGTTCGATTCCCGAACGGAATTCGCTGCCCCCGGGGTTGTGCTCCAGGGCGCGATCGAAGCTGTCAAGAACCGGCAATAACGACCTGACGGTCTCAGTGAGCGCGTATTCCCGATATTCCTGCTGCTCTCGGAAGGCGCGCTTGCGGGCATTATCGAAATCAGCCTGCGTCCGCGCCAAGCGATCGAGAAGCGTGTCGCGCTCGGCTTTGAGTTTTTCGACTTCCGAATCCGTGCTAGCCCCACCCGGCTCGTTTTGGGCACGCTGCGAGTCCGCTCCCTGGCTCTCGCCCGAGGGCAGCTCGTGTTCCAGATCCAGGCTATTCATCTCGACTTCTGTTTTCCCGTTTGTCTTGGCCATAAGGCTTACTCTCTCGATTCGTTTAGAAGCTTGTCAAACAGCTGGGCGATATAGGATACGGCGGTCATGGCGTGCTGATAATCGATTCGCGTGGGACCGATGACCGCCATCGAACCTCGGACTTCATCCCCCACGCGAGCCGGTGCGCCAATCAGTACAAAATTCCGCATGGAGGGTAAGGCCTCATCCAGCCCGATTACCACTCGGACCGCCTCCTGCTTCGCGTCCAGATAGGCACTGAGCAGATCGACCAGCTTCTGTTTCTCTTCTAATGTCTTCAACAGCTCCTGCAGCCGCTGCCGGTCTTCCTCGCTGGCGGCCAAGTTCGCTGCACCTTCAACGTATACCGTTTGTGCGGGTCCTTCCGTGGCCAAAGCACCCCCGGCATACAGCCGCTGGATGGAATTCATCAGCCGGTCGTATTCGCTTCGCTCCTGCTCCAGCCTCCGGGCAATCTCGCCGCGCATTGTCTCCATGGTCCAGCCACGAAAATTTTCATTGATATAGCGCGCCGCCAGATCCAGATCCGCCTGAGAGATGTCCAGCCGCAGCACGCGGTCCCGCACCAGGCCCGACCGAGTCACCACCACAGCCAACACCTTCTGCTCGGCTAAGCGCGAGAAGTAAACGTGTTGCAGTGCGCTCTTGGAGGCGCCGGAGGCAACCGCAATTCCAACACTGTGCGAAATCAGCGAGAGCACGTGCGAGGTACGCTCCATAAATTCTTCCACGTCACTGATCCCCTGCAAACAATCCTGGATCATGGCCTCATTGGCCGGCGACAGGTGGGCAGTTCCCGAAAGCTGCTCGACGTAATAACGGTAGGCGGCAGCTGTGGGCACACGACCAGCCGAGGTATGGGGCTGCTGCAGCAAACCCGCATCCGTCAGGTCCGCCATGACATTCCGTATGCTGGCAGGGCTCAGGCCTTCCCGGTTTAAGCGGGAAAGCGTTCGCGAACCAACCGGCTCACCAGTCGAGATGAACGTCTCAACCACGGCGGTCAGTATTTCGCGCTCCCGCTCATCAATGCCGGGGCCAGGCGTCGTTTCGTTGCGCTCGGGCATCTACCCTTCTACTTTAACTAAACCATTTAGATGCATCACCTTAGACAAAAGATTCGCATCGAGCGGCGGACTATAAAATTGTAGAAATGTGATACTCTCATTGTCAAGATTAGCACTGTTCCGGGCAGAGCGCTTAGGTAACAGAAGTGGTCCGCCAAATGAGCTCAGATCACGCGAAAGCGAATTTTTGCCAGTTGCTGCCCACCGCCTTTACGAAATCGGCCAGCATGCCATAGGCCGTTGTATCCAATGTGGGATCAATTTCGCTGATGGCGAGGCCGGGAAAGATATCGGTTTCGAAATACACGATCGAAGAGGTTCCTGGGACATGGGCGAGGGGGTCGGCGAGCGGCACCATCTCCGGGCGCACGCTAGCCGCAAGACTGTGCCCTTTCCGCGATGCACGGCAAACCAATTTGTAGGGGTGCCCAGCTGCGCGCGCCTCTCTCACCATCTCACCGGTTAGATGGCCGATGCCATGGCGGTCGATTTGCTTGAGATCAACAGCCATCCTCATGACCACGCGCGCCAAAACCGCGACTTTGACGGCTGCATCCCAAGCTTCGATGTCATCGGCAGGATCGCTTTCCGCCACTCCGATGTCGCGCGCTTTCCCGAGGGCCTCCTTAAAACTGAGTCCTCGTTCCATTTGCGTGAGCATCAGATTGGTCGTGGAATTGAGAATTCCGCGAAAGCCCTCTACCCGGACCAGCGGTAAACTTTCACGAAACGTGGAGAAAATGGGAACACCGTCCATGACTGTGGACTCGAACAGGAAACGGCATCCCTGCTTGGCAGCCAGGCGGCTCAGTTCCTCATAGCCGTGAACGATGGGACCTTTATTGGCGGTAATCGCGTGCGCGCCAAGCTCTAAGGCGGCTCGAATGTGATCTATGGCGGGCTGCCCGGTTTGTGCATTCAAGGAAGTAGCTTCGAACAAGACGTCAGCCTGGGCTGCTTTGAGCCATTCGCGAAGATTTCCTGGACTCGGTGCCGCGGCTGCACTCCGAACCCCGATTCGCGGGAGTGAGTGCGAATGAAATCCCTCGGGCGCTACCCGCCAGCCCAGGCGGCGTGTTGCGATGCCGGTGATCCTCGGGGAAAAGCCGTACTGATCTTGCAACTGGTCTCGGCGTGCCTCGAGCAACTCGAAGAGCCGCCGGTTCACGTTGCCCCAGCCCAACAGACACAATTTGTATTCGCGGATAACTCTACTCCTGGCGCTCGGAAATCAATCTACGCGAGCTCAGCCCATGGTGGTGGTGTGCTCGGGACGCACCTTGTAGATGACACGGACCTCGCCGCCCTGGCGATAGGGATACTTGTCCTGCCCCAAATATTTCTTCGCCATCTTGTCAATGTGTGCGTCCGCCCCCTGCTC
>JAFATF010000208.1 GCA_019244045.1 Acidobacteriota bacterium
TCCGGAAGTATTTGGTGTGAAACGGAAATCGGTACGCCCAGGGGGGCGAGCGCTCGGGCGGCGGCGCGCTCATGTGCGGAATTTAAAAACGAGAACAGCAGTGAAATGGCAATGGCCTCGGGCCGGGAGCCTCGCACCGCCTCCACCATGTGGCGCAGATCTTCTTGGGATGGTGACTCGAGCACGCGACCCTGGCTATCAACGCGTTCTCCGATGCCAAAGCGCAGTTCTTCCGGTACAAGGGGTGCAACCCGGTCAACGAAGAAATCGTAGAGCTTGGGGCGCGCCTGCCGGCCAATTTCGATGGCATCTTCAAACCCCGCTGTAGTGACCAGCGCTACGCGCGCTCCCTTGCGCTCGAGCAAGCTATTGGTCCCAACCGTGGTGCCATGTAAGAGGATCAGCGCTTTGCCGACGCCGATTTTCTCAAGCGCCTCGCCTATCGCACGCGAAGGATCGTCCGGAGTGGAGAAGACCTTGAGGACCCTGAGCTGGCCGCCATCGATCCAGACGCAATCGGTAAATGTGCCGCCGGTATCGACAGCAATTCGAGTACTCTTGTTTCGCGGGCCTCGCCCCATGAGCAGGCGATAGGGTAGCATTTAGAGTGCGCATACGCGAAGCCACCGGCCCCGCCGGTAAAGTTCCGCCGGGCAGAGGTTCGATAACCCGCGTCGCGCGCTGCCCCCGTTTATACGTGCTCAACGGGGCGCCTCGCCAGCGCTGCGGATTTCGACCTTCCCCTGCTTGTCGCCTAAGGCGATTTCGACTCGCTACAAGTTACCGGCTCTAAGCGGTAGTATTGACATCCAAGCACTTTTTCACGGAGGAAACACTTGAAATATCTGAGCATTGTGCTTCGCCTGTCTGTGTTCTGTCTGATCGCGCTAGCGGCTCACGGCCAAGAGGTCGATGTGGCCATCGGGGCAGGGACCGTATCGGCACCCTCCAGCAATATTTCCCCGATTTTTTCTCAGTTCAAGCAGACGTTGCGAGGCGGCAATTTCCTGACAATCGGCGGCGACGCCCTAATCCACAAAAGCCTCGGTGTCGAAGGCGAAGTCTCCTGGAGAACCAGCCGAACCATCTATGGCGGTGCCTTCCCTTACCGCCCCCTGTTCTGGGATTTCAACGCGATTTTTGCGCCGCGCTTCAATAGGTTTCTAGGTGCCGAAGTCCTGGCCGGCATCGGAGCGGAAAGCGCACGCTTTTATACCGGGCAAGTCAGCTGCAGCTATCTCGGCGGCTGCACGAACTACAGCAGCATCAACCATTTCATGGGAGACTTTGGCGGCGGCCTGCGGCTGTACCCGATCGGAAACTTTTTCGTGCGCCCTGAAGCCAGGCTATACCTGATCAACAACAATCAGGAGTTCAGTTCAGGTCGCGCCGTGCGCTATGGGATTTCGATCGGCTATTCATTTGGGGGTCGTTCTTTTATCCCTTGATCAGCTGCCGGCGAGTGCTCTCCTTAGCCGAACCAAGTCCCTATTTCCGCGTCCACTGGTCCACCCATTGGTTGACCGTCTGGTACCAGAGGCGGCTGTTCTGGGGCTTGAGCACCCAGTGGCCTTCATCGGGGAAGTAGAGCATCTTTGAGGGCACGCCGAGCCGCTGCAGGGTAGTGAACAGCTGGAAGCCTTCCGAGACATCGAGTCGGTAATCCCGCTGGCCATGAATCACCAGGGTGGGAGTCTTGAAGCTGGTCGCTGCCAGATGAGGCGACCATCTACGGTACAGCTCGCGGTTTGTATACGGGGTGCCCTTAAATTCCCACTCGTTGAACCACAGTTCCTCGGTCGTACCCCAAGCCGACTCGGAATTAAACATGCCATCATGGGAAACGATGCACTTAAAACGATGGGTGTGTCCGAGCAGCCAGTTGGCCATGTAACCGCCGTAGCTGGCGCCGAGGGCGCATTCCCGGTTTTTGTCGATGAACGCGTAGTGCTGCTCGGCGTAGTCAAGTCCCTTCATCAAATCTTCGAAGGGAGCCCCGCCCCAATCACCGTGGATGGCATCGATAAATCTCTGTCCGTAGCCGGTTGACCCGTGAAAATTGATCATGATGACCAGATAGCCGCTGGAGGCGAACAGCTCGGGATTCCAACGATAGCTCCAATCATCTCCCCATGCGCCCTGGGGGCCACCGTGGATGAGAAACTTTACCGGATACTTTCTCCGAGGATCGAAGTTGGGCGGCTTGACCAGACTGCCCTCCACCCTGTCTCCATGTGCTCCGGCAAACCAGAAAGGCTCCGCGTCGGACATGTCAAGGCCAGACAACAGCTGCCGGTTCATGGATGTAACAGCCCATTCCTTATTCAATGAACAACTCTCCTGGCCGCCATCGACGTCCCCTGTTTTCGCCGGGCAGCCTTCTCCCGATGCATCGGCTGCATAGATTTCATTGGGAGCACGGATTGACATGCGAGTGAAGAATAGCGTTTTGCCGTCGGGCGTCAGGGTGAGGTCGTCGTTGTACCCGCCAACCAGAGCTCGCCGCGGATACTCCTGCCCATTGCCACTGCTCGACTGTATGCCCACGCTATAGATGAGAGAGTGTCGTTTGTGCTCGGCAGCGAAGTAGATGGTCTTTCCATTTGGCAACCATGCGAATGATCCTACCCACCGATCGAAATCTTGGGTCAAGTCCTTCTTTTCGCCCGTGTGGCGATCATAGAGCATCAGATGGAACCGGTCACTCTCATAACCTGGCCTCTGTTGCGCGCGGTACGCAATGTATTTGCCATCGGGCGAATACAGCGGAGTTGAATCGCTCGCCCGATTTTCCGCCGTGATGTCTTTGCCGCGGCCGCCCCCGTTCACGGGCACGATCCATAGATCATTGTTCGTCGAGGTCGCTTCCACCTTGTCATGGTTTGAGCTGTAGCACAGCTCCTGGCCGTCCGGCGAGAAAGCGTAGTTGTCCTGACCGCCCAGGCTGAAAACTGGAGCGTCGTAATCGCCGGGGGTAAGATCGCGTACTCCTCCGCCCTCGGCAGCAATCACTAGAATGTGGGTGCGCTTACCTTCCTGGTATGCGTTCCAATGGCGATAGAGCAGGCGCGTGAAGATCAGAGCTTTCACCGGCGACTTTTCAACCTCGGTAAGCTTTTGCGCATTGCACTCCATTAAATCGCTCGGGAGCCCGTCGCACTCAGGGAAGACATCAGCAGTAAAGGCAATATTTTTCCCTTCCGGCGACCAAATCGGACCGCTTGCTTCGGTAGCGATCGCCGTCAGCTTGTGTGTGGTGGTCACCGTGCCGGTTGCTGAATCAAAGTCCGCGATCCAGATTTGCGAGCCGCCCTCCTTCTTTGAAAGAAACAGAAAGCGCTTGCCATCCGGCGCCCACCGGGGCCGGTCGGCATCCTGATCTTTTATGACTTCCCGCGCTTCTCCGCCACCCAGGGGGACGATCCAGACATGGGGCGTTCGCGTATTAGCGTTGAGATCGACATCCACCGCGCTAAACGCGATCCATTTGCCGTCGGGCGACGGTACCGGCTCGGCGACGCGCTTCAGCGCCATCATGTCTTCGAAAGTCAAGGGATGCTTGTTTTGCGCCAGTGCGGGGAGCGCAAGAACGAAAGTGCAAGTAGTTAAGAGGACATGGCGCATGAGATAGCTCCGAGAAACCGGTAAGTGTAAACGATCGGAGCGGCGCCGGTCAGGCCACGATCGGGGGATTCCATTCACGCCGCTCGACTCGAGATAGAGTCTCGTTTGCGCAACCCCCGGGGCAGGGACTTCACACTCAGGCTCGTTGCTTTGGTTGAAGCTCTGGGCTACTCGGAACACGGCCAAAGCCTCACACGGAAAAGTCTCACGGCTGGCGGTTTTCACCATATTTTCCACAGTCATCGTTGTAATTGATCTTAAAATTTCAGGAGTCGTTCCTTTCACGATGTGCTGAGATTTTGTGAACACTAGAGATCATCGCGAAAAGCCGGTCCCGCCTCTGCACTAAAACCGGTTCACCGGGTTGTGAATGAGCTGCACCTGATTGATTCGAAAGCTTAAAAAATACACTCGGATTCGGTTGACTCGAGAAATAGAAGGAGTAAAAAGATAATCGTTCTTTGACATTTTCTGAAGTTTTCCCGGTTGGTGTAGCGTCCGGGGCTCAAGCGTGATCAGCCTTCAAACCGCGAGGGGAGAAGGAAGGGTCAGCGAGGGTCTATAGCAAAGCGCTGGTCGAGGAGAACAGGAAAAACCGTCGAAGGCGAGACAGAGTCCCGAGGCGTTGGGCAAGTTTATCCAGTTGGCGGTAAGCCCGGAGCCCGAGCGGCAGATCGCACTAGCGCGACCGTACGGAAGCGTTGGTTTGAGAGGTCGGCAAGGGTCTAAAGCGAGCTACTGGCTGAGACGAACGGGCCCAGCATTACCCCGGGACTCTTAGTTTGCCCGCCACTTTCGGCTCTTTCCCCCGGCACGTACTCTAGGAACCCCAGGCTCTCCTCGTTTGACTCGATTCCCTCGGCATGGGAGCGCGGCTGATCCCCCAGTGGGCGAGAATTATAATCGGCGCTGATGTCTTCATCGCGCGTGGCCGCCACCGTCCTATTGATCGCAGCTGGCTTCTCTGCGCCTTTGGCTGGCTCGAAAGGCCAGCAAAAGATCACCATTTC
>JAFATF010000224.1 GCA_019244045.1 Acidobacteriota bacterium
AACGACGCGCCGCTTCCCGCCGGCTTATTCCTTCAATCTGAACCGCAAAACGAACTTGAGCGTAAAGCTCCACGTCCTTCATCCCTCAGCCCCTGCCGATTACCGACAAAGGCCATCTGCTGCCGGATTTTTACTCCGGCCCGACCGCACGACCCGGCCGCTTCAGTGAGGGATCTTCGCTCCGGCGCTTACATACGGGGTGTCGAACAAAGGGCTGGATGTGCTCTGCAAGCTTTCCAGACGCTCTCAGAGCGCTGGAGCCAGGCAAAGGGGTACAAGGGAGCGGAAAACCGGAACCACCCCCTCCAGAGGCCTCAGAACGGATTTTTGGGAGGGGCATGAGTTTTGTGCATGACCCCGGCGCCTTCACCGGGTATCCACTCTTGGTTGTACTCACCGATCCGGGAACTGAAGCACCCACAGAGCCACGCCCAGATATGCGAAACCCCCCGGTGGAAGCGGGGGGCATCACAGCCTCTGAGGTGAGGCCAGGTCATCGTCTGAACAACCATGATCTTGCCTCACGCAGCCGGTTTTGCAAGCCCTTCCTGCTTCCCGCCGGGGTGTCCCCCACGCCTCGAGAGGAAGCCGCATGCGTCACATCAGCGAGTGTTTACCATTTGTTCCGGCAATCGATTCGCCAAAGCCTCAGCTCAAGACCTACGCCCCCTTTCCGGTGTGGGCAGGCAGCACGACGAAACCTGTCCGCTTTGTTCCCCTGTCTAAAAAAGATGCCTCCATCCTGTATATCAAAGCAGAGGAATTTGAGCGCCAAACCAGAAAAAAGGGCAAACAGGATGGGGATGTCAGCCGCAATGGGTTAAAAATCCTCTATTCCCTTCTCTTCTATTTTCTCAATTTCAAAACCGGCAGATTAGATCCCTCGCAAAAAGCCATTGCCCAGCATGCCTGTATCAGTGAGCGAAGCGTCACCAGAGGGCTTACCAAACTCAAAGCCTCCGGCATCCTTAATTGGGTACAACGCGCTGAAATAATCCGGGACGAGAACGGACGCTTTCGTCCCAAACAGAATACCAATGCCTATGCCGTCTTACCTCCCTCCCAATGGAAGGGGTTTAGTGACCAGAAACCACTGCCTCCCCCACCGCATCCAAGCACGTGGGGGGCAGCGCCACCGCTTCCAGACCTCATCACCCAAGCACTCACTGAGCGCAAACACGGGGAATGGGCAACTGCACTTGCCATTCTGGAGACTGACCCTCGGGACACCGTTGCCGGGGCACTGGCACGCTATTGGCGGACACTGGAGCAGCAAAACCGCCCGTAACAGCCAGTCCGCCACACTGGCCAAGAACCACTAAACCAAGGTTGCTATATCGGACAGTCTCCATCCACTCATCCAAAAACCAGCACCCAACCGCCTGACCCTGTTTCCGGCGGAAGGGCAGCTATTGGCAAACAACCAAACAGACAGGCTATTGCATGCAATAATGAGTGCAATACCCTCGAAGCTGTTGCTTCTCACAAACAACCGCTCGCCCCTCGCGCCGGCAATTTTCCGGCCGTGTTTCGTCTTTCCCTCCGTCTTTCCCTCTGCGGGAGCACTGCAAGTGTCCCGCGAGCCTTACACAGTTGGCCGATCCTCCATCATCGGCCAACTGCTCCTATGGCGATTTGATTTCTAACTCTTCGAGTGTTCGTCCGGCTGCAAGCTGCGCCTCAAGCCAGCGGGGGCGGTGTCCCCTCCCCGACCAACTTTCCGCTGGGTTATCCGGATTGCGGTATTTCGCCGGCAAGGGGCCCCGGCGCTGATCTTGCCGCCCTCGTTCACCGCGTCCGCGCCGACGCTCCGGCTCCTCCCCTATTTTAAACAGCGAGAGCTGATACCCGGCTTCTCTGGCCATCAACCGGTATTCATCGAGTTGGCTTTGTACCCGCCGATTGATGATCTCTCTAATTCGGTTCTGCAGCGTTCGAAGCTGTTCATCTGGCAAGTTCTCCAGATCCAGCTGCTCAATATCCTCAATCGTGCGTGCCATATTCTGGTTTCTCCGGGATCGAACCATGGTCTTTGCGATTACCTCCCTATTGGATATGCTGTCAATAATCCCTGTCTGACACCACAAGATGATTGTAGAAGCATGTTTTTTGCCGAGACAACTATGTATCTTTTTTTTGCAAAGTACCGCCGTAAACGCCACACCAAGTTCTCTGGATACCATCCTTTTTGCCCTCCTGTGCTGAATATACCTTATCAAATCATAGGCAGTGATACGCTGGACTATTGACAAATTGTAGATAACTCGTATACTAATACTAAACAAACAACGCTAACTATGGCATCACTGGTTCGACATATAGACTACAAACCATTTTTCGAGTTGATCGAAGAGCCGTTCAATACCGTTGCCTCTCCTCGGTTCTTCTATCTCTCTCCTATTCACGCTATTGCCTTGAACAAATCGGTCTCCGCTGTCGTCAACCGCAAAGGCGTATCGGTCGTGTACGGCGACGTCGGCACCGGAAAATCGACGCTTGCACGGATTATGCACGATCATTTTCAAGAGCAAGGCTTCATCTCGGTCCTGCTGACCAATCCCGGTTATGTCTCGGAAAATGCATTGATGCGCACCATCAATGAGGCCTTTGAGATCAAGCCTGGCCGTTCCCTCAAGGACAATGAGGACCGGCTCAAAGCCTTCCTCCTCGAGAACGGCGAAATCAACAACAAGACCATTGTCCTGATCATCGATGAAGCGCAGGAGCTCAAGCTGCCCCTGCTTGAGGCGATCCGCAGAATTTTGAATTTCGAGAGCGATAAGAAATTATTGCAGTTGGTTTTGTTTCCGCAGGAGGAGTTTCGCGCC
>JAFATF010000256.1 GCA_019244045.1 Acidobacteriota bacterium
CCACGGGTGGCGAACGGAGTTGGATCTGAGCGGCGGTTAATCCTTCGATGACTACCATGGGTCCGCCACAGTTGGGACAGAACCAATTGGGGCTGATGTCCTGGGGCGTGGATGTTGCCATTTCGGTTTGCACTGCTGCGGAGTCGAGCGCTGCAAAGCACAGCGGCAGAAGCTGAGCTCTGCGGCGACTGGCAAGGAAACCGAAGTAGCAAATGCGCACGAAGCCCCTGGGGAGCAGATGGAGGAGAAAGCGGCGTAGAAATTCATCGAGCGATAGCGTCATCAGCTTCTGCTCATTATTGTGAGCGGAATCACGCCAACGAAAGGTGACCTGGCTGCCGTCGAAGGAAACCAGTCGGTGGTTGGAGATGGCTAGGCGGTGGGATAACGGCCGAGGTAGTGGAGCACATACTCCGGACCACCGAACGGTGGTTTGGAGTAGACGATCCAATGCTTTCGAAACAGTGGCCGCAGCCCAGAGGCAAAGATCTTAGGTTGAGCAAGTGGCGCCAGATCGCCGGAAAGGTGCAACTGCCCTCGCTACAAAGCCAACTTGAGTTCGTCGACGAACTTTCCGCGAAATACGCGCCGGAGCACATAGATAGGAAGAAAGAATCGAGGGTGAGACCGAATCCAGCGGGTGTGATGGGGCGAGAGCCCGCCGGCCGGGATGACGCAGTGGACGTGGGGATGAATTTGGAGTTTCTGGTTCCAGGTGTGCAAGACGCTGAAGAAGCCGATCTCGGCGCCGAGATGGCTGGGGTTACGAGCCACTTCGAGTAGAGTTTCTGCGCTGGCACGAAGCAGCAAATCATAGATGACTTTCTTGTTCTGCAAAGCGAGCGAAGCCAGTTGCGGAGGCAGAGTGAAAACGACATGGACGTAGGGAGTGGGCAGAAGTTCGCGGCGACGTGCCTGGATCCAGCGTTCACGGGCGCCGGTCTGACACTTCGGGCAATGACGATTGCGGCAACTGTTGTACGAGATGGCAGCGCGATGTCCACAACGCGTGCACGCATCGATGTGACCGCCGAGTGCGGCGGTGCGACAGCGTTCGATAGCCAGCAGCACCTTAATATGTGCCCAACGTAGCCACTGACGGTTGCGTTCGATGAAAGCCGTGCCTGCGGCGCGGATCAGGTCGGCCACCTCCAGGGGCGGCCGAGTCATCTATCGCTCCGGTTGTAACCTGCCTTTCAGCTCCAGCGAGTCCAGAGGACTGGCGGTCGCGTGCAAGTGACGCTGGGAAAGATGGAGATAACGGGCGGTCTCTTTCAGATCGTGATGTCCCAACAAAATCTGGATGGTGTGCAGGTCGGCGCCGGCCTCCAGCAAGTGCGTGGCGAAGCAGTGACGGAGCATGTGGGGATAAACCCTCTTCCTAATGCCGGCGGGGCGGGCAGCGTACTGACAGGCATGGCGCGGGGTTTTGGTATCGATGGGCTGATCGCCAGTGTGCCAGGGGTTGCCAGGAAACAGCCAGACACTGGATTGTTTGCGCAACCGTCGCCCGTGTGCGCGGAGTTCTTCGAGCAGAACGGGGCTGAGCATCACGTCGCGGTCTTTGCGGCCCTGGCCGCCTTGGATGTGAATCACCATTCGTTGGCTATCAATGTCGCTGATCTTGAGGCGCGTTAGCTCAGCATTGCGAATGCCGCTGGCATAGAAGGTCATGAGGATGGTGCGGTAAAACGGAGTGGGAGCTGCGTCGATGAGTTGTGCTACCTCTTCTTGGCTGAGAATGGTGGGCAAGCGGTGCGTCTTCTTGGGATAAGGCGTGTCGGCAATGCTCCACCGTCTTTTAAGCGTCTGAATGTAGAAAAACCGCAGGGCACACAAGTGGTTCGTCACTGCGCCAGGTGACAACTTCTGCTTGGAAAAGAGTTGAGCTTGGTATTCGCGGATATGTTGTGGACCTAAACGATCCGGAGAGCAGTTGAAATGTCGTGCGAACCTTTCGACATGGCGGATGTAGTAGCGTGTGGTACCCTCGGAGTAATGACGTCGCTGGAGTTCCTCCAGTATCATTTTGCGTAGATGGGTCACGGGGACCTCCTTGTGACCCACAATTTATCTGAGCACCACAGCTGCCGACATCACTCACGCGGCAGCGTCCGCCGCGCCAGCGGCTTCGTTCTGACG
>JAFATF010000329.1 GCA_019244045.1 Acidobacteriota bacterium
TGATGACGGTGACAACACGCTGGACCTTCTTCACTGACCACGTCCTGAATGCTCCGGTCGCTGCCTCTCCCAGCGACCGGAGTCCCTCCCTCGATCGAAAAAAAGCTAGTTTCCGGAGACACTCTGTTGGCCTCATCTACCTGCTGAGTCCTCCTGCCTGCTACTGCCGAGAGCCGATTATGATGGCGCATGCAAAACGAAATTGGGATCTCGCGTCTCCCCCGGTCGACGGCGAGATTATCCCTCGAGGGTGGTCATGATGAAGAAGAACTGGTTTCTGTTGGCGCTTGCTTTGGCCGCGATCGCCGGCCATGCGCAGAGCGCCAATATCGTGAAATATCAGGTTACGACGAAGGACCTCAATACACGTACCAGGTGGCCGAGCCGGTCGCTCGCCTCAAGGTCGGCGATATTCTCGAGACCAATACGGTTGATGCTTTCGGCAACGCCATCCAAAAAGCCGGGGACAGTCTGAGCCGAGTCAAGGGCGACAACCCGTTAACCGGTCCCTTTTATGTTGAGGCGCAGAACCCGGAGATACCTTGGCGGTGAAGATTCTCGACATCCAAGTTGACACCGACCAGGGGGTTGGCGCGTTGGCTCCCGGTTTCGGCGCCCTGGTTCGGGCCAGTTACACGCCCATGCTGGCGCCCCCGGTGCCGGAAAAGATCTGGTTTTATCCCATAGACCATTCGTGCCACACGGCTACGTTTAAGGCCTTGGATTCCAATTTCTCGGTAAAGATTCCACTGCATCCCTTCTTCGGGTGCTGCATCGGGGTGGCTCCGGCCGGAGGAGAAGCCCGCAGCTCGATGGTGCCTGCCGAGTTTGGCGGAAACATGGACTCACCGGAGGCCTCAAAGGGCAACACGGTGTACTTTCCCGTCAATGTTCCCGGCGCGCTGCTGTTGATCGGCGACGGCCATGCCGCCAGGGGTGACGGGGAGATCGCAGGCACCGCGATCGAAGTTCCTCTGCGCGCCCGCCTGCAAGTAAATGTCATGAAAGGGGAGAAAATCAATTGGCCGCGCTTTGAAAGTGATGACGCGATTATGACGGTCGGCGCCTATCGTCCTCTCGACGACGGCCTGCGCATCGCCTTCACCGAACTGATTGGCTGGATGCACAAAGATTACGCACTGTCCGAGTATGACAGTTACGAATTGCTGTCCAAAGTTGCCTAGATCCACTTGAACGAAATGGTCGATCCGAATTATGTGATTGTAACCTCGATCGAAAAGAAGTATCTGCCGGCGAAGCAACGATGAGCTCCTGCCCGACCCCCTGATCGGGCTGCATGCTAATCTGATCTGAAGATGGACAGAGCCGGCAAACTCCGCATCGGCACGGCAGGATGGGCTTACAAGGATTGGGTGGGCATCTTCTACCCTGACTATCTGCCGGCCCGCAAGATGCATCCACTCGAATATCTGGCCCAGTTTTTTGACGTGGTCGAGATCAATACCTCTTTTTATGGTCCCATCAAGCCACATTTGGCTAAGGTCTGGTGTAAGAAGGTTTCGGCCGTCAATGCTAATTTTGTATTCACAGCCAAGCTGCTTCGTTCCTTCACCCATTCCCCCTTGTCGGTGATGGAACCCACTTCCGCCGCCACCATCCGTCCCGGCGAAGATGATGAAGAGGAAACGCGGGAAGGCCTGGACGCTATTGCCTCGGAAGGACGCTTAGGCGCCCTGCTGATGCAATTTCCGGTTTCCTTCAAAAACACCCCCTTGAACCGCGAGTATGTGGAGGTGCTGCTGCGCCAGTTCATCGAATATCCGCGGGTTATCGAAGTGCGCCACGAGAGCTGGAACAATGCCGAGACGCTCAACTACTTTGCCAAGATGAACGTTGCCTTCTGCAATATCGATCAACCACAAATCGGCCGCTCGCTTGCGCCTACCGAGCACGTTACGGCTTCCATTAGCTATATTCGCCTGCATGGTCGCAACTACGATCAGTGGTTCGATTCTACCAACCGCAACGAGCGTTATAACTACCTCTATAGCGAGGCGGAACTTCGACCCTGGAAGAACAAGATTGAGGCTGTGGCCAACCAGACCGAGGTCACCTACGTGGTGACCAATAATCATTTCGAGGCGCGGGCCGGAGTCAACGCGCTGCAACTCAAGAGTATGCTGACCGGGCAACGGGTAAAAGCGCCGCGCGACTTGCTTGGCAGGTATCCAGAATTGAAGGATATGGCCGATCCGGCCGAAGATGAAGCCGATCCCAATCTGTCGCTGCTGGCGTGACAGAGCTATCTTAAGGTGAGCTCTTCCTTGGCGGCATAGTGGGTATCGACGTACTGGTCCAGAATTCTAATGAACTCAGCCACGATCTTCTCGCCCTTCAATGTGGTCATCAGCCGTCCGTCGACGTACACGGGAGCTTTTGGATCTTCGAATGTGCCGGGAAGGGAAATCCCAATATTGGCGTGCTTGGACTCGCCGGGGCCGTTGACCACACACCCCATAACGGCCACCTTCATTTCTTCAACGCCGGTGTAGCGTCCCTTCCAAACCGGCATCTGCTCCCTGAGATAGGACTGGATCTCCTCGGCCATCTCCTGAAAAAACGTACTGGTGGTGCGGCCGCACCCGGGACAGGCTGTGACCTGGGGTGTGAAGCTGCGGATACCGAGCGACTGGAGAATCTGTTGCGCTACCCGTACCTCTTCCCGGCGATCACCGCCGGGTGCGGGGGTCAGCGAAACGCGGATGGTATCGCCGATTCCTTGCTGCAAGAGAACGGCCAGGGCGGCCGACGAGGCCACAATCCCCTTGGCCCCCATGCCGGCTTCCGTAAGTCCGAGATGCAGCGGATATTGACAGCGCGCTGCCAGAGAGCGATACACGTCAATCAGATCCTGAACGCCGCTCACCTTCGCGCTCAGGATGATCTGGTCGGAACGCAATCCATACTTCTCGGCCAGGGCGGCTGAGTTCAGAGCACTCACCACCATAGCCTCCATGGTGACCTCACGGGCCTCTCGAGGCTGGGGCAGCCGCGAATTGTCATCCATCATGCGGGTCAGCAGCGCTTGATCGAGGGACCCCCAATTCACTCCGATACGCACCGGCTTTTGATACTTGACCGCAACTTCAATCATGGTGCGAAAGTTGTCATCATTCTTGCGGCCGACACTCACATTGCCGGGATTAATGCGATACTTGGCGAGATTCTCAGCACAATCAGGATACTTGGTCAGCAGCAGGTGGCCGTTATAGTGAAAATCGCCGATGATGGGAACGGGCACGCCCTGCCGCTCGAGCTGCTCGACAATCCTTGGTATCGCCGCCGCCGCTGCTTCGTTGTTGACGGTTACCCTCACCAGTTCAGAGCCGGCGCGGGCGAGGGCTGCGACCTGTTCGACCGTGGACGAGACGTCGGCAGTGTCGGTGTTGGTCATCGATTGCACTACCACTGGCGCATCGCAACCCACCCGCACACTGCCCACCAAGACGCTAACCGTCCTGCGTCGCTGAATTTGAGCCATATGAAAACCTAAGTTTAGCATGTATAGAATCAGCCAGGCTTGCGCCCCGCCCCGCATCCCGCGCGGGCGAACCGCTCCCTAGCCTCTGCCGGGGAGAGGGCGGCGCATAGGTGAAACATAAGCGCGGCGGCGCAGCTGGATTTCAGCAAGGTGCTAAAAAGACTTCTGAACACCAAAGCTGTAAGTCGTTCACCGGCGCACAATCCTCAAGTCGTGCTTCAGGGAGAAATCTCCTACAATAGCCCT
>JAFATF010000347.1 GCA_019244045.1 Acidobacteriota bacterium
AATAGGACTTCACAGGAACCACACGATCCAGGTGCCCCGCGGCTTGCGCCAGGCGATCCAAATAGGCCGCGAAGCGTTTTTGCTGGGCGCCTGGCGCAACAGAGTTGGCGCTCATGGCCAGAACTTACATTAAATGATGTTCGATCGGTGTAGATCTTTCAGACAGAGGTATATGGTTTATAACACAGTAGTATTAGCAGGTTGAGTGAAAATTCCAGGCGCGCCAACATAGCAGCCGGAGAAAGTAGCTTGATGCGCGATGCAGCAAGTTCGATGGCCAGGGGCACGCCGTCCAGCCGAGCACAGATGGCAGCTATCGCGGCCGCGTTGTCATGGGTGATTGCGAAGTCATTTTTAACGGCTTTTGCGCGTTCTGCAAACAGCGCGACCGCCGGGAAGCGTGCAAGAGCCTCTGGTCCCGGAATGGAGCTCGAATCGGGTACTGCTAGCGGCGGAACCGGAAACTCATGTTCGCCGTAAACGTGAAGCGGAGCCTGGCTGGTGACCACCACGTTCAAATGCGGGCTGAGAGTGAGTAGGTCCGCTATGTCAGGACCGGCGGGAACAAGGTGTTCAAAGTTGTCCAGCAATAGAAGCATGGGGTCGGCCAAGCCGCGCACATATTCCTTCAAGCCCTCACGTGACGACTGTCCACTCGTCTCGCGCACTCCAAATGCGTCAGCCATGGCGGCAATCATGGCATCCTTGCCGCTAACCGCCGAAAGAGATACGAAGCAAACACCGCCGGCAAAGGCATGCCACAGTTCGCCCACCACCTGAAGGGCGAGCCGAGTCTTGCCAATACCACCGGGCCCGGTCAGCGTCGCCAGGCGAACATCCTCGCGGCTCAGGAGCTCGCGAAGCGCAGCCGCTTCGCGTTCGCGTCCCATGAAAGCCGTGCGCTGTACGGGTAAGTTATTGGGACGAGGCGCCGTTGCTCGGGCATTACCATCAATGCGCAGGTCGCGGACGGTGACGAGATCGCGAGCCAAATCTCGGGTGGATGCGTAGCGCTGATTGGGCTCCTTGGCTAGACATCGCTCGAGGATCCAAAAGAACGGTGCTGGTGCCTGCTGATTCACCCCGGGCAGGCGCTCGGGTTCTTCGCGCAGAATGGCGACCATGATTTCGGCTTTACTCTTGCCGGCAAATGCGGGACGTCCATTGACCATCTCGTAGAGCACCGCACCAAAAGAAAACTGATCCGAGCGAAAATCCACGATGCCGCCGGTTGCTTGCTCCGGCGACATGTAACCAATGGTTCCCATCACAGTTCCCGCCTCGGTGAGCTGACTGATGAGAGTGGGTACACTTTCATCCTGATGCTGGCCGGGGCTAATCAGCTTCGCTAGGCCAAAATCGAGAATCTTGACATCGCCGTCGTCGGTAATCATCAAGTTCTCAGGTTTCAGGTCACGGTGAACGAGGCCAATTTCGTGGGCCTTGGCCAGAGCGTCGGCCATCTGAGTTGCCATTTCGATAGCCTTGCGAAACGGTAGTGGTCCTGAAGCAAGCAGACTACGCAGCGTCGCTCCGCGGATCATCTCCATGGCGATGTAGTGCGTGCCGTTCAAATCGCCAAGTTCGTAAATAGTCACAATGTTGGGATGGTTGAGCGCGCATGCTGAGCGAGCCTCCTGTTCAAAGCGCGCCAACGCGTCCGGTTGCGAGTGGACATCGAGCAAGACGGTCTTGATGGCGACGTCGCGGCCAAGACGCGTATCCTTGGCGCGATAGACCTCGCCCATACCACCGGCGCCGAGGCGCTCCACAATTTGGTAACTGCCGAACATGGTACCTGGCGATAAGCTTGGCGGGACTGAACTTGGCGTAAAAGGCGGGCTCATCGACGTTTTTGGGCAGCCTCTGCACATCCCCGAGCTGACGAGCTACCATGATTGCCATGATTCTGCTCGTGCCGGGCCTCGGCCGCAACCCTGAGTGCGCCTATAATAGCGCAGATTTGAGAGATATATGGATATCCGATCATTGCAGCGCCCACTGAAAGATAAGTACCGGCAGGAGCCCGCCGATTCCCGAATCACCCTCACTGCGCATGCCAACCAGACTGAGGCCCCGATCGCCTGCTCCCTCGATCTGGGGCGGGCAATCTACAAGGCGCAAGCACATCAGGGGGTTGGAGGGGCGGGCACTGGCGCCTGCTCTGGAGACCTATTGCTGGGCGCGCTAGCCGCATGCGCGCAAATCACTTGCCAGATGGTCGCCGGAGCCATGGGGATACCTACTGAGGCTATTGAGGTAAGCGTCGAGGGCGACCTGGACTTGCAAGGAACACTAGGGATGTCAAAGGAGGTGCCGGTCGGATTCGAGCGCATAAGAATCAAGTTCGATATTCGCGCGCCGCTGGCAACCGAGGAGCAGTTGAGCGCGCTCGAAAAGAAAACCGAGCAGTATTGCGTGGTGATGCAAACCTTGCTGCACCCTCCCCGAATTGAAAACCAGTGGATTGGAGCGCGATCGAAGGATGCTCGTGCAACCAGAGGAGATTAAAACCATCGCAATCCGCACCAAACATTGTGTGTGCAAGCTGAAACGCCTTCTCTTCGATGATGCGATTACGAAGATCGCGGCTTTTCTGATCGTCTCCCTGGGTCAATAGCCGTAAGTTGCCCTTAGTCCGATGACAGCTACAATGGCCAATACAGGCAAGCGGAAAGTCGACCGGCAATCGATTGTGGTCCGCTCTTCGATACTATGGCCTCGATGCGGCCATTCGATCGAGCTCCGCGCGAGCCGCCGGGAAATGCGGGTTGGCTCTTAGGGCTGCACGGAGCTCCCGCTCAGCGTCGTCCATCTTCTCCTGCTGCTTAAGAACCAGTGCCAAGTTGTAGTGCGCCCACGCGAATTCGGGCTCCAAGCGGATCGCCTTTTCGAGTTCGCCACGCGCCGGTTCGAGCTCGCGGCGCTGCAGGTACACGCTTCCCAAGGCATTGTGTGCTTCGGCGGAACCGGGATCGGTGTCCAGGGCAGAAAGTAATTCCAGCTGAGCTTCGCTCCAATTCAGGTCGGTTGCCGCGAGTACGCCGAGGTCATAATGCGCCGTATAGCTCCGCGGATCCAGCGATAAAAGGTGCTGCAGCAGCGCCCGAGCCCGCACGTAATCCTTCTTCTTAAGGTAGATATCAACCAGCAGTTCCTCGGCGCGCGTATACCAGGGCTCAAGCGACAATGTGGCTTGAAGTTCGTTGACGGCCTCATCGGGACGCTGCAGGCGAAACTCGCTGAGCGCCAGATCGAAGTGCGCCTGGGCGTTTAACGGTGCCCCCTCGAGCGCTCTCTTGAAGTCCTGCACGGCTTCAGCATCTTGGCCCGATTGCTGATGATTCAGGCCTTGGCTGATCCGGATCTCGACAACGTCAGGCAGCTTCTTGGCGAGTTTCTCGAGCAGGCTGCTTGATTCGGTGAGCCGTCCCGCTGATGCAAGCGCGAGGGCCTGACCATAGAGTTCAAAATCGTCGATTCGATCTTTCGGATCAATCCCTGGTTCCGACTGGCTCGAAGCCGAGGGGGGGCCACTCAAATAACCGAGCGACCGGAGTAGGTTCGCAGCATCTGGCGCGGGCGTCCGGGGGCTCGCGGCGGGAATAGTGGCGGCCAGCTCGCTGAGTCGCTGCCGCAGTTGGATTGCCCGTGACCGCTCCCGATTGAATAGATTACGCAATTCGAGAGGGTCGCTTGAAAGGTCATACAGCTCGGGCTTTATGGCATCAATGTACTTGTAACGGCCCACCCGCAATGTCCGGAGCGCTGCACACCCAAAGTGATTTCGTGCATAGAAGCTTTCCGAATAGATTTCTTCTCTGTCCATGCCAGCAATCAGACTGCGGCCCCGCATTTCGGGGGCGCGGGGAATGCCGAGCACGTCCAGAATTGTGGGAGTGACGTCGAGCAGACTTGCCGGTTCTTCCATGCGGTTATTCGGAGGACGTCTTGCGCCTTTCGGCCAGTGGATGATGAGGGGAACCCGCAGTGTGCTCTGGTAAACAAAATAGCCATGTGTGCTCTCGCCGTGTTGGTTGAGGCCTTCGCCGTGATCCGACACAAAAACGATAAGCGATTTGCTCAGAAGATCACGGCCTTCAAGAAACGTCAGAAAATCTCCGAGCACCTGATCGACATAAGAGAGCTCCGCTTCGTAACCCGTCTCGCCGCGGCGCAGGCGCGGTTCCGCCGGGAGATCATAAGGTGTGTGCAGATCGTACAGATGGAGAAACAGGAAAAATGGCGATTTTGCATGCTGATCGAGCCAGTGCATGGCCGCCGCGGCCACTTCAGCACCCGGCCGCTTAAGATCGCCGAAGTCGCGCGTCGTCTTTTTATGGAGATCAAAAGGGCTGTCGTATACCTCGAAGCCCCGGCTCAGTCCAAAGCGCCGGTCTAGAGCGAAGCCACCGACGAAGGCGGCAGTTCGGTAGCCCACGTTATTCAAAACAGTGGCCAGCGTAGCGGTTGTGATAGCAAGCGGCACGCCATTATCCTGCACGCTGTTCGCAAAAGGATACGTAGAAGTGAACATTGCAACGTGAGAAGGAAGTGTGAGCGGAACGGGGCTGCTGACCTGCGAAAATAATGTGCCGTTCCTTGCCAGCGAGTCGATATGTGGCGACTGGCGTATGCCTGCCTGATAGCAACCAAGATGGTCAGCCCTCAGCGTGTCCACTGAAATCAATATCACCGGCGTGGAAGGCTGGGCTTCGCCGCTTGCGCAGACCAGTAAGACAAGTGCAAAGTGGGCGAGACGAAACAACTTACTATCCTCCTTGGGACTAAGCTTCAGGCGATTACCTGATTGTAAGCCTCCAGCTGTGTCTGCCCATCCCGGCTGGAATCTGGACCGCCAGAGAGCCACGGAGCAACTCAGGAGTGGCAGTTCTGGTAGTCCGTCCATCCACAACCGTGTCTATCGTGGCCGCCTGCTTGATTCTGTCTCGGAGCGGATCCGCCAGCAACAACCTCCAGGACGAAGAGTGATTATTGAAGTAGCTACAATACGGCTCGTCGTACTCAAACCCGAGCTGCAAGCCATCGGCCGCAGATTGGATCCCGGCATGTAGAATCGCAACGTAATGATTCATACTGATGATGCTTGTATCCTTGGGTAGCGCCTCAAAAGTACGCTCAACAAAGTCGTGCTGCAGGGAAATATCGCGGTCATGAAAGAGCAAGACGTACGGCCCGTCCGGATGCGCCGGCCACCCCGCGGGCTTGAGCTCACGGTCGTATTGGTGAGTTGCCCCCGGCGAAATTCCTGCCATATCTAGTGAAATATCCCGATCAAGATAGAAATATCGCTCATTGATATCAAAAAGTCCGAAACCCGCTTGGGCGGCCACGCGCGCGCTGTGATTAGCATATGATTTCGACCAGCCCCCACCCCCTATGATGATGGAGAGCGGCCGTGCGCCGAAGTCTTCACGCAAGTAGTCGAGCGACCGTTTCAAATGGAACAACTGTGTGAGAGCCGAAGCTTCCGCATCCCGGCGCGAGTCCTCGAACTCCTCGTACCACCCACCCACGGACCCTTCGCCTTCCAGATCGGCCGTCCACCAGGGACCGGGGGGAGAATCGAGGTCTGGCTGCATGTGGGTCCACCCGTGGCTTTGAATCTCCAGCACGCCAGCGTCGACCGCAGCTTTCAAAGCCCGCCACGTGGATGTGTAGTCCTGTGGTACACCGTAGGCATCCGTGAATTTCTGGCCCCAGGGAGCGATAATGCGGTGACTTTTGCGATCGACATAGCCGGTAATCACGTTGGCTGATGCGACTGCGTTGTGGCGGGCCAACACCGGTATTACTTTGTCGCGCATTAACTCCTCTGTGACAGTCGGATAATGCCAGTAAGACAGGAAGGCCTTGTCGGCGCAACCCCAATCATCGATCATCACAAGAATGCTGCGAGCGTAATCCAAATCAGGCAGGACCAGATATCCCAGGCTCCACATGAGTGAGCGGCGGAAAATCGTTCGCCAGTAAGGCGAGTCACGCAAGGCCCGCAGGTCAGGTGCACCTATCCAGATAGCCGCCGTATCGGGACGCGGCTGGTAGATGGTTAATACGGGGTGGTGTCCTTGGTGGATGAGTGCCTGAGCGCCGCGGTTCTCCACCCAGAAGCCGTGTGATCCATACACGTGCTCAGCCTGCTTTAACGTTTCGCGGGTGATGAAATGAGCAGGCTCGACCACAAGTGGATCCGCGGCGCGATACTCTCCTTTATATTTGAGCCCCAGAATGCGCTCCAGAGCCGGGTCGGCAAATCGCGAAACAGCAACTACGAAGCTGGTTCCACTGTGCACCGCCTCGGCTAATATGTCGAAATTCTTCCCTGCGTAGGATGACGCGTCCGCTAGCCAGAGGACCGCACCGTAGCGTACTCCCCCGGAACGTTCGAACAGATAACCCGCACTCATGTTCTGCTGGTCCAGCCGCAGAATGTCGAACGGTACCGACCAGGCTTTGAGCAACGCTGCTATCGGCTGGAAAGCGTCTGTTTGGGTGATCACTTGGCTAGCGGGATCGCCCCAGGTGTTAACAACCAAGAGCACACGATATGGTTTGAAGCGCAGCGAGGTAAGTTGCTGCCCGAACGTGGCCACGGTACCGGCCAATATTCCGACGGTCAGCAGTAATCCCGGTAAACGCCGCGGCATACTTGTCAGGCGGTGAGGAAGATCTTTCGTTTGTACATCGAGTACAACACCAGCCACTCCACGAGAAGAACCGTGACGGCATGGAAGATTAGCGTGAATCGACCCAGTGTTGTCGCCAAGGGATGTGTAAAAATTGCAACCGTCTTGCTCCAGGGAATGATGCTCTCCGACATATAAATGGCCACAGCGTTCATGCCGATCACCACAAAAGGGAAGGCCCACCTACGCGAGCCACGCACGTCGATTACCCAGTAGAAGAACAAAAACATTAAACAGGCCCAACCCGCTGATGCCAAGCCGTAGGACGTGGTCCACATCTTCATGACAATGGGGATCACAGGATTCAGAGCCCAACCGAGTACCACGCCGGAAAGCCCGATCAAGGCGATGATTTTTATCTTCTGGCTTGCAGAGCGGGAACTCATCAACAGCGCACCGAGCAGCATGCCCAGGATCGTGGTGGAGATAGCCGGCAGCGTGCTGATCACGGTGCCCCAGTGTTCCGGCAGAACCCGCCCGAGAGTGGCTAAATCGATCCAGAGCACCAGGTTTGCATTCCTATCGTAGCTGCCGGCTGGAATCCCCGGTGCTGGTACGAATGCCAGCAAAAGAGCATAAAAACCCAAAATTCCGGCCCCCACAGCGGCCTGAACCCGCCATGATCTACGCACGATCAGAAAAGCCGCCAGATACGCAACCGCGATCGGCTGTAAAGCACTGCTGAGTTCGATGAGATAAGGACGGTCGAAATGAATGGACTCGCGAAGTGCGCCCAACAGGAAGAGAACAAGAAACCGTCGCAACACACGCATCAACATCTGTCGATAGGTTTGGCTGAGCGACCGCTTAGCATAAGAAAGCTGAAGCGAGACGCCCGTCATAAGCATGAATGATGGCCAGATCAGATCGTAGAAGCGCAAACCCTGCCAATCTGAATGAGTGAGCTCGTACACCAGGGCCTTAGTTACCGCATTGCGGTTGAGTGCTGCGAGCCCGCTCACCAGCGCCGAGCCGCCCACAATCCAAAACATGGTCCAGCCGCGAAATGCGTCAAGCGAGAATAGCCGTTTGCTTCCCGCGGAAACGTCCATGCGCAGCGAAAGCGACGTTGCTTGCTCACACTCGATTGCCTGCACCGTCACGTCGGGGGAAGGACCGAGGGCCACCGGAACTCTCCATGGACTCTTAAAATTTGAGCTTCAGGCCAAATTGGATATCGCGTGGGCTGGCGGCGCTTGTGAGCTGGCCAAACGCGCTGGTACCTAGAGTCGCGCCCGGGGCTCCGAAATTAGGGTGATTGAAGATGTTGAAAAATTCTGCCCTGAATTCAAGATTCACCCTCTCGGTAATGGGATTTCGCTTAATCACAGAGACATCCCACTGCTGGGTTCCCGGTCCGATCAATATATTGCGACGGGCATTCCCAAAGCGAGGCGTCCCATTGGCCAAAGCTTGTGCCAGTGCGTCGGTCGAGAAGCAATTGACATCGAACCATTCGGCCACCGTCTGGGGACCGGCGCCATTGCATATGCGATCGGGTCTTGGAGCAAATGCGCCGGTGTTGGAGAAATCCTGGTTCGCCAGGACGGAAAAGGGGAAGCCGTCCTGGAAGGTGATGATGCCAGAGAGTTCCCATCCCCCCGCGAGAGCACTAGCCAGTCCGTTAGTATTCCAGAAAGGTTGTTCCTTTCCAAACGGTAACTGCCAGACTGGGCTGAGGACTAGCCGCTGTTTAATGTTGAGGTCGGACAAGCTATAGTCGGCCCGCTGATTGTTGTCGTTCTGCGGCGCGGAAACAAAATCTGAGTTGCCACCGTTATAATCGAGCGCTTTCGAGAAGGTGTAGGAGATCAGAGCCTGAAAACCTTTGGACAACCTTTTGGTGACTTTTGCCTGGAGACTATTGTAGTTGGAAATAGCATCGAAAGTGTCATATAGCATGGTGTTGAAGTCGGGCCAGGGACGACGAGGTTGTATGGGACCTACCCCGGGGAATGCTTGATTACCCCACTGATGAGCATTGTCAATGTGGGTGCCCCGATTGCCAACGTAACCAACCTCGAGCGCCCAGTTATGTAAAAACTGAGATTCAACGCTGAGACTCCCCTCGTATATCGTCGGCGTATGGTAAAACGGAGTCGGCATAAGCTGCGACAGGATCTGGGAGAGAGGAACCGACGTGGCATTCGCAAACATGGTTTCCGTTGTGGTCGGTATGCCGTTGGTCAGCGGAGGCGGAAAACCGACCGCCGTGTTGTAAGCAGGTGATTGAGTGGACACAGGGTTGTTGTTGACGTACGAACCGATGAGGTTGGTGATGGGCAAATCATTGAATACGCCGGCACCGGTATGAATGATGAGCTTGTCGGAATTAGTCGGACGCCAGGAGATACCCAGGCGTGGCGCAAAGTTCCCATGTCCTGGACCGTAGCTGAGTTCTCGCAGCTTATTACCCGTCAAGCCGACCTTTGTCCTCATGGCCGAGCTCATGATCACACATTGTCCGTTGATATTGAGGTAGTGAGGGTCGGAACAGAGCGCGTCGTTGGCGGCCGCAGGCAAAGGAGTGACCAGCAAAGCGTCTCCTGGCGTCGAGTTGCGCGCCAAGGGATAGATGGTGGCCAGTTGGTTGTTCCGATCGTAAGGTTGCTTGCGATACTCCCAGCGAAGCCCAGCTTCAACACTCAATCGCGGATTGACGCGAATGTTATCCTGAGCAAATAGACTCAACCATGCCCCGCCGACCAATTCACTGACAAACGGGTGTTTCGTAAAAAATCCGCCCGAAGGGTAACCTAATTCCAGATCCGCCAGGTCGGAAACTGCGCTAACTCCAGGTATTTCAGCCGCCAATGATGAGAACTGCCCGTTGAAGGTGAGTGATCCATTCAGTTCGATGGGGTCCTCCACGGCGGGAGTTTGCCAAAAATTCAGATCACCACCAACAATAATGGTGTGCTTTCCAAGGACTTTGGTGGCAGTATCTTCATACTTCTCGATTCTGTCCTTAAGAACATCCGGACTATAGCCGGCATCGCCCCACCCGGCGAAATTAGTAAAGTTAACCAGCGGATACTCTTCGAATTGAGGCGAACTCGCCTGCAGGTTTTGGATACCAAAGCTGGCCAAAAGCCCCGCTGCGCGGGGGAAACCTTGAGGAGCGCGGATCAGATAATCCTGCTGGTAACCTATGCGCGCGTCATTGATTAAGGTCGGGCTGAAAATGTGTGTCCAGCCCCCCACCACATTATGGCCTCTAAAATGTTGATACAGGTTAAAGGGATTGAAATTTCCCGGAAACAGTTGGTTCGAATTGCCAAACAGGTAACGGCCAAACAGTCGGTCCTTGTCGGACAGGACCTCGTCGACGCGCACGTCAAATTGTTCGTCCTGGCGGCGTGCCGGCGTCTGGTTAATATAATTCGGGTTCCCGAAGCGGTTCGGCGCCGGAAAAAGCGTCAAGACCTTCTGCGCCACCGGATCGATCTGGGTGACGAGGTTTCCCGATATGGGCGTACCCACCAGAACTGTGGCAGTCCCGGCACTCGGGTTTGCAGGGTTTGGCGGACAGGCGAAAAGATGCTCCGAAGCCGGATTGAACAGTTGACCCGTTTCGAAGTTGAGGTTGGCTGGAGCGGCGGCCCCACTGGCAGCGCAGAGGTTAGCGGTTTGTCCGGTAAGAAAGGAACTGAAATCTCCCGCTTTCTCGGCAGCTGTGGGAACAAAACTGCCCTGGGTCTGGCCTTGAATTAAGCGCAATCCCTCATAGCTTCCAAAAAAGAACGTCTTGTTCTTCCGAATGGGACCACCTAAAGCGCCTCCGTATTGGTTGCGGATAAATTCCGGCCGGTCGGTCGCAAAAAAATTGCGCGCATCAAGATCGCGATTTCGCAGTAACTCCCAAGCGGAACCATGAAAGCTGTTGCTGCCGGATTCGGTAATTAGGTTCATGGTGGTACCGGAGGCGATACCAAAGGCTGCGTCATAAATATTGTTCTCGATCTTGAATTCTTTAACCATTTCCGGAACCGGTTGCAGCGCAAACCCGCCATTGTTGAGCGCCCGAGAGATCATTCCGTCGATTAGAATCAGATTGCCGGAAGAATGTCCGCCAGCCCCGCTGTAGCTGTTATCGTTGAATCCGGACCCGTTACCATTCGCGGAAGCCAATGACCTATTCGTAGTGTCCACCGTCCCGGGCACGATTAGAGCGAGCGCGCCCGTGCGGCGCAAGTTAAGAGGCAAATCAACAATGGGCTGTTCGTCAACCACTGTTCCCACCGTGGCACTGGTGCTATCGACCAGCGGAGCGGCCCCTTCTACGTTCACCAATTCTGTAACCCGCCCTACCTGCAGAGCCACGTCGACGTTGGCCTTTTGATCGACGTTTAAGGAAATCCCAGAGATCGTCGTTGCGTTAAAGCCTGCCTTCTCCACCGCGAGCACATAAGTACCGGGCGCCAGCGTCGGAAAGATGTAACTGCCGGATGCGTTCGACGACGTTCGCGTCACTACACCGGTATTTCTGTTGGTGGCTGCCAAAGCAGCCTCGGGAACAACCGCGCCTGCGGGATCTCTTACTGTGCCCGCTAAGCTCGCGGTCACTTCCTGAGCGCTGGCGGGGTAACTGAAAACGAGCAGCGCAAAAATTAGGGGGCAGTTGACGCGTCCAAGCCGAGTGACCGGCCTGCGAGTGTTGGGTATCATGACCCCTCCTTTTGGGGATCATTCCCCTCGAGCTAGTTTCCCACTCTCGTCTTTAGCGTTGTTGGCGTCTCTCGAGCGTCCAGAATAGATGTTGAAGCTAGTGGCCCCCAAAGGCGTTGTCAATCACATTCGATCAATGTCTCAAAAAATCGTCCAATAAGCTGGATAATACAATTCCGATAGCACGCTTCTCGGCAGAGCGTTTTTGCCACAAGAATTTCGTCCGAACGGCGATAAACTCCGAAAGTTTAGAAGCAATTCGTAGAAGCAGTTGACGAAGTAAGGGCGAGTCGAGGTTTCTCATCAGAGCAGCTTCGTATGCTCCATTACCACCCGATCATGCCGGCGACCCTGACCGCCATCCCCTTCAAGATGCGTGTTTCTGGAGCGCAGGTCCAGGGAGCGCCAGGTTGGTTAGCGAGAAGAGCCTTGAGACTAAAGACATAGCGCCCAGTGGTTGTCTTGGCGAAGCAGTCGCCGCACCGCCGCTCCAAGGTGAGAAACAGAATTCTTTGCGCAATTCAAAGCGGCGGCTAAGTCCCGTAGGGTTAGACGACTCTGACACTAGCGACTGCCGCCCGGCAATGATTGCTCGA
>JAFATF010000433.1 GCA_019244045.1 Acidobacteriota bacterium
TCCCCACGAATGTCAGCAGGTCAACCATCAGCATCCCATGACCTTCTACTTCGACGGCGAGCCCGTCAGGGCTTTGGCCGGCGACACGGTGGCATCGGCGCTGTATGCGAGTGGACGTCGAGTTTTCTCGCGCAGCTTCAAATACCACCGTCCTCGCGGCCTACTCTGCTGCTCCGGCGATTGCCCGAATTGCATAATGGAAATCGATGGCAGGCCCAACGTGCGCGCATGCCGTACGAGTATGCATGAAAATCTCCAGGCCGTTTCCCAGCACGCCTGGCCTTCGCTTGATCATGATGTGCTTCGCGTTGTCGAGAGCTTCGACCGCTTTCTCCCCATCGGCTTTTATTACAAAACTCTGTACAAGCGACGGCTGTTATGGAAAATCGCCGAACCTGTTATCCGCAGAATGGCTGGCTTGGGTCGTGTTCGCGGTGGGACTCCAACACACTGGCCCTACGAGCACCGCTATGAGTACACGGACGTGATGGTCGTAGGTGCCGGTCCGGCAGGTATGGAGGCGGCCAGACATGCGAGTGCTGCTGGTGCTTCGGTCTTGCTTGTTGAATCCGAACAACTGGGCGGCCACTTACGGTTTGAGACTAGGCCGTATATATACGAAGGGGCCGAGAGGCCGGGGTATGCGGTAGGCCGGACCATCGAACAGGGTCTCCTCGCCAATTCGAACATACGTATCTTCACCGGTGCAACAGCTCTTGGCAGCTATGAAGGCGGGCTTGTCCCCATTCTTCAGGGCGAAACCCTTATCCACGTTCGAACGAGGGCGCTCGTGGTAGCCACTGGTTGCCATCAATATCCACCTGTCTTTCGCAACAACGACCTGCCGGGTGTGATGCTGTCACGCGCAGCATTGAGGCTGATACATTTGTTTGCCGTACGCCCTGGCAAGCGCGCCGTGATGATGACCGCGAACGAAGAAGGTTATTCGGCTGCACTGGAAAGTCTTCGCGCGGGTATCGATATAGCTGAAGTGCTTGATGTGCGTGTCGAGCCTTGCGCAACGCGTGTGGCATCCGAGTTGCGAGCAGCTGGTGTCAGGATTACTCCCGGAAGTGCTATTCGCGAAGCTTTGGGATCCCGAACTGTTTCGGGTGTCAGAGTAGGCCTCGTGAACAGCGAGATGCAACCGGTTGCTGGTAGCGAGCGCATCGTCACGTGCGACTTGGTACTTTTATCGACTGGTTGGCAGGGAAATGCCGCTTTGCTGCTTCAGGCAGGCTGCCAATTGGAACTACATAGGGACATCGGACACCCGGTTCCAACCCATCTGCCTCCCGGCGTGTTCGCCGCCGGGGAGGTTCTCGGACTGTGTTCCCTTCCTGAGATACTTCAGTCTGGACGGATCGTCGGACAAGCGGCAGCTAAGTCGGTCGAAGATGCCAATCTTGACAGTTCAATATGGTGGAACGAAATTCAACAACTATGCTCACAGGCTGGGGCGAGGTCCAAGGATGTAACGATTCCCGTCGCAGGACAACGCAAGAATTTCATCTGCCTCTGTGAGGACGTAGTCGAGAATGACCTTAGGCAGGGAGTACAAGAAGGATTTGACGAAATCGAGACATTAAAACGCTACAGCACAGCCTCGATGGGGCCATGCCAGGGCCGGATGTGTTCACGAAATTCGGCAGAGGTCTGCCGCCTAGCTACGAGAAGAGATTTTGGAGCAGTCGGAATGACAACTGCGCGCCCGCCGATCTGCCCGGTTCCCCTGGGAGCGCTTGCCGGACCCGAGTTCCACCCCGTCAAGCGCACAAGCATGCACTATAAGCACGTTGCTTCGGCCGACACAATCATGGACATGGGTGTGTGGAAGCGACCGTTTGTGTATACGACAGTTTCGGACGAACAAGATGCAGTCCGAAACCACGCTGGTCTTATAGACGTGAGCACGCTCGGCAAGTTGGTTATAAAGGGCAAGGACGCGCCATTACTGCTCGATAAGGTTTATACGCACTGGTTTTCCAGACTGGAACCAGGCCGGATGCGTTACGGCGTAATATGCGACGATGCCGGAAGCATATTGGACGATGGTACTGTGGCGCGCATCGCGGCGGATCATTACTACATCACGACATCGACCGGAAACGTCGACTTTGTCGAACAATGGATGAAATGGTGGGCAGTCGGAACAGGTTGGTGCGTCCACGTCTTGAATGTGACCGCTGGCATGGCTGCCGTCAATGTCGCAGGACCGAAGGCACGCGACATTCTCGCGCGGATCACGGATCTGGATATGTCCGTGTTCCCTTATATGGCATGTCGAGAAGCAACAGTGGCGGGAGTGCCTGCGTTATTGCTCCGAGTGGGTTTCGTTGGGGAGACGGGCTGGGAAATTCATTTTCCAGCTGAGTACGGTGAGTACTTGTGGGATCTGCTTTTGGAAACTGGCAAAGACTTGAGACTGCGGCCATTTGGAGTCGAAACGCAGAGGTTACTGCGCTTGGAGAAGAAGCACATTATCGTGGGTCAAGATACGGATGCGCTCTCAAACCCATATGATTCGGACATGAAATGGGTAGTTAGACTTGATAAGTCAGATTTCATAGGTCGCCACGCCCTTGCAAATTTGCAAAGCAAGCCCGGCCCCAATCGGTTAATCGGGTTCGAATGCATTGCAAGAGCTTGTCTGTTGGATGGCAACGCGGTCGTCATTGCAGGCAAACTTGCGGGCCGTATCACGAGCGTCCGCTTTAGCCCACAGTTGAAAAAGTATATTGGTATGGCATGGGTGCCGACGGAGTATTCCACGCCTGGTACGGCTATTGGGTTGCACGCCGATGGAATAGTGCATCCGGCGGTTATATCAGATAAACCCTTCTATGATCCCGAGGGCATCAGGCTCAAATGAAAACTCCGTACAAGCTCACGCCTCTTCATGACTGGCATCAACACCATGGCGGACAGCTGTCTGACGTTAACGGATGGATTCGTGTTACCTCTTACGGTGACCTCAAGTCTGAGTTAGATACAGCCAGACAACTGGTCGCGGTGTGCGACGTAACCCCACTATCAAAGATTGACATACAAGGGCAGCATAGTAACGACCTCCTCGTAAAAGTATCAGCCTGCACAATGCGGGGGATCGGCAGATGTATGTCCATTCGATCGCTCGATGAGGAGTTCACCCAGGCCTACGCAGTTCAGGTTACATCGGAAAGGTTTTTGGTCCTCTCCGCATCTGAACAACGACAGCAACTTTGCAACCGTTTGACATTCGCAGCAAGGGAATGGGAATGCGTGCACGTAACGGACATGACATCGGCTTATGCTGCTATCCGGGTGGTCGGACCATTATCGACAAAGTTACTGAAGAAACTTGGTCCCGCCCCAGTGGATATGATGGGCTCCGATCAGTGTGTGCAAACGACCATCGCACGTGTACTCAATGTTTTAGTCCGGCACAATGGTGAGACTCCGGCTTGGCTTTTGCTTACGGCACGCGACTATGGGGAGTACGTTTGGGACTGCATCATGGCTGCTGGGCAAGAGTTTGGTATTAGACCATTTGGCATATCAGCCGAGAGGGTTTTGATGCGTGAGGAGGCCAGCAGTGTGGCAGTTGTTTAGCCGAAAGCGCATGTGGCGCCGGCATCATCTCAAGACGCAGTACGATATCGTGATCGTTGGGGCAGGAATTCATGGTCTTGCTATTGCTTACTACTTATGTAAGCGCGGTGTTCGAAACATCGCTGTCCTCGAACGGTCATATCTAGGCGCTGGAAATAGCGGACGAAACACAGCCATACTTCGGTCTAACTATCGGACGCGTGAAGGTATTCCGTTTTATGACGAGAGTATCAAGATGTGGGAGACGTTATCTCGGGAACTGGAGTACAACCTGCTATTTTCACAGCAGGGTCACATAACATTGGCCCACACGGATACGGCTCTCACCGGCTTGCGCACCCGAGC
>JAFATF010000407.1 GCA_019244045.1 Acidobacteriota bacterium
TTATTAGGAGAGGAATGGTATGAAAAATCTTTACGTTGGAAATCTGCCGCACAGCACAACGGAAACGGAGCTGCGCAGTATGTTCGAGGCACATGGCGCAGTGGAAAAGGTTACCATTGTGACCGATCGTGATACGGGGCGATCCCGGGGTTTCGGATTTGTGGAAATGACGAACGCCAGTGAAGCCGACAGAGCTGTCGCCGCCCTGAATGGAACCGATCTGGGCAGACGGACACTGACTATCAACGAGGCTAAACCTAAGTCCGAGCGTCCCAGGGGTGGAGGCCGTCGTTTTGCCGGTGGTGACGGTCGTGCCCGCGACGATTATCGAGGCCATCCTCGGCAGCCGCGCGAGCCGCGCTGGTAATTTCGTCGACACGAGATGTTCTGGTCGGGCTGCCAGTGTCTATCGCCGATGAATAAAGAAGTGACGATACTTATGCTAAATGGCCGATCAAGGTTGACAAAGTGCCAAAAGGAAAACACACCTCAACAGAAACAATGGGAGAAAAGCGAGTGCCCAAGCCAACAAGAACAGGGGAAACCCGTAGTCGCAGCATGGATGAGGCGGGCGAACAGCGCCCACACGCTGTCGCACAGGCAGCCCTAGTTAATACGCACAGGCAGCCCTAGTTAAGGTTGGAGGGAAAGAAATTGAAACTGAACAGGAGCCTACCGCGCGAGGGCCTCGGGGGAGTAACGTCCTTGCAGCTCTGCTGGAGATGTAAATGACCTGGCAACCAGACTTCGAAATCAAACTTCGGCGCATATGAGCTGCGTAGCGCCGCAAGCGAGTGTAGGAGGGTTAGCGTGGCAGAAATTCGATTGCAAGAGGGTGAATCCCTGGAGAATGCGCTCCGTCGATTCAAACGTAAGGTTCAGACGGAGGACATCATCAAGGAAGTGAAACGTCACTCATACTATTTAAAGCCGGGCGAAAAGCGCCGGGTGAAACAGGCTTTGGCGCGGAAACGCGCGCGGAAAAAGTTCCGGAAAGAAGGCTCGTTGGCGAAGGACTCGCGCCGCGAATAATGAGTAACCAAGAGTAAGGCTGCGCTTGCTCTCGCTCCGACCAGAAGCGATGAAGAACTTCGCTATCACTACTCGCGGCGGCATGTGCAGCACTCGACGCTGACTGTCGAATCGCGAGCAAACGGTTTGGCTTGCTTGGACACTTAGGAAGCATCTGCGGAAAAGCGCTCGATATTCGCTTACATCAGACGACCAGCCAAGAAGGCGGCGATTTCTTTCGCAAGTTGGAGAACACTGGTCGGGGAATGTTGCATACACCTGGCGGGCCAGGCGGGTTTTAATGCGTTGGGCGGCTCGCTACGTCATGAAACATGAGGTATAACCTGATTGGACACGCGGGTCAAGAATTGGTGACCCGGATAGGGAGGCAATCACGTGCAGAAAATCACTCCACATTTATGGTTCGACAAGCAGGCAGGAAAAGCTGCCGAGCTCTACACCTCGCTCATTCCAGGCTCAAAGATAACAAGCACAAAGATTCTGCATAACACGCCGTCAGGAGATTGCGAAATCGTTGCCTTCGAACTTGCCGGGCAACCGTTTATAGCAATCAGCGCCGGGCCGGTTTTCCAATTTAATCCGTCCATTTCCTTCCATATCAAATGCGAAACAAAGGACGAAGTCGATGCCATATGGGACAAATTTTCTAAAGGCGGGAAGGTTCTTGTGCCTCTCGGCAGCTATCCCTTCAGCGAACGGTACGGTTGGATCGAGGACGAATACGGACTGTCTTGGCAGCTGATGTTTGCGAGTGGAAACAAGGTACAGCAGAGGATCATTCCTGTGCTTATGTTTGTGGGCCAGGTGTATGGCAAGACGGAGGAGGCGCTTAACTTCTACACAAGACTCTTCAGCAATTCGCCTGCCGAGGCGGAGGGGACCACGAAGGCAAACATCCTGGCCCGTTATGGAAAGGGTGAGGAGCCGGACAGAGAAGGCGCGGTAAGGTACGCTTCCTTTTCGCTTCTCGGGCAGGAGTTTGGAGCCATGGACTCGGCGCGCGAGCACAAATTCGCCTTCAATGAAGCAGTATCTTTCATCGTGCCGTGCGATACGCAGGATGAAATCGACTACCTTTGGCAGAACCTTTCAGCAGATCCAAGGGCCGAACAGTGCGGTTGGCTCAAAGACATCTACGGTCTTTCATGGCAGGTCACTCCCACGATCCTGAACGAGATGCTCAGCGGAAACGATAGTGAGAGAACGGCTCGCGTTACGCAGGCTTTCCTCAGAATGAAAAAGTTAAACATCGCCAAACTCAAGGAAGCTTACGGCCAGAACCGATCGGCAGCTTAGCTGCAATTGCGGGAGCTTCAGGTAAACCTCGTCTTTGAGCAGGGCCACACGTAAAATCAGAGACAACGCGCCTGCGTTTGTGGCGTTCTATCCCGCTATGATGGTGTGCAAGTCGTGCACGGCCACGAGATCCGTTCAATGTTTTAAGTACAGCAAAACGATGGGAATTTGATGTCGCCGTTCAAACGCGACGAACCTACAGTGAGGGAGTCCGAACATTCCCTGTCAACAAATATCATGGCATACGCTCGCATCTACAGGATCAAAAGAGTGATGCGCCCCTGTGTGGAGGCCGTGCTTGAGCATACGTAACCTCGGTGCCTTCCTACTACGAACGATTTCACTCAAATCCCTAATGCGAACCTGTACCGATCTCATCGCGCTTTGGTAGAATCAAGTACACAGGGCAGGGACAGATGCTCTGGAGCTAGGCTGTTGCGGCAGTGTGGCGGATATTTTAAGTATCCATGTGTCCATTTCCCCTCGAGGTTCCTGTATACGGGGTGGAAAGCGCAAAGGGCAGGCGAATTGTTGTCAGCAATCATCGACAGCAAACATGCGGGTTTGGGCGCTAGCCGCATGCAAGCAAAAGGGGACGTAGTTCAGTTGGTTAGAACGCTGCCCTGTCACGGCAGAGGCCGCGGGTTCGAGTCCCGTCGTCCCCGCCATTCCTTATCAGTGGTTTACGTACCGTCGCCTGATTTTGCGTGGGCACAAAAAGGCACAAAATAGGCACAAATTTCTGGGGTGAACCCCTTCGTTGAGACAAACTAGATTGGCACACTCGCAGTTTTTCGTTGTTTGAACCCCTTGGTTGAGACAGTTCGTAACTGGCACATCTGTCGTTCATGATGCTGTCTCGCTGATTTCTTCAGCGGGGAAGAGGTCTGGAGCAGGGGACGGCGTTTGAGTCCCCTGCTCCAGCATCCTCGTAGAAGGTTGAGCCAATCCGGC
>JAFATF010000725.1 GCA_019244045.1 Acidobacteriota bacterium
GTTCCGGCAATGCGGGTTGCGATGGCGATCAGTTCACTTTGGCCATAGAAAACTTTTATTTGCTTGGCGCGTGAGAGTTCCGGCAGATTAACGGCCTGTCCTAACCGAATCTTGGCGGCACTCTCCTCGTTCGCGGTGAGGGACGGAAATTGCGGCAGGAGCTTACGGGCATGGACGAACAGCTCCGCGATAGGGACTCGCTCAATGGCCTGCTCCAGTTCCTTCAAGGTATGCGCATCGGCCAAGGTGAACTCCGCCACAGCAGTCCTTCGCAACTGTTCAAGGTGTGCACTCGATCCCAATTGCTGGCCGATATCGTGGGCGACAGAGCGCATATAGGTGCCCGATGAAACCTGTGCCCGGAACGCAGCACAGTCACGATCGAAGCTGGTGATTCTAAATTCCTTTATCTCGACCTGGACGGGCTTCAGCTGAAAATTCTTCTTCTTGCGCGCTAGCTTGTAAGCCGCGACCCCATGAATCTTCTTCGCCGAGAATGGCGGAGGCATCTGCTCGATATTGCCGCGAAAGTTCCCGGCTACCTCATTGAGCTGCGCCCGGGTAAACAGAACTGGCTGGAGGGGGCCGGTTGGTTGTCCCTGGGCATCATAGGTGTCAGTAGCGAAGCCGAACCGAATAACCCCTTCATACGATTTCTCCGCAGCATTATAAAACTGAGCCAGCCGCGTTAACTTTCCCAGTACCAGCGGCAGGACGCCGGTGGCCGAAGGATCCAGTGTTCCCAGGTGCCCTACAGCCCGCTGTCCCAGCACCGTGCGAACGCGGTTGACTACGTCATGCGAGGTCAGCCCTGCAGGCTTGTCGATGACTATTACACCGTTCATCGGGATTTGATAAGTTTGTAGACTGCAACTTTTGTTCGCTGCACAAGAATACCGCCGCTCCGCCTTGCTTTCGCGGAGTGTCGTTCTTCACCGAGCCAATTACGAATTAGCTATCCATGTTTCCCATACGCGACGACACGCCTCGGTTCAGCACGCCAATCATCACCTATTTCATTATCGTTTTGAACGTCCTTGTGTTTATGTACGAATTGTCCATGGGAGCCCAGAGTCAGAGAGCTCTGAATGCTTTGGTGGCGCAATTCGGAGTCATTCCCCGTCATGAAGTGGTCGTCGTCACGGGGCAGACGCCCCTCAGCCCCGGTGCCGCGGTCCTGCCTATTTTTACCTCGATGTTCCTACATGGAGGCTGGCTGCACATCATCTTTAACATGTGGTGGCTCTGGATTTTCGGGGACAATATTGAAGATTATCTCGGACACTTCAAGTACCTCATTTTTTATCTGGCCAGCGGCTTCGCGGCAGCCCTAGTTCATATTGTCCTGAACCTCAATTCGCGCGTGCCCACCGTGGGAGCGAGTGGAGCTATTGCCGGCGTCATGGGTGGCTATATTATTCTGTACCCCCGCGCTAAGGTTCTCACCTTAGTATTTTTAATCGTTTTCATAACCTTTTGGTGGCTACCCGCTTGGTTCTTCTTAGGTTACTGGTTCTTGGTCCAGTTCCTAAGTGGCGCGGCCATGAACATTGCCGAGACCAGCCAATCGAGCGGCGGGGTTGCAGTATGGGCGCACGTGGGGGGGTTTGTGGCCGGCATTCTGCTGATTAAACTGATGCCTGCTCGCCCGCGACGCTTCAGCTACTCCCGCGATCGTTAAGCCGAGCTGGGCTACTTCCCTACCGTTGCTGAGTGCGTTCGATGGTCCCCGGGTGGCCGCACTCGAACCCAAAGGCACGCTGCAGCATGCCGGAATAGCTGGAGGTACGACGGGAACGCTATAGCATCCCCGTCGTAGGGTTGATGATCAACTCGTCAAGGCTGCTATTTGACGGCAGAAGGAGCGCAGCCACGACTGCCGCAGCCACGGTTTCCGGCGCCATCATATTTGCCCGCGGCGCGTCCGGCCAGAACTGATTCCAAATCTCTGTATTGGTGGGCCCCGCCATCAGGGCAATGACCCGAATCTTTCTGGCTCGAAGCTCCTCGCGCAAGGTGTTGGTCAACGCCAGCGCTCCGTGCTTGGAAGCGCAGTAAGCAGCCTCTCCCGCAAAGACTCCGCGCACGGAAAGGTTATTCACGATGCTCGCCCCGGCTCTCATCAGCGGTAGGGAGCGGCGCGTCACCAAGAACATGCCGGTGAGATTGGTCGCGAGGACACGTTCCCACATCTCAGGCTCAAGCCGCTCGACGGGAGCGATGGGGTGCGAAATACCGGCATTGTTGATGAGAATATCCAGTCGTCCGAACTCTTGCTGGACCGATGCGCACAAGGAGTCGACTTCCGAGGTTTTGGTCACATCGCAGGCGCTGGCCAGGACTCGAGCCGTCTCCTGTGCCAATTCCTTGCCCGCCTGTTCAATTCTCGACGGATTACGCGCAGTGATGGCGAGCTCACAACCCTCGCGTGCCAATGCCCTCGCCAGGGCGAGACCGATGCCCTGTGAGGCGCCGGTGATCAAGGCAACTCTGCCTTGCAGGCGCGATTTCAGCGAGTTGGCACAAGCTGTTTCATCCATCATCGCGCGCAGGCTGGAGCAACGTAGAGCAACTTCTTCACAGGCTAGACGAATTGTGCGTCAGGCGCCGTTATTTTTTTGGCGAATCAGCGACAGGAACTCGGTGCGCGTTTCCTGCTCATCACGAAAGCACCCCAGCATCGACGACGTCACCGCCGACGAGTGTTGTTTCTCGACGCCACGCATCATCATGCACAAATGCCTGGCTTCAATGACCACACCCACACCTAACGGTTCAATGGCCCTTTGAACGCTCTCGGCGATCTGGGTTGTCAGCCGCTCCTGGATCTGCAGCCGGCGTGAGAAGATTTCGATCAAGCGCGGAATCTTACTGAGCCCGATAACCTTCCCATTGGGAATGTAGGCGACGTGCACCTTGCCAAAAAACGGCAGCATGTGGTGTTCGCACAGGCTGAACATTTCAACATCTTTTACGATTACCATCTCGTCATAGTTGACGGTAAATAAAGCGCCCTTGAGCAGGGCATCGGGATCCTGCTGATATCCACGCGTCAGGTATTCGAGCGCGCCTTGCACACGTTTGGGCGTGAGACTAAGACCTTCCCGGTCAGGATCCTCGCCCAGTCGGACCAGCATTTCGCGCACCAAATCATCAAAGCTGGCAGCAGTGAGGGTTGGTGTTTCGGTCGTCTTCATACCAGTTCGTAATTCTTAATCGGCTCGTTTCCTGCGGAAAGCCAGCACAGCCCGCTCAGGATGACACGGTCGCGTTCTCTTTGCCTCGATATTCGAACGAGTTCATCATCGTTTCTTCGAGCCGCACCCTCTCCAGATGAGCGGCATGGAAGATGGGCTGCAAAATTTCATAGATGGCAACGCAAAGGTTTTCCGTGGTAGGTACCTTGCCGGCGAACGGGAGAAGGGTATTCAGATTCTGCCGGTCAAAGCGCTCCAGGATCTCGCTCTGGACCGCATCGTCAAGCTCGATCAGGTTACATACCATTCCGGTGCGCCCGTCAACTTGGCCGCTGACCGTAACCTCAAGAATGTAATTGTGCCCATGCCCATGAGGGTTGTTACACTTGCCGTAAATAGCCCGATTTTGTTCGCAGGAAAAGTTTCCGCTGTGCAGTCGGTGGGACGCTGAAAATCGATAACGTCGTGTTAAATGCGCCTTCATCGTTCTCCATAGAAATCCACGAACAGATCGGCCGTCTCATAGACACGCACTCGGTGGAGTTTGGCATTATCCAATTTCGGCTCCAGCCGTTGCCAGATCGCGATGGCGAGATTCTCGGTAGTGGGAATACGTGTGGTAAATTCAGGCACTTCTTTGTTGAGGAAACGGTGATCCATGGCGTCGAGCACCTCACGATGCATGATCTCTTTCAACTGCTTAAGATCCACCACAAACCCGGAATCAGGGTCGATGTCTCCCTTGACGGTCACTTCCAGCATATAGTTGTGCCCATGTCCCTGGGGGTTGTTGCACTTGCCGAAAATTTGGCGGTTCTGCTCGGGGCTAAAGTCGGGGTTGTGATAGTAGTGCGAAGCCGAAAATTCAGCCTTGCGCGTCAAATACACCACGTTCTTGACTCCTTGATAGAGCGCAGCCTAAGCGGAGGCCTAATCCCCGGCTGCCGCTGGTCATCTGTGGCGCTGGCCCTCACCGCCCCCAACCAATAAAGTGGACCGCAGAGCTCCCAGTGAGCGCCGAACTGGGCAATGTCCGCGGTTCGCCGCAACTAGCCGATTGCCGGCCACGTACCCACGGGGGCCTGTGATGGTGTGCCGTACACCCGTCCTTTCCACGCGATGTTGCCCTTCTGATAAAGCACTCGCGAGCGCCACAACAGATACGAGAAAATTGGTAAACCGAAGACCGCCAGCAGGTTCGAAGAACAGGCGAAGTGTGCGCTTCGAATACGCCTGAGAAATAGCGCGTACAGCAGGCAACTGAGAATGACTGCGGCCAGCGAGCCGTAAAGGTTTCCGCGAACGCTGGCGCTCAGCGCGAGAGCCGATAGGGTACATATGAGGGCGAATTCCAGCATGCGAAGCGCGGCCAAGCGCAAGGGCCTGGCGAACAACATGGCCAGATTCTTGGTCCAGCCTTCTCGCAATTGGGCGAAGCTGCGGTACATGCGGGTACGAACCGCGTCAGAGCCGTAGCGAAAGCAGATCGTGTAGCCGGCTTGTTTCACCGCGCGCGCTAGGGCAACATCTTCCAGAAGATCAGTGGCTACCGCAGCATGCCCTCCTGCCTGAGTGTAGGCTTCACGCGCGATCAAGATATATTGGCCGTTGGCAGCGGCCGCTTGCGACTGGGTGTGGGAAACCTCCGTGGGGGGATAGGTGCGGGCCAGTTCGGCGAAGATGACCGGCATCAGCGCTTTTTCCCAAAATCCGTGCACCTCTTGCTCCGGCGAGTACGACAGCAACGCCGCACCCTCGCGGCGAACCTCCTCTAGACTGCGGGCCAGTGATCCGGGACGATGCACGGTATCAGCATCGGTAAACAGCAGCCAAGCTCCTCGGGCGTGATTCACGCCAGCAACCAAGGCATTGTTCTTTCCTGTCCACCCGTCCGGCAATGCGGGAGCAGTCACGGCGCGAACCGGGGCGAAGGATGCGACAATATCTCGCGTGCGGTCGGTGGAATGATCATCGACCACGATGATTTCAAAGGCTACTCCCACCTGTGGCAGGAGAGATTCTAGGCAGGCGGCCAACGAGGCTTCTTCATTGCGAGCCGGAATGATGATCGAGACCTCTGGCCGACGGGCTGCTGAATGCCAAGTTTCCATAGGCTGAATCATTTATTATAAATCTGTGCCACGGCCTCTTCTCATTCCCATTCTTTTGACGCTTGCCTTCACAGCTTGCTCTCGCGGCTCGCGGCCCGCCCACATCGGCACCGCAGCCCCTGATTTCACCGTCAAGGATGCAGATAGCACAGTTACTCTCAGTCGGCTGCGCGGGCAGATTATCGTGCTGAACTTTTGGGCCACTTGGTGTCCGCCCTGCGTAGAAGAGATGCCGTCGCTGGTCAGTATGGCCGCGCGGCTGAAAGGCAAGGGCGTAACCGTTCTTGGCGTCAGCATCGATGCCGACCCAAATGCTTACCACAAATTCCTAAAGAACTATGGGGTAAATTTTTTGACCGTACGCGATCCTGAACAGAGAACGCCGGCGCTTTATGGCACGCATATGTGGCCGGAAACCTACATCATCGACCGGCATGGAGTTCTTCGTCGTAAATTTATCGGTCCAATGGACTGGAATTCTCCGGAAATCGTTGATTACCTAAACAAACTGTCGAGCTAGCCAGCGCGCCACGCCCTCAATACGGCTCGAAAGAACCACTCCAATCTCCCGCAATCCTTGGCGTCACCACTTTGTGGCAACTACAAGCTACAAGGCGAGATTGCGCAGTCGCAGCGAGTTGGTTATTACAGAGACCGAACTAAAACTCATGGCGGCTGCCGCCACAATCGGGCTCAGTAGAATGCCAAACCAGGGATACAAAACTCCGGCCGCAATCGGCACGCCGATTGAGTTATAGACGAAAGCAAAAAATAGGTTCTGGCGGATATTGTGCATAGTCGCCCGGCTCAAACGCCGAGCGCGCACAATGCCTGCCAAGTCTCCTTTGACCAGCGTGATTCCGCCGCTTTCCATGGCTATATCGGTGCCGGTGCCCATGGCGAGGCCAACATGAGCCTGTGCGAGTGCAGGGGCATCGTTGATTCCATCGCCGGCCACGGCGACAACCCGCCCTTGACGCTGCAGGCGTTGAACGGCGTCCAATTTCCTTTCCGGTAAAACTTCTGCTTCAAACTCATGCAGACCCAATTCTCGGGCCACCGGCTCGGCCGCGGCGCGATGGTCACCGGTGAGCATCACGACCCGGATTCCCTGCCCTCTGAGTGCCTCGATCGCTGGCAGGGAGGACGGCTTCAGCGTGTCTCGTATGCCGATCAGTCCGGCAGGCTTGCCAGCCACCGCAACCAGAATGACACTCTGCCCGCTCCTAAGCATCTCTGCCGCGTTTTGCCGAAGCTCGGCGCCAGCAATCCCATATTGTGAAAACATAGCCTCGTTTCCTGCCACCACTTCCCTGCCGTCAATCCTCCCGGAAACGCCTTTGCCGGCAACATAATGAAACTCGCTGACACTCGCGGGCCGAATGTTGCGCTCTTGCGCCAGGGAGAGGATTGCTGTCGCCAGCGGATGTTCGCTCGCTTGCTCAACGCTCGCGACCAACCTCAGCAGCTCGGGTTCTTCAATTCCCCCCGTGGGGGTGACCGAGATCACCTTTGGTCTGCCCTCGGTAAGCGTGCCGGTTTTGTCGATGACCAGGGTGTCCACCTTTTCTAAAACCTCTAATGCCTCGGCGTTCTTGACGAGCACGCCGGCGTGCGCACCCCGGCCGGTGGCGACCATAATTGTCACGGGAGTTGCTAATCCCAGTGCGCATGGGCAGGCAATAATCAATACCGCCACGCCGCTGATCAGCGCGTGGCCCAGGCGTGGCTCGGGCCCTAGCGCGTACCAAGCAATGAAGGTGATAAGAGCGATGAGCATCACCGCGGGCACGAAATATCCTGAGACTTGATCGGCAAGCCGCTGAACTGGAGCCCGGCTACGTTGCGCCTCACTCACCCGGCGCACAATCTGGGCTAGCAGGGTTTCGCTGCCCACGTGCTCGGCCTTCATGAGAAAGGATCCGCGGCCGTTGACCGTCCCCCCGATCACCCGATCGGCGCTTCCTTTCTCCACCGGCATGGACTCGCCCGTGATCATCGATTCATCCACGCTGCTCTCACCTTCGAGCACCACACCATCGACGGGAACCTTTTCCCCAGGGCGCACGCGCAGACGATCGGAGAGTCGTACCTGATTGAGAGCGATGGTTTCTTCCCAGCCATCCTCGCGCAAGCGCCGCGCGCTCTTGGGAGTTAGATCGAGCAAGGCGCGTATGGCCGCGCCCGTCCGGCTGCGGGCGCGTAGCTCCAGTACCTGGCCGAGAAGAACCAGCGTGGTGATTGCGGCCGCGGCTTCGAAGTAAACCTCAGGCTGGCCACTCATGGCGCGCGCCGTTCGCGGAAAAATTGCTGGGAAGAATGTCGCAATAAGACTGTACAGATAGGCCGCGCCTGTTCCCAGCGCGATGAGGGTGAACATGTTGCCAGAGCGGTTCACGACCGATGCCCAGCCACGTTGAAAGAATGGCCAGCCACCCCACACTACTACGGGGGTTGCGAGCAGCAGCTCGAGCCAGGCCAGTGCCCGCGGCGGGAGAGACCAGGGCCGATTCGCTGCAGCGACCATCGACGCCATAGCTATTAGGAGGAGGGGAATTGTCAGTGCCAGGTTAACCCAGAAGCGTCGGCTCATTTCGCGCAGTTCTGGATTTTCCTCGTCGGCGATGGCCGCACTGCGCATCTCTAGCGCCATTCCACAGATCGGGCAGGTGCCAGGTCTCGGCCGTAGCACATCGGGATGCATCGGACAGGTGTATTCGACGTTATGACTTGCGCTAGGCAGTTCCGGCTCAAGAGTCATGCCGCATTTGGGACAGGCGCCTGGCGCGGTTTGTCGTACTCCTGAACACATGGGACAAACATAGGCGGCTTGGGTTGAAGCACGAGCAGGCGCCAAGTTTGCTGGTCGAACTTGAGGGGCGGCCGATGCCGGTCGGGTTGCTGAGCTATGCTGGGATTGCGCGGTGAACCCCGCGATCTGGACGATTGGCGTAGAAGGCTGATCCTGCACTCGTTTCTGGCCGTACTGCTCAGGTGCAGCACTGAACTTTTGCAAGCAATGTTCACAGCAGAAGTAGTAGGTTGTTCCTTGGTGCGCGAAGGTGTGCTTTGCAGCCGCGGTATTCACCTGCATTCCGCAAACCGGATCAACGAGCGACGTCGGCCTGCGGCCAATGCGGTTGCTGGACATGATCTCCTCCCGAGATGGTTCTCGCGCCTATACTGAAGGATTCGCGCTGTTCTATATTGGATTCAGTTAGGTTGGCCGGAGCTCGGCACATGAGCTCGGCAGAGGCGATCAGAAACAAGTAGGACTATTCGATGACGCAGCTTGAAGTCCGCTTTCACTACGGCGCAACACCCGGTGAGAAGCAGATGCGCGGACTCGACACGGTTTCTGACGTGTATGGCATTCGCCGTGTGAGTCTGGACCAGAAGGAGCGCACGATCCGTGTCGAATTCGATGCTTCGCGTTTGAACGAGCCCGTGGTGGCGGCCCTGCTGCGCCGTGCTGGCATTGATGTCCGGGAGAAAGTGACAAGCTCGTGATGGTGGACAAAACTCGAGCTTCGGCTGGTAGATGCCGTGTTTCACGCCCTACTCAGAACCTGGAAGTAAGGAAGGGGGAGGCTTTACAGGGAGGGCTTCCGGGGGAATGCGGAAACATCTGTAAGCAAAGGGGCACCCCTGAAAACCTCTGGCCGAAGTTTATTCTCAAGGGCGCCCCGTTGCGCGCCACTTCGTCTGCGCGAGTCATTGCACCTCGGATACCACTCCTAAGCTCATGAAACAAAGCCGACTGCGCGCCGTGAGCAGGTAGGATTTTCTCCCCACCTTAGAAAGATTTACAGGCAAGAACGAGATTTCACATGGTAGGCACCTGAGATGCCTAAAGTAACTGTGGAAAAAATTTATTCGCTATACATCTCCAGGTTGACGCTCTTGGGGGCCGGCTCTGGAACGTCGTTCCCTGATTGCTTGCTAGCCGTATACAAAAGCCACAAGAGGATGGCGAACGCGATAACTGATATTTGCACGCGAGTTACCTCGGCTACCGGTCCGAGCAACGGCAAGGCATAGCAAGAATAGATGATGACCCAAATGGAGCCTGTGGTCTCAGCATGCTGGTGGCTAAACGCCCAGTCGGCAAGGAGTAGAAGCGCCGGCGCAAAAATTACCAGATCATAGATCCACAAGTGCGGCGCGACCAATACGCTCCCCGTCAACAAAGCGGCGTAACGCAGGCGGAGATCATCGGCCCTTCGCCAGCAAAGCACGGCAACAACCAAAACAGCAATTGCGCTAAGAACGTAGAGTACCAGCGCGAAGCCGTTTGACGGCAGCAGGAGCATCAGGAAGCTGCGTAGAGAGTGCATCTGATAGAGCTTGGGTTCGAGAAAGGGCTGAACTCTGGCAACCCGCAAAAACATCTGCCCATAGCGACGCAGAAGGGCGCCGCCGAACCAGACCCGGGCGAAACCGAGCTGCGCGATGATCGCAGTGGCGCCACCGGCAAGCACCCTCCATTGCGCGGTGGCAATGAGGACGACTGCTGCAGCCACTCCCAGTTGAGGCTTGTAAATCAGGGAGCCGAACGCCACGCCCGCCAAAAAAGAGCGGCCGGCGCGCAATGCGAAAAAAGCGATCGTGAAAACGACTAGTGCAAGTCCTGAAGTCTGCCCGAAAGCGATCAGGCTGAAGAATCCCGGATAGGCGAGCGCCAGCAAGAAGATTAAATGTCCGTGAGGTTTGAGGTGAAAGCAACTGCGCCAAAAAAGATAACAGCATCCACAATACAGGCCGCAATTCCCAAGCGCCCATATCATGACGGCCCAGCCGTATGGTAAACCAGCCAGTGGTTCGAACAACCAGTACACTTGTGGTCCATACATGGGAACGAAATAAGTCCCCCGCGACTCTGGTAACAGAGCTGTTTGATACCCGGCCTGAGCGCCCGGATCATACAAGGCATTGGCGTGACCGGTTCGGAGCAGCCGCCCGGCGGTATAGAAGTGCAGAAAATCAGCGCCTTTGATATTGCCGGCGCGGTCGTGAAGTCCCGGTGTGGCAAGGTCAACCGCGTAACCTGACCAAAGAAAGGCTGCCAGTAAGGCGGCGTGCAGCGCAACCCGTTCGACGGTGAGCAGATTTGCAAGACGCGTGCAGGAGCGGAAAAAAGCCCTTCGCACACATGCGATCAGGTTCGGCTTATCAGGGCCGGAAGTAGAAGGCAAAGCTGCGCTGCTCCAGAGCGGCTCAGTCATAATAGCGTTCGCTCATCAGAATAGTTGAGGCTTGTCGGACTTTTTGCCGCGCTTACAGAAGTTTTATACCGTTTCGGTCAGGTTCACGCGCAACGCGGTTAGACCTTCCGTAGCCTAGCCGAGCCGGCCAAGATAGGTCTAGGACAAGTGCCAAGGCGAATGTAGCAGGTGCTCACTGACGGCATTATAAGGCCGTTTCTTGTTCCTCGGAGTGGCGGTTAGAAGTAACGGCGAAGTAACGGTCATCGAAGGCTTAGAGAGTGCCTGCAGCTTGGACGTTGGTCAGCCTGTTCAGCAGCGATTCGATTTCCGCCATGTGCATGTCTGCATGCTCGCAATGCGAGTCAAGGTAGGACTGCAATGTGACCTCTCCGGATTCCTCGTGCTCGGCCCGGTTGCCCCACGCACAAAGGGGAATGTGGCGAAGCATGGCGGCGGTGGTCCGGCGGAGGTTTTGAAAGAGTTCAAGTGATGCCTCCAGAGGCTGCTTCGCATACTGTAGTTCTCGAGCCCAAGTGTCGCCCGCATAAGCCGGCAGCGTAGACCCGGGTTGGGCGGCGATCATCCGCACCCGCATGGCTCCGACGATTTCGGCATCTACGATGTGAATTGCCGTCTGGCGTGCACTCCATTCATCTGCTGCGGGAAGGGCGTCCAACAACGCGGGCGAAATTCGTCGGATCAGATCGAGGAAGGCGGTCGCACCACGCTCATAACGCTCGATTAACGTGCTTACGATATCAACATTGGATTCCACAGTCGACAAACTAGTTCCACTAATGACCGCGGACAGCGCCTCGCGCAACCTCCTGTTCCAGGCAAGCACGGCGCTGATCATCAGCACCCCAGCGCTTTCAAATCCGGTGTGTTCGAGAATCAGACGGGTGCCCCCCTGCGCTGCCGGCTCGAGCGAAAAGCGCACCATCGTATTCACGTTCTCGATTACCCAGCGGTAGACGAGGCGGCGAGGTGCCTCGATTTCAAGCACCTCGCACTGGACGGTCCCGTTAAACCCCGGCCTAGCCTGCCCACGAAACTGAAAAGTGTGGCCCAGTTTGGCTTCGAAGTCATTGCTCATGAGCCATTGCGCCAATTCCTCTCGATTGGTGAGCGCCCGCCACACGCGCTCGGGTGGGGAAGGGTACACCGCTTCGAAGCGTAGATCCCGTTTCATGGATTCCTCCGCAAGTGTTCTCCTAAGACGTCGAGTTTACCCGTCCAGAACCGCTCGTAATGGGAGACCCAGGCATAAACCTGCCTGAGGGGTCGGCCCTTGAGGCGGTAGATTCTTTGCCGCCCCACCTGCCGGCACTTGACCAAGCCGGCTTTGCGCAGGATTCGCAGGTGGTGCGAGATTGCGGGCTGGCTGATACTGAAGCGGGCTACCAGATCGCTGACCGAGTACTCTCGAACTGCGAGCAGATCGAGGAGGGCGCGACGGTTGGGTTCAGCCACAGCTTGGAAAACTCTGCTGCTACCCATGAACTACATTCTATATAAATGTTTATTTATATGTAAAGTATAAATGAACGCTTATGGAACGTCCTATAAACCACCTGTTTGCGGCACGCTGCTTATCTTAGGAGGTCGTAAGCTCACCGGCTAGCTCGCTCCTGGTCCTCTTGCTTGATTACTGCTCGATATAGATCGCCACCACGGTAGCAGCGCTCGGCGAGCGACCGCATCGATAATGTCATGACCGCCAGGAAACGATCGGTCCGAACCTGAAGCGAGACGATTGAGTGATTGCACCTACGACAAACCCCGGGTGACCGGCTGTGAGTGGAATGGACGCTTGCTCACGGGGCGCCCCAAATCCGGGAATGCCTTTCCAGTGTTGTTGGGCATTTCAAGATGAACCTTCATGCCAACTGCGGGGCCATACCTCTAGGCCGGGTGACTTCATATGTCCTGGACCGCCAGCCAGCCGAAGGCTCTGAGATTGAGCAATAGCCTACGACCCCTGTCGGACGCCTCGCTCGCCTACTAGGCTCCTCTTACTAAGCTGGCAAACCTAGCTTATCTGCAGGTTTTATTTGTCACGACCGCGGGGGTTTTGCCGGGCACGAGCTGGCGATCAGCATTGCCTCAGTGGAGACCGCTTGGACAACCGGGATCTCTGATTCCTGCCTGATCGGGAAGAAGCCACGGTCATTTCACTCATCAGGCTCGCTGACTGTCTTTCGCGAGTCCTCGCAGAACACGATAAATTCGCACGTAGCTGACATGAACTCCAAAAGGGGAAAACCGTCGAGGTTGCTTGAACAGCCCAGGTTTCGCGGAAAAGGTGAGAAGGGGCCGGCATGGCGCTGGCCCCCTAAGTTACTCTTACGCTCTACTGGGGAGGCTGTTCCGACATTGCGGCGCCCTTTTCCTTGGACGCCTTTTTGCCACCCATTTTCACCGACATCACATGGATCTCGCCTTTATCGGGATAGACATGCGCGCTGACGGTGACATCGTGGCCCTCGTGGCCTTTGACGGCCTCGGGATTGGTAATGTTCCACGATTTCTGGTCCTTATCGCTGGTGAAGCTCTTGCCATCATCGCTGATCTTGCCCTTTAGATGGTGGAGTTTCCCCGGTTTGCCTTCGGACGACATTGTTGACTCTGTTGTACTCTGTGAGCCTGCGGGTTGAGCACTCGTGCTCTGCTGATCACTTGTGCCGGACTGCTGCCCCGCATATGCAGCAGCAGCCGACAGCGACAGCCACACGAACGCCGACAGCAGGGCCACTCCAAATCGCTTCATAGAGGTACCTCCAAATGGACATTGATATTCTCACATTGATGGCCGATAGCGGAAGAGAGTTGCCCCCGGGCGACCAAGTAACGCGCAATCCTGGGGCGTGGGTCAGGAACTTAACTGAAATTCTCTGCCTGTTACGAATACGAAACTGGTGAGGTCGCCCCCTCGTGCCGCGTGGCACCTTGTCGTCTCTTTTCCGTTGTAGCGGGGCGTTCGCTGAGAACCGTATGCGTTTGTGAGCGCACACACGCGGCTGAGATCATCCTAGGGAGCATTACTCGAGCTCCCGCTTTTCCATGCGCCGCGAAATGGGGACATCATTCTACGCCTGCCTTCGCCAACGTTCTCGATTTTGCGACTGTTGAACGGATCCCACCGCCGCGATCATTCGCTAAGCCTCTTCTTCGCCTACCAGGACTTCGATGTGACCAGTCACTAAGCCGCTGATGGAGGTTGAGCGACGAGCGCGAAAAACTTTGCCTTTTCGAACTCGTTGGTCAGCAGTGTTCTCACTAGCCGATTTCATTTGGGTTCCGTTGCTCGAGTAAGTATGAGATGAACTTCATGAGAATTCCTTAATATGAAAGTATTGATTTACGCACTGAGATCGGGCGCTTAGCCGGCTACGATCGACCGCAGCCCAACCTCAGCGACTATGACGAACTATTGCGCAACTGGCAGCCTGCGAAGGGGGTGCTGCAATGAGTTCGCCTAGCCAGCAATTACAACAAGCCACGATCGCACAGTATGCTCAGCAGCTGCGGCTTCTAACAGTAGGCGATCAGTTTGCCGCCTTGGCCGAGCAAGCGATCAAAGAGAAACGGGGTCATCTCAGTTATTTGGAAGCGTTGCTGGGGCTCGAGCTGGAAGAGCGGCAAAGGCAGCGGGTGACGCGCCGCATTCTGGACGCGCATTTTCCGAAAGTAAAAACCTTAGAGGAGTTCCGGTTTGACAAAGCGCCGCACGTGCCGACCGCATTGATCCGCAACTTAGCCGAGGGAGGTTATCTGGAACGTAGCGAACCGGTGATTTTTCTGGGCGAAGCGGGAACCGGGAAGACACACCTAGCCACGGGTCTCGCGGTCGCAGCTTGCCAGCAACAGAAGCGCGTTCGCTTCACAACGGCGGCCAAGTTAGTGAATGAACTGCTGGAAGCCAAGCATAACAACGAACTGAATCGCCTGGTACAGCGCTGGCTGCGCTATGAGCTCATCGTGCTCGACGAGCTAGGGTACGTCGCCATGCCGGAGGCCGCGGCAGAGTGCTTGTTTCAGGCTCGACCTAGCGGAATTCAAGACGTTCGATCCAGGCAGCCTTCATTTCATCGAGGATCTCGTTGAATGCCATGCCAAAAACAAAAGACGCACGGGGCCGAAGGGGTAGGGTCTGTCTTTTTGCGAAATGCTTTCGCTTGACGACGACGAGAGATGCCCAAACGCAATGACGTTGTACATCTCCCAAAGCGTCCCACTTTTCACCGGTGCGCCGAGTTGACCGAAACCGATATTGGCGTCTTGAGCGTTATGGGGATTTAATGTCAGCTACAGCCATTCCGTAGTTTCCAGGTTACCGATAAGCCCCAAAACGCACGGGCTCTTGTCCTGGGTTGGCTCCCAAGCGGTAACCTTCGGGAAGGGATTCGTTCACCTAGCAGCCATGCGGCTGCAGGCTGGATCATTTGCCAGTTCGAGAGCGGAGCGAAGATACTCCATGTGTCGAACGAATTGCGCCGATGCCGATGACGCTTCGGAGTGTCTCCAATCCTTTAAGGATCGTCCTGCGCTCGACCGGGGTGGCACTTGTCAATGCCCGGACCAGCGGCTCCGCCATCAACCCCGGTGCTTTCTTCTCCATGAAATCGCGGACCGGCTTTGTAACCGCAATGCTGCTGAACCTGCGATCGGCGCCATTGACTCGCCGTTTTAACATTCCTCGCGCCACCAACCGGTCCACAATTCCTGATGCTGTGCTGTGACTCACGCCAACGTGGCTGCAGATTTCCTTCAAGCTCATGCCGTCGGAGTGAAACACTGCCTGCATGACGCTTCTTTGTGGACCCGTGAGCCGCGCACGCGCAAATTCTGCTTCCAAAGGACGCCGAAGGATCTCTCGAATCTCGCGCACATCCCGTTCGATAGTTCGCGCCATATCGATTAGTGGTTTAATGCGCGATTTCGTATCATGTCGGGCAATCACAGGACGAAAGGGATTATCGCACTCTTGACCGTCTGCTGGTACGCTGCGTACGAATGGCCAAAAGCCTGCGATAGCAACCGCTCTTCCTGCCGGGCTTTTAGCCACAAGCCGAGCAGCACCAGGGGTAAGGCCAACAGATCCCGAGCCTGGCCGAAGGCAAAGGCGGTGCCGATCACAGCAACAAATATCCCGGTATAGATCGGATGCCGCACGAAGGCGTATGGCCCTCGGGTAACGAGTTCATGACCCTCCTTGATGGTCGGACGTCCGCTCCAGTTGCCGCCGAGATATGCCCTTGCGACGAGGGCAACCATGGCTCCACCGACGGTCAACGTCATTCCTGCCACTGCAGTGGGCGCTGAATTCGGCAAGACCCTTGAATTGAGCGCCTGCGGCCATTTTGAAATGAGCAATGCTGCTCCTAAAATAAGAATCGACATCTGTACTAGGCGTGCTCTTGTGGGCTGGGCCCGCACGACAGGCTTCAGGCGGAACGCGGTTAACCTCCAAAAAATCCCAACCAGGATCCACACACTTTCAATGCAACTGTGGACGTTATAGAACATTGATTGCATCCTCCCCCAGTCAATCGCGCGTTATGTTGTATGCGACGCGTTGTATACGACATATAATGCAGCTGCTATCTTGAAATTGCAAGCCCGGCTTGGTAAGTTTCGGATCCAGCCCTCTGGGTGAATAAGGGTCTTTTCTCAGGGTACCGAACCTCTCCGACATTATGGTGCGCAAGTTCAATTCTTGGCTTTAACAGGTCAAGACTTGCAATGAAAAGGCTCGCGGGCTTGCGCATCAACTGAAAAGAAGGGGGGATGGCCCTGTTTTTTAGAGACCTCGTGCCTA
>JAFATF010000440.1 GCA_019244045.1 Acidobacteriota bacterium
GCATCATTCTCCAGATTCGCAGCCGGTTGAGGAAGAATTGGCCGCTTTATGTGTAGGAGGACAGCGGTGAAGAATCTCTACACGTGGTGCGCCGTCTTGGCCGTGGTTCTCTTTTCGACCGGAGGGGATGTGCTGTTGTCCCACGCCATGAAGACTGTGGGAGATGTCGGCGCCCTGCGCCGTAGCCGTGGTGTGAAGTTCGTCATTCGCCGCATTCTCCGCAGGCGAACGTTTTTTTTCGGCCTGGCGTGCATGGCTCTGGCCTTTTACAGTTTGCTGTTTGGCCTATCCTGGAATGATGTCAGCTTGGTTGGACCCGCCGCCGCCTCGCTCACGTTCGTGGCGAATGCATTCGCAGCCCGAATTTTCCTGCGCGAAAACGTTGATCGCCGCCGCTGGATGGCGGCGCTGTTTGTCGCAGGCGGCGTATTTCTTCTTACGATTTAGATCGCGAGCTTGCTATTCCCTGGACAAGCAGCCTAGCGCCGCCTATCAGCGGCCCCAGAATCTCATAAACCCTTTGGGCGCCAGATCGGCCACGAGATAGCGGGCGTGGTTGTGGCCGGCTTCGCGGGCCACGTGCGCTGCCGCCAGATATCCGCTGCGCACGGCGCCTTCCATGGTGGCCGGCCAACCCGTGGCGGTCCAATCGCCAGCCAAAAAAATCCGTGGCCAGCAAGTGGCATTGCCGGGCCGATACTGGTCCACCCCGGGTCTTGGCGAGTAGGTGGCATTCACTTCTTTGATGACCGTAGCTTTTAGCAGCTCGGCCCCTCGCACGCGGGGAAAGAATTCGCGTAGTTCGCCCATGGCCAACGCAATGATCTCAGAGCGGGATTTCTCGACCAGCGATTTCGAGGAACTCACGACCAGCTCGACGTAGCTGCCCTCGCCGGGCCTGCGATCTAGCAGGCGCGACTTATGGAACATCCACTGAATAGTGCGTTCGAGCAGGACGGCATTGTCCAACTCGCTGATCTCACGATCGAACCAAAGATGAATCCCCGTAATGGGAGAAGGATCGAACTGCCCGACCAGTGCTCGCAACGGCGCAGCTTCGGTTGAATCGGGAAGAAGGCGATCGATCGCGTCGAAGGACACGGCGATCAGGGCAAAATCAAACCGCTGCCGCTCGCCACTTGTGGACAATTCGACGGATGAGGCGGAGGAGGAGAATGAGTCCACCGAACACCGCAGCAGGATTCGACCATGGCGGGCGCGGATGTATTGCCCGGCATGATTGTACAGCTCCGTCAGGGGTACGGTAGGGATGCCCATTTTGCCGGCGTCGGGTGACTTGAGAAAAGATTCGCGAAACACCTGGGCAGCGTAGCTCACTGAGATACGATCGAGGTCCTCGTTCAGAGCACTCAACAATATGGTTCTCCAAAAGCGTCCGATGGCAATATCGGTCTGCCTCTGCCTGTGTAACCAGTCGAGAAACGATTGGCCATTGTCTTCCGGGGCGGCGGGCAGGAGCGCGAGCATGGCGCGCGCGATGGCCAGCTTATCGACCGAGCGCAGACATCGCGCCCGCACGAAGGATGGCACACTGTGCAAGGGCGCAGGCAAGGGAGAGATCTGAATAACGGAAGCGCGCCCGCCCGGTTCGACAAACGTGAGCCGCTCGTACCAGCGGATCTTGCTGCTCACGCCCGTGCGTCGGTAAAGATCGATAAGGTTCGTGCAACACCCCAGCAGAACATGTTGACAGTTGTCCACGATCTCACCGGTAGCGGGATGCTGATAGGACGAGGCCCGTCCACCTAAATAGGGACGGCGTTCAAAGACCGTAACCTCGAAGCCGGCATCGGCGAGCGCACATCCGGCCGACAAGCCAGCCAGGCCGCCGCCGACAATCGCGACCCTGGGCGAGTTGGACGAATTCTGCACCATGAGTCTCGTCGGGGCCGTAGCGGGCGACGTTTAGGCGCGCAATACGGGGCTGGGTTTTCGGTTGGAGTTCATACCCATTACGTCAGGCGTTTTACAAATCCCTGGGCTAGGACGCTGAACTTTTCGCGCACGGTCAAGTTGATCTTTTCGCCAAACACGTTATATCCCTGTGCCGCTATCTTTTCGAGCAGACGTCGATAAATGGTGATCAGCACCCACAGCGCCGCCTGACTGTCTTCATTGACCAGGGGAAGCAGTTCCGCGCCTGAACGGTAGAACTCGCGCGCGCGCTCGGCTTCTCGCGCCAACAAGGGCTGCAGCCGTTTTAGGTTAGCCCTGGGGCTGATGTCGTCAATGGTCACGCCGAACTGATTCATGTCCGCCAGTGGTAAATAGACTCTCCCCATAGCCGCGTCTTCTTTGACGTCGCGGATAATGTTGGTCAGTTGGAAGGCGAGTCCACAGCGCTCGGCCAGCACCTCGGCGCCAGGATCACGGTAGCCGAAAATTTTGATGCACACCAAGCCCACCACCGAGGCCACCCGGTAGCAGTACTGGGACAGATCGTCGAAGGTGCGATAGCGCACGACTGGCGCGCAGCGCGCGAACCCAGGTTCATCCTCCTCTTCACCTTCGAACTCAAGATCCATGGCAGTTCCGGCGGCCAGCTGATCGAGCAGATCGATGGGGATCCGATAGTGGCGCTGGGCGTGGCAAAGCGCGAGCAGAACCGGATCATCGCTGGGCATGCCCTCAATCGCGTGGTGCAGTCGATCCAGCCAATCGGCCAACCTCGTCCGCCGGTCGCAGACGGGAACGGTTGGGTCATCTGCTATATCGTCACAACGCCGCATGAAGGCATAAACTGCGCACAGCGCTTCCCGTTTGCTGCGCGGCAACACCAGAAAGGCGTAGTAAAAGTTGCGTGCCGCAGCACGGGTGATGGAACGGCAGACAGAATAGGCGATGACCAGTTGGGAGGGGGTGGGCGCGAATCGAGTGGTGGCAGGTTGCACGCCGGCACTCATATGAGCTTTCCCAGCGCGCTGCGGGCTAGCAAAATAAACTTGCGCCCTTTGGAAACCACGGGGCGACGTCCCAGCACGGCAAAACCTTGTCGCTCAATGGCATTCAGAATTTCCTGTCCACCGCGGCTGAAAAGCTCGATGTCAATAGCCAGTTCGCCTCTGACCCGACTGACCAGCGGCAGGCCCTGGCGGAACCACTCCCGGGCACGCTCCACCTCAAATTTCATCATGGCGATGAATTGCGGCGTGTTACGCTGCGCGGCAATATGGGCTTCGTCTACCCCAAAACGTCTGAGATCCTCAAGCGGCAGATAGATTCTGCCCTTGGCGTAGTCCCGGCTGACGTCCTGCCAAAAATTAGCCAGCTGCAGAGCGGTGCAAGTGAAATCGGAAAGCTTCTGTCTCTCCTGATCGCGGTAACCGCACAAGTAGAGCACCAGATGGCCTACAGGGTTGGCCGAATTCTTACAATACCCGAGCAGGTCTTGAAAGCTTCTGTAGCGTCGAATGGTCTGGTCCTGCCGGAAGGCGGTCAAAAGATCAGAAAACTCATGTTTGGGAATCTCGCACAGGCGAACGGTTTCGGCGAGGGCGACAAAGACGGGGTGGCGGGGACTGCCGAGATAGCACGCGTCGAGCTCGGCCTCCCATTGATGCAAGAGCTCAAGGGAGCGCGCCGGGTCCCCAATCTCGTCCCCGAGATCATCGGAAAGGCGGCAATACGCATAAAGGTTGAAAAAGTGTTGACGCAGAGACCGGGGCAGGAAGCAAGAGGCTACAGAAAAATTTTCGTAGTGCGTGCGCGCCAATTCTCGACAATACCGTTGAGCTTGGGCCGGGGTCGGGGCGGTTGCGGGAATGGCATACTCGGGCGGCAAATGCGTCCAGGTGGTTTCAGGTTCAGTATTGGCGACAAATTGCATGACCGAGGTTTTCGCCTCTCAGCTGCGCCACACCGCTAGGCCGGGCTCAGCCTCTTGCTCCCTGACTGGTGTTAATGTCCCGGGATAATGGCAGTCTTGATCTCTCCGTTGCGATCGCTTAGATCGCGCAGAACGTGATGTAAACGTGACAGAGGCGCTTCCCCAGTAATGTAGTCGGCACCTTTTACCTTGCGTTCGGCAATTAAATCGAAGGCGCGACGTACCGTCTCAGGCGTGTGATGAAATGTGGCTTTCAAGGTGATCTCGGAGTAATGCAGCTGGTTGGTATCAAGCTGGACGCGGGTACCAGTGGCGCAACCGCCAAAGAAGTTGACGGTGCCGCCTTTGCGCACCATGCCGACCGCCCACTCCCAGGCTTCAGGCCGCCCTACCGCCTCGATCACCACATCGGGACCGCGACCGGCAGGCGATAAGCTGCGTACCGCCTCGATCGGTTGGCTCACCTTTCTGATCTGCACCACTTGGTTTGCGCCTTTTCGCCTGGCGGCCAGAGCCTGCGAATCGTGCTTCACCACGGCGATCACGTTGCATCCGATCGCGTGGGCCACCTGCACGAACATCAATCCGATGGGACCGCCACCGATGACCGCCACCGTATCACCGATCTCCAGCCCGGTTTCGTATAGGCCGCGCAGTACACAGGCCAGAGGCTCAACCATGGCCGCGTCGTGATAGGAGACGTAATCGGGAATGGTCAGCATGTTTTTCTGCACGATCCGCCGAGGAATGCGGATATACTCGGCGTAAGCACCGTTGTTAAACAGCAGGTCTTCGCAAAGGTTCTCCTGACGTTTCGAGCAGTAGAAACAGCGGCCGCAAGGAGCCGAATTCAACGCTACCACGCGCATGCCCTTGGCAAAACCTTTGACTCCGCTGCCCACGTTCTCGACCACACCTGCCAGCTCGTGTCCGAACAGAGCGGGAGGCATAATCATGCGCGCATGGTAGCCGCGGCGATAGACCTTGAGATCGGTGCCGCAGGTCAGCGCCACCTGCACTTTGATCAACACCTCGCCCTCGTCTACGCGCGGGATGGGAACGCGTTCAATCTTTACGTCCTCCTTACCGTAGAGGACGGCGGCTGTCATTTTTCCCGTCACAAGCTTCCTTCCCAGGCGCTGCCGGGCTGGACCACAATCTTCAGTGAATTGGGCTGAGGGTGCGCGGCCAAGTGCAAGGCTTGCACACATTCGCTCAGCGGAAAGCGATGCGAAATCAAGCGCGTCATGTCTGTCTCGCCGCCCATCACAAAGCGCACCGATTCGCCCTGCAATGCAACCGACGCGCTGTAGGAACCGAGCAGCGTCTTCTCCTCCACACAAACGGCAGCGGGGTCAATGGTGGCTTCTCCCCGTGCAGTCTGCGCGAATAGCAATACGCGCCCGCCCGGGCGCACAGCGTCCATCGCAGTGCGAATCAGGCTGGTGCCGCCCACGGCTAGAATGGCAGCGTCAGCACCACGCCCCTCGGTTCGATCGCGCACCACCCTAATTACATCCTCCCGGGAGGCGTCGATGGATTGTCGTAATCCGAAACTTGCTGATATTGTAAGCCTGCGCGGGTACAAGTCGGAAGTCATTACCTTCGCGCCCGCTCGTTGGGCCAACACGGCGAGGATGATCCCAATTGGGCCCTGCCCGATCACCAATACGGTTTCCTCCCCATGGAGCCGGAGATTTTCAACGCCCTTCATGCAGGTGTTTACCGGCTCGACGAAACAAGCCTGTTCGAACGAAACATGGTCCGGAATCGGAACAGTGCCCCCTTCGACGATCCAGTCCATCACGCGAATATATTCAGCAAAACCGCCTCCGGAAGGCTCAAATCCTGCCGTGCACCCCACCTTTTTGTAAGTGGCACACTGCGCGAAGGTTTGGTGCCGGCAGTAATAGCAGTGGCCGCAGGGCAGGTGATGAAAAACCACCACCCGCTCGCCAATTCCGTATCTTTTTACCCCCGGGCCAACCGCGGCTACCGTTCCGGAGGTTTCGTGTCCGAAAATACGCGGAGCGGAATGCGAACCGGTGGCTATCTTCTTCAAGTCAGTGCCGCAGATTCCACAGGTGTGTACGCGCACCAACATTTCACCGGGCCCAATTTGGGGAACCTGAACACTTTCCAGACGCACATCATTCATGCCGCGATACACTGCGGCAATCATCTGACTCGGCAGGGTGGTGCCTTGCTGTTGCACTGCGACCGGCCGTGAAACGCCCATTCTTAAGCCCGCTTCATTGGATGCAAATCAGCAGGTTTGTTCTCCACAGATTCTGCTTGCAGATTCGTCTGGACTAACCAGCGACAAAGGGTACGGGCAGCGCGCGAGCTGTTGCGGGCAAGCTGAAACACTTTCGGCCACAGCCAGGGGCGAATCAGAAGATGACTGAAGAACGCCCTGACCTGGAAGTCGCCGTTGCCCACAAAGCGCTCGAGCGACGGCATAGCAAAGTCACTGCCATCGGAAACAACCTTGTACGCCGCGAAAGCCACCCCCTTGGCCTCGGCGCCACGCGCCACGGCAGCGGCCTCCATATCGACTGCCTGCGCGCCGTAAGCATACCCTAGCTGCCTCTTCTGTCGCACACTGGCAACCGAACCATAGGTGACGAGTGTTCCCTCACCGGCAGCGAGCGTGATCGAGCTTCCGTCTTGAGCATCGATGACCCGGCTGGGACGAAGACCAATCCCCACCTTTAACGCAGAGTCGACCGCGCCCGCAAAGCCAACCGACCACACGGCGCGCGGCGAGTACAGGCAAATAATGGCTTCGGTGGCTCGGCGCGCCCGCTCCCCCCCCATCCCACCGCAAACCAGCACCGCCCAATCATTCTCAAAAAACTTATAACGCCGGCCATCGTGCTCGCGTTCTACGGCTCGCCAGGTGCGAACGAGAGGCTTCACTTCTCGGTGGATGGCAGCGACAAAGGCGATCTTGCTCATGGTTCACCCCCGGGGAAACAGCCACCCACTAGGCATAGCCGTGGGCGCGGAACCAATCGACGGCCCGGGCGAGCGCATAATCCACCGGGACGACTCTCCAGCCCAGTTCGCGTTCCGCCTTCCCCGATGTGACAAACATCTTCTTTCTCCCCATGCGTACAGCATCGATAGTGGCGCGGGGCTCGCGCTTGAGAATGCGTCCCATGACGATTTCATCGATGATTGCGGCACCGAACGCCACTCCGTAAGGAACCCGTATCTTGGGCGACGGCAGGCCAGTAATGTGTGCCAGACGATCCAGAATTGTCTTGAGTGTTAAGTTCTCGCCCGCCAGAATGTAACGCTGTCCGCTCCTTCCTCTCTCAAGTGCTGCCACATGGCCACGCGCACATGTATCCACATCCACTAGGTTCAATCCTGTGTCCACATATGCGGGGAATTTTTTCTTTAGAAAATCGACTACGATGCGCCCGGTTGGAGTGGGCTTGATGTCGTTTTCTCCCACCGGGGTAGTGGGATTAACCACAACCACGTTCATGCCGCTTTGCCCGGCGGTGATTGCGACCTGCTCGGCCAGGAATTTCGAGCGCTTATAGTGGCCGATCATGTCCCCGAGCGCCACCGGCGATTCCTCATCGGCAGGCAGACCGTCGCTGCGGAACCCCATGGTGGCTACGCTCGAGGTATAAACAACCCGGCGAACCCCATGGTTGCGAGCGGCGGCCAAAAGGGCACGCGTCCCCTCCACATTCGAACGATACATCTGATCCGGATCGCGCACCCATAAACGGTAGTCGGCTGCCACGTGGAAAACAGTTTGGCAGCCCGAGATGGCCTTTTCGAACGAGCAGGGATCGCGCAGGTCGCCCACAACTCGCTCCGCCTGCAACCCATCGATATTTTCGGGATTGCTACTCGGTCGCAGCAACAGCCGCAACTCGGCTCCCTGCTCCTTGAGCACGCGAGCCACGTGGCTGCCCACGAAACCTGTAGCTCCTGTCACAAAAGCAAGCATTCGCGTTGCGCATTCGGCACTCCCCGACGGCATTCGGCAGGGTCGAGGTCATTGCGAGTGCCGAACAATTAACCACCAATCACGCCCAATGCTCAGGACGAGAGCCCACCTCGGCCCGAGTACGCCGGCGTCGAGCGCTAGCTCTTTTCCGACATCAGCTTGGCGTAGGTGGTGAGCGCGATCAGCGGGAAATACTGCCGGTAGAGCGTGTACACGAGATAAAACACACGCGGAAAGCCGGTACCAGTGGTCGCAGGCTCGTCCCAAGAGCCGTCTTTCTTCTGCGTCCGCAGCAAGTAGGCAATGCCGCGCATCACCGAATCGCTGCGCGTGTCGCTGGCCGCGAGAAGGCCCATGATGGCCCAGGCCGTTTGCGAAGGGGTGCTTGGCCCAATACCCCGCTCCGCCGGGTCATCGTACGATCGACAAGTCTCGCCCCACCCACCATCAGAATTCTGCACCATACGCAGCCACTCCGCCGCCTGCTGCACATAGGGCTCGTGATGGTCGATCGCCATAGCCTCCAATCCGCGCAGAACCAGCATGGTCCCATAGATGTAGTTCACGCCCCAACGGCCAAACCAGGCGCCGTCCGGCTCCTGCTCCTGGCGGATGAATTTAATCGCCCTGCTGACACGCGCATCATCCTTACTATAGCCATAGGCAGCCAGCATCTCGAGTATGCGGCCGGTGATATCGACGGTCGCAGGATCCAGCATTGCATTGTGATCAGCAAAGGGGATGTGCTGAAACACCATGCGATCGTTATCTTTGTCGAACGATGCCCAGCCGCCATTTCTGCACTGCATAGAAAAGATCCAGTCTATGGCACGCTGTACCGACTCGCGTTGGTAGCGTCCGTTAGGATGTTCCACCCGGCTGAGAGCGAGGCAGACCATGGCACTATCATCCACGTCGGGATAAAACTCGTTGTTGAACTCGAAATACCAACCGCCTGGCTTGCCCCGCTTGTTTTTGATCTGCCAGTCGCCGCCGTTACGCACCTGCTTTTGCAGTATCCAGTCGGCGCATTTGACCATACGAACGTCGTTGGCAGGCACTCCCGCCTCACCCAAAGCAAACAAAGCATATGCGGTATCCCACACCGGCGACATGCAGGGCTGCATACGGAAGGTGTCGCACTCTTCGATCCCCAGTTTCTCGAACTCGTCCATGGCGCGAATAACCTGAGGGTCATCGAGGGAATATCCCAGGCAGCGCAGGGCAATAATGGAGTTCATGATGGACGGGTAAATGGCTCCCAGTCCGTCGCTCATCTCGAAGCGCTCCAGCATCCATTTTTCCGCCCGCCGCAATGCCAGCCAGCGTAGGGGACGAATGTGCACGCGCTCAAACCAGTGCACCATTCGATCCAGCACCAGAAAGAAATTCCGCCAGCAGATCAGCTGCTTGCTCCAGTGCAGATGCATGCGTGATTTGTCCCGTCCGCCAAGAAAGAGCTCTGCAATTCCCATCTCCTCCGGGATCTTTTTGAGCGGTTTCTTGGCATAACAGATGGACAGCGGAACCAGAATAGCCCGCGACCAGGAAGAAATTTCGTAGATGTTGAACCAGAACCAGTTCGGAAACAGCACAATCTCCGGCGGGACTGCCGGCACCGCGTCGTAGTCATATTGCCCGAGAAAGCAAAGATAGATTTTGGTGAAGGTATTGACCTCGGTAGCGCCCCCCATCGCCAGAATCTTGCTGCGCGCACGAGCCAAAGCAGGATGATCCGGCTTGTAGCCGGTCAGCTTGAGCGCAAAATAAGCCTTCACCGAGGCGCTGACGTTCGACGGTCCATCGCTGTAAATCGGCCAGCCGCCGTCCTCGTTCTGGTGCTCGAGGATGTAGTGCGCGCATTTGTGAAATCGTTCGCGATTGCCGGTGCCCAGAAGCGTATGCAGCAGGACGTAATCGGACTCGAGAGTTGTGTCGGCTTCCAGCTCTCCACACCAATAGCCCTCATCGTGCTGCTGTGATAGCAGATGTTTGCGGGCAGCATCCAGGCTGGCCGCTACCCGGCTCGACAGATCATCAATTTTTCCGAAGCGAAGTTGTGGGGCTTTCGAAAACGACGCGGAAAAGCTGTCTTCCATCCTTTAATTTACTCCTGCTTCCGATGCCGCGTGAGCCGGGGCGGCGGCAATGGCCTCGACGATTTCCGGGGGGAGACCGAAGCGTACGTTTTCCGGCATGACCTCGACTTCTTTCACGTTGTCAAAGCCCCTGCTTCGCAGATACTTCACAACCTCCTCGACCAGACACTCGGGAGCCGAGGC
>JAFATF010000016.1 GCA_019244045.1 Acidobacteriota bacterium
GGCAAGGCAGCCTTTGACCAGACCCGCGCCGACGTCACGGTGCTCAATGCCGATGGCAGCCGGACCGAGACGGTGACGGACTTCAATCAGGACAGCTCGCTCAAGGACGAGACGGTCACGACGACGAGCGCGAACGGGCTCTCGATCACGACCCGGCGGGACACCACCGGTCAGTCAAACGCGAGTGGCGAGGCCATTTTCGACCAGGCGCAGAGCAAAGCGACCAATGCCGACGGCAGCGTCGTGACGACGGTCATGGATGTCAACCCCGACGGCTCGCTCAATGACGAAACGGTCACGACGACGAGCGCGAACGGTCTGTCGATCACGACCCAGCGGGACACGACCGGACTGCTGGACACCACCGGCAAGCCGATCTTCGATCAGACCCGCACCGACCTGACGATCCTCAATGCCGATGGTAGCCGCACTGAGACGGTGACGGACCTTAATCACGACGGCTCGCTCAGGGACGAGACGGTCAGGACGACGAGCGCCAACGGGCTGGCGATCGCTACCAAGTGGGACACGACCGGACTACTGGACGCCACCGGCAAGGCGAGCTTTGACCAGACCCGGGCCGACGTGACGGTGCTCAATGCCGACGGCAGCCGGACCGAAACAGTGACCGATTCCAGGACAAAAGAGGTGACCGTCGCGATAACGAGCGCAGACGGCAATACGGTTTCAACCAAACGCGATCTAATTCGGAGCAAGCAGCTTGCATCGACGCAGATCGATGCCTACGGCAACAAGGTGACCACCGTTATGGACGTGAGTTCCGGCAATGCGTTGACGGACGAGGCCGTTACGACGACGAGCGCGAACGGTCTGTCGATCACGACCGAGCGGGACACGACCGGTCAGTTGGACGCGAATGGTAACGCGATTTTCGACCAGAGCCGAACTGACGACACCGTGCTCAATTCCGATGGCAGTCGCACTGAAACCATCACGGACTACAGCGCGGGGAGGGCCAAAGACGAGACAGTGATCACCACCAGCGCCAATGGTCTGATTAAGACGACCAAATGGGACCTCAGCGGGACAGGTAATTTTAGCGAGATCCAGATAGACCAGACCAGCATCGATCCAGCGGGCAACTCGACAGAAACGATCACGAATGAGGATGGAAGCGGTGCGCTCAAGTCCAAATATGTGCAATCCATCAGTCCTCGATTGATCACCACCAAGCAATGGGACACCACGGGTGCTGCCGGCGGCTTCGATCAGACCTCGACTGATCGTACGATAATCAACGCAGACGGTAGTCGCTCTGAATACGTGACGAACTCGAACGGGTCTGGCTCGATCACGACCATCAGCGCCGACGGTCTTTTCGAGACCACGAAAAGCTATACCGCCAGCGGCACTCTCAACCAGATCAAAACGGTTGTCACAAGTAAACATGCCGATGGTAGCCAGACGAAAACGGTAACGGATTTCAAAGCCGATGGCTATTCGGTCGAGGACAGGGAGGTGACGACCACCAGTGCGGACGCCCGCAATGTGACGATCACCCGTGACATCAATGGTGACGGTACGTTTGATCAGGCCGAAACCAAGGTTATCAGGGTGGACGGAAGTACGACCACGACAATCACCGATTTGGGCGCGAACGGCGTTCTCAAGGATCGGTCGTACGTGACGACCAGCGCTGACGGATTAGCGACCGCCACGCAATGGGATCTCGATGGCAGCGGAACTATCGATCGTACGCGTAGCGATGTGATCGTGGCCAACTCAGACGGCAGCCGTACTGAGACCATCATCGACACCAGTTCGGACGGAACGCTGCACCAGAAGGGCGTGCTGACCACCAGCGCCGACGGGCGTAGCAAGACGCTGCTGGAAGACACAACGGGCGCTGGCTTCTCCAACCGTAAGGAGGCCACAACCATCAATGCTGACGGCAGCTCTGTGACCCTCACCGAGGATGTCACGGCCAGCAACGCTGTAGTTGACGATTCGATGACCACTGTCAGCGCGGACGGCCTCAGTAAGACGGTGCTGACTGACACCAAAGGCGTCAACGCACTGAAAGCGTTGACCGACACCCAGGACTTCAACACTTATGATGAGAAGGCAGTCACCCAAAGGAACATCGACGGCAGCGTGGTAACCAAGGAGTACGAATACAATCCCGGCGGGTCGGTAAGGAGCTGGAGCCTCACCACGGTCAGCGCGGATGGTCTGACCGAGACGATCCAAACCGACAGCACCAATTCAGATCGGTTTGACGAAGTGGAGACCATCGTTACCGCTATCGATGGCAGCACGTCATCCACGTTGGTCGCTTCAAACGCAGATGGATCGACCAAATATGAGATCAACAGCTATGCTAATGCGCTCGCGTCATCGACGGCCGTCCAGGCGTCGGTCGGTCAGTATTCGTACTCTCAAATCGCACTCACGGGAAGTGGGAATTCTGTCGATCCGGAATTTATCGGCGCGCAAATTACGAGCTTTCGAATAACGGGAAATTACGACACGCTTGCTAACGCAACATTGTCCGCGATTAGCGTGCCTATCAATGGGACCGGAAATGAGGTGTCGATTTCAGGCGGACATGATGATGTCCAGGTGAATGGAGACAGAAATACGCTGACGGTGTCGGGATCAAACAATCAGTTACAGGTCACGGGAGACGGAAATTGGCTCACGATAGACGCCGGTAACGTGTTGGAGGTGAAGAGTGGAGATGGCAATATTCTCGCTAACGGGAACATCGAGAGCTGGTGGTTGGGAGGGAGCGGCAGCACCCTAATTTCCGACGGTGGAGCAAACACCCTAGATTACAGCTACAGTGCGACTTTTGTCGATAGATCAGCTCAATCCTGCTTGGCGGTCGCCGATTCCTATCTACTACCGATCGACTTGAATGATAGTTCAAAGCTAATTGGGATAAGGAAAGTGGAGGTTAGTGGTTCTCATGACGTCGTTCTAAGCTCAGCGGTCTCGCCCGATGTGCTCATGACCAACGGGGTCGGATCGTCGGACACGCTGATCGCCCGCGGCGCGGGCAATACGTTAATCGCGAGCGATAGAGGCTCTGATACACTTATCGGTAATGAAGACGGCAATACGCTCATTGCAAGCGCTGTGTCTGGAGCAACAGCATTTTATGCCGGCAGCGGCATGAAGATATCCTCCGGCCAAGCCATTGCTTCGGGCATGATCGGCGACGTGTTGATCGGGGTTGCCAGTGTCGAGATCGTCGGCAACAACAATACGCTCATCGGTGGCGGCGCGATAGAAACGCTCGATGCAATCGGCACCGGGAACACGTTGATCGCGGGCCCTGGAAAGACGATTGTAATTTTGCCTAACGCTGACATAAGCATTTCAGCTATTTCATCGAGCATATATAGCATTACGAACAGGCAAGATCTCAACGGCTATAGCGTTCCGATCGGAGATACGCTGCTCGGCTCGGCCGTGATAGAGGCAGCCAGTGTGGTTACCGCAGCTAGTGACCTCACAATGGTTGGCGCCACTTTGTCAACGTCTGGAGACAACGATACCCTCGTTTCCGTCGGGAGTTTCGATCGGGTCGATGTGACCGCAACCGGTAAGGACGATACTCTCATCAATTTCGATGCGGGTGATCTTTCCGCATCGGGGAATAATGATGTATTGCTTTCAACGCTCGCAAGCGATGTCACGCTTAGCACATCGGGCCGAAACGATACAATTGTGGCTTCTGGTGCTACGAACAGCCTGATCGCAAGTGCCAGCAATGACACGCTTATGGCTTCTGGCCTATCCAGCGTGCTGATCGCAGACGCGGTTAGCGATATACTGATGGCCTCAGGTTCCTGTGATACGTTGGTCGCCAGCGCGCGCAACGATGCGCTCGTGGATGCGGGCCTGTACGACACACTGATCGCCTTGGGAAACGGCAATACGCTCAGTGGGGGCAGCGGTAACAGTGCAACCCTGATCGCGTTCGCCAGCGGAAATCTATTAGAGGGCGGCAGCGGCAATTCGACCTTGCTGCATATTGCGGGGGTCACCGGCAATACCTTGATGGCCGGGACAGGTGTTGCGGTCGCGTATTACTCGGACAGCAATTTTTTCGTGGATCTCACTTCCGGAATAGCTAGCCTCAAAGGCGCAAGCAGCAGCGATACGCTTATTGGCATCACGTCGGCAACAGTGGCTGGTGACAACGATACGTTGACAAGTGCAACCGCAAACTGCGTGTTGACTGCGGCTGGCGATGACGACGTCCTGGTGACTAACGGAACGCATTCGACGCTGGCGGCGTTCGGAAAACACGATGTCCTGTACGGATACGGAAATGGGGACATTGTGGAGGGGTTCGGGAGCGGTGCCACGCTTATTGGGTCGTGCACAGGAAATACGTTGTTAGCAGCGGGAGCGGCGGTCCTATATGCAGGCAACGACCTAGCTGTGGATCTTACAGCAGGAGTGGCGATTAACGGCGGGACGCCTGGCATCTCAGACGATCTTGTCGGAGTGTCTGCTCTCGCGGTCTCGGGAAACAACAATACATTGATTGGCGGAAGTAGTTCGTCCAGTACCCTTAGCGTCCTTGGTAGCGGTAACACATTGATTGGCGGGGGTGCGAAGACGACGTTGGTAAGCAACGGTATCGGAAATAGACTGCAAGGAGGAGCTGGACAAACAGAGGCATGCTATATTGGAGATGGGGTCGAGGTCGATCTGAGGTCGGGGATTGCCAGATCTGTAGCGACGCCTGGCACTAACGACGTGCTTGTTGACATCAACTTGGTATCGCTGAAGGGCAATTCCGATATCGCGCGAGCCGCCGCGTCGGGCGATACGCTCATGCTATACGGCGGTAGTGACAACACCCTGATTGGGTCAAGTGAAGGCGGCGACACCCTCATCGATTTTGGTGGAAGTGACAATACGCTCGACCCCGGAGCCGGCCCCAATAGCACGCTCATCGGCGGTACGGGCGACAAGTACCTGTTCAAAGCGGGGTATGGCCAGGATGTGATTTGGGACACCGGCGGCCAGCTTGTCTTCGGACCAGGACTAGGTTCTGGCAACCTTTGGTTCATTCGTCACGGGACAGATTTGGTCATTCAAATCATTGGCACGACCTCGAGCGTGACCATCAATAATTGGTTCGCTGGAGACTACGATGCAACCATTGTGGGCGGAGACGGTGCGCATATCGAGTTTCCGGCGGTCACCGCACTAACCGCGGCGATGGCGGAGTACTCTGCCGCCAACCCGACTTTTGACCCGACTACCGCGTCAAAAATTCCTTACGATGTCACGCTTCAAGGTGCGCTCCAGCAAGGTTGGACTCCGGCGTCGTTTGTAGGGGTGCGCACGCTTATCGGAAGCGACGGAATTACAACGCTGGAAAGTAACCCCGGCGGCAATACTTTGTTGGCAGGGTCGAATCGGACCAAGGCTTATTACGCGGCGGATGACGTCGTCGTCCAAATCGGTAGCAACGGCGCGGACACCGCAACTGGACCCTCTGGCGTGGATCAGCTCAAGGGCATTTACGATGTCTTAGTTTCTGGAAACGGCGACACGTTGATAGCGTCGCCGTATGGCTCGGACACTTTGGAGGGTGGCAAGGGATCTACGACTTTGGTTAGCAATCTGGGAGTCATTCCCGGAGCTGCTAGCAACACGCTAATCGCCGGAGCTGGACCGACCGTCGCATCCTACAATGCGAGCTGGATAACCGTTGATCTCAGTTCTGGTATCGCGAAGAGCTCCAATGGGGGAGCGTTCTCCTATGATGCGCTGTATGCATTCAACATTGCGGAGGCGACCGGGATTTACGAAACCCTGATCGGAAATAAAGGAACATCTACTCTGATGAGCAACGGTGCTCGCAACTTCTTGTACGCTGAGAGTTCGAGTACGGTCGCCTACTATGAAGACAACTATATGTTGGTCGACCTGATGGCGGGCGAGGCCTATAACATCCAAACTGGGAATAGCTTGCGCGGCGATATATTGTTTGGCTTTAGTTCAGCTACTGTCGCCGGCAACTATAGCACGTTGACCTCATTGCGGGGGAATTTGCTAGAGGCGACGGGTAACTACGATACTATTGCCGGAGCGGCGTTGACGATGGTCGCGGCCGGAACCGGCGACGTCTTGATTGATCAAGGCTATCACAACAAGCTCTTCGGCAATGGAAATGGCAACATCCTTGATGGCTCAGGTGCCTTCTCGCCCGAAGCAATATACGCTGGCGACGACCTTGCGATTGATTTGGGTGCGGGAACAGGCCGCGCGGGAAGCGCTGGAATTCACGATACGCTTGTTGGGATCCAGATAGTGGCTGTTTCTGGCTCGGATAATACATTGATCGGAGCAGGCCTGGTCGCCACGCTGATCAACTCTAGCGGTCAA
>JAFATF010000088.1 GCA_019244045.1 Acidobacteriota bacterium
CCCGGCGCAAGCCGTCATTCACCAGAATACTGCAAGCCTATTGAGCTGTTCTTGTTGGCGTGGCCGCTTCCATCATGCTGGGGCGGGCGCAAACCTCCGTTGGGCATCTTTTTTCCGATGCCAGGAGGGAGAGACAGAATCCGAAAATCGACTTAATCCGGGCGCGAACTGCTTCTGTGCTGCACGCGTGGTCGCCGGAGGTGAGAAGAGCATCCCGAGGTCCAACTCGCTTATCGGGGGGGGACGCAAATCGTAACTCAAGAACGGCAGAACGGAAGCGGCATGAGGGCCGAGGCTTCGGCAAACGCCAAGCCCACCGCTGATCAAATCCTACCAGGTAGCCTAAGTTCGACTCCTTCACGAAAATCGATACTTTGGTAGCGAAAACCGAGAGGCCGCGGATCGGATCCGAAGGCGGTCTCTAGGAACACCCACTCGTGCTGCCGCAGCTCATGCACTTATAGCAACTACCGTTGCGTACCATGATGGAGCCGCAGACGTGACAACTCGGAGCATCGCCCAGATCGACGATTCCCGCAAGCGCGTCGGCGATATGACCCGTGCCGAATCGCTCCTGCTGGTTGGTTTGGCGCCCGGTGTCGTTCAAGTCCCCGGCGATGGAGGACCCCTCGAGTGGACCTGCGAGTTTGGGTTTTAAATTATCGAACAAGGTCTGCTGCTGGCCCGTCAGGAACCGCATGTGCAGCCAGCGGAAGATATAGTCCATGATGGATTTCGCGAAGCCGATTTCAGCATTATTGGTCCAGCCGCTGGGCTCAAAGCGAGTATGGGCAAACTTTTCGCAGAGCAGCTTCAGCGGGACTCCGTGCTGCAGGGCAATCGAAGTAGCCAACGCGAAGCTGTCCATCAGCCCGCTGACGGTTGATCCCTCCTTGGCCATAGTAATGAAGATCTCACCGGGCTCACCGTTCTCATACAATCCTACGGTGATATAGCCCTCATGCCCGGCGATATTGAACTTGTGTGTGATGGAGGCGCGCTCGTCTTTTAGCTTGTGACGAACCGCTTTCGGAGGTGCGTTGAGATTGTCTTCTTCAAGGAGGGCAGGAGCTGCCGATACCAGACTTGCGCCGCTTTGCGCCGTCTTGGTGCCGGCGGCACTGAGCGGCTGGCTCTTCTTGCAGCCGTCGCGGTAGATAGCGACTGCTTTCAGGCCAAGTTTCCAGGACTGAATGTAGGCTTCCATGATTTCATCCACGCTAGCCTGCTCGGGAAGATTGACAGTCTTCGATATGGCGCCGGAGATGAAGGGCTGGGTAGCGGCCATCATGCGCAGGTGTCCCATGTAGTGGATGAAGCGGGTGCCCTTGGCTGGTTTGAAAGAACAGTCGAAGACCGCCAGATCGCCCTCGTTGATGTGGGGTGCGCCTTCAATCGTGCCGGTGGCGTCGATGTAGCTGACGATGGCAGCGGTCTGCTCATGGCTGTAGCCTAACTTGAAAAGAGCGGTGGGGACGGTCTGGTTGACAATCTTGATCATGCCGCCGCCCACCAGCTTCTTATATTTCACGAGCGCCAGGTCAGGCTCGATACCGGTGGTATCGCAATCCATCATGAACCCGATGGTGCCGGTGGGCGCCAAGACGGTAACTTGCGAGTTGCGGTAGCCGTACTTCTCGCCCTGCGCCAGGGCCTCATCCCAACAAGCCTTCGCACCTTCGTACAAAGCGCCCGGCACATTACTTCTACTGATGTTGTTCACCGAGGCGCGGTGCATGCGGATGACGTCCAAAAAGGGCTCCCGGTTGATATAAAAGCCGGCGCAGGCGCCCCCGGGCATAAGATTCCTGCCCAGATTGGTTTCGGCCAGGCCTCTCTGAGTCTTCGGGGTAGCCGGAGCCAGCGGTGGGCAGAGTTCGGCAATGCGGCTGGATTGCAGATAGGCTTCGCCGCACATAATGGCGGTGACCGAAGCGGCGTAGTCGCGGCCAGCCTCCGAGTCATAGGAGAGGCCGCAGGCCATGAGCAGGGCCCCGAGATTGGCATAACCGAGACCGAGAGGCCGGTAATCGTGCGAATTCCTGGCGATCATCTCCGTCGGATAACCAGCGTTGTCGACGATGATCTCCTGCGCCGTGATCAAGATGTCGACAGCGTGACGATAGGCTTCCACATCGAAGCTTCCATTGGGGGCGAACTTCAGCAGATTTAAGCTGGCCAAGTTGCAGGCCGAATCGTCCAGAAACATGTATTCGCTGCAGTTATGTACAACCAGACCATTGGCCAGGAAGTGACTGGTTGCCGGCTCGGACAGATCGAAAACCGGCTCTTCGCCTTCGGCTTCGATGCTTTCAACCACATCGCGCAGCGAATCTTCATACACAGCAAATTCGCGGTTCATGCTTTGCAGTTGCTCGGCCTTAGGGCTGGCCGGATCAAAACCGATCTCCCGCTCAAAGATGAAGCGCCAAGAGCGGCTAATCTGTAACGAGTACACCTCCTTATTCGGATAAAGTTCATTGCTCCGCTGAGCATCCGGCAGGAGGGCCTCGCTTTGGCCGCCTCGGTGTTGACTGTACAGGTTCGCTTTGATACCGAAAGACAGAAGCAAAAGCTGGACTTGCCGAAGCAGGTCCTCGGAGCGGGAATCGAGAGAGATGTACTGACTGTTGTCTCCGTAGTTGGCGATCGTAGCGTCTGTCGTGAACAGGCCTCGCAAGACAATTGCCAGGGAAGCTTGATCAAGTTTAAAGATGTTGTCCGTGAACCGCTTGCGGTCGCTGCCCTCATCCAACACCGTGAACTGCTTGAACAGATCTACCACCGGGCGGGAAGAGAGCGACAGGCGTGCAACCGAGGAACGGGAGGCCAGAGACACTCCAGCGCCGCGCCCTCCGGCAGCGGCAGCCCTGAGAGCCGGTTTTTGCTGGCTGACCTCGCCGGCAATCTTTTCAAGCACCGCGGCCTCGTTTGCAGCCACCACGAGGGTAATGATCTCCTGCGTTCCTCCCGATGCTTCAAAGCGCGTGAGATAACCATCACCCAGCGCGATTCCAAGAGCCAGCGCCAAGTCGGAGCCCACGGCGATGCGGCCGAAGCCTGCCCCTCCGAGCACAACCTGATCTCCGGCTAGCAAATTATGTGTGGCAACGTCGCCGCGCGTGGCGGTTAGAACCCGGTGATCGGCCGTGAGGCGGAGTTGAAAACCCGCGCGCGTGCGAAGGCAAAACACCTGCTTTGTGCCTGTAGGGAAGATCTCTCGCACCGCATGGAGCTGGCCATCAGAGCCAAAAACATTCGCCGATCTGCCCACCAGCGAATCGATCCTCTGCCATCCCTCACCGGTCGCCACCAGCGTCTCTCCGGTCACGCAGGGATTGGAAGCGTTGATGCGGGCCGTGTTCTTCGAGGTGTGCCAGCGGTTGATGGTGGTATCGAATTGCATTCCAGGATCGCCGCACTTCCAGGTCGCTTCGGCGATCTTGCGGAGCAGGTCTTTCGCCCTATAGGTCGAAATGACGCGTCCGTCGCGGATGGCCTTGGTGCTGAATTCGCTGTCGCGGATTACGGCATACATGAAATCTTCGGTGACCCGAACCGAGTTGTTGGCGTTTTGGAAAAAAATCGAGGAATAGGCTTCCGAATCCGGTGACGAGCCATCGTACCCCATCGCCACCAGGGCGTGAGCTTTGGCTTCTTCCTTGGCTTTCGATTCGATGAAGTCAACAATATCGGGATGGTCGGCATTGAGAATGACCATCTTGGCCGCGCGCCGGGTCTTGCCTCCCGATTTAATGACACCGGCAAAGGCGTCGAAGCCTTTCATGAAGCTGAGTGGACCGCTGGCGGTGCCGCCACCCGAGAGTTGCTCGGTTGAGGAGCGCAGCGGAGACAGATTGGTGCCGGTGCCGCTGCCCCACTTGAAAAGCATGCCTTCGGTCTTGGCCAGGGTCAGAATTGAGTCGAGTGAGTCATCAATGCTATTGATGAAGCAAGCCGAGCACTGCGGCGTCTTGTATCCCGTGGTGCTGTACTCTACCCGCCCCAACATGGAATTCCAATGCCAGTTGGCGGCGTCCGAATTCGGTTCGATGCGGTCGCAGCCGACATTGAACCAGACGGGCGAGTTGAAGGCGGCATATTGGCGGATCAATAGGTAAGCGAGCTCATCATGGAAGGCAGCCATGTCTTCGGCGCTACGGAAATAGCCTTGGCATTGGCCCCAATGGGCGATGGTCTCAGCAACTCGCGAGACCAACTGGCGGACGCCGCTCTCGCGCTCGGCTGTGCCGAGCGGGCCATGCAAATACTTGCTGGCCACGATGTTGGTGGCCGTCATGGACCAGTCTTTGGGCACTTCGACGTCTTTCTGCTCAAAAATAATGTTGCCCTGCACGTCGGTGATCTGGGCGAGGCGTCTCTCCCATTCAACGGCATCGTACGGGCTGACGCCGGGAACGGTGAAAAAACGGCGGAAAGCTAGGCCCGGAGCTTTCTTCTTGCTTTCAGCCTCGGTTCGAGAGGCTTCAACTTTGGTTTCACTCACGTCGGCCATCTGTATTTCTCCTGCTGAGATTTTGAGGGAGTCATCCCGAGTTATAACCGGTTCGGCACCCTCAGCGAGGGATCGACGCTCGTGGGGCGGGACTCGCAGTGGGCTGCACCCCTGCAAGCTCCGCCTGATTTTCCGGTGACGGAAACCGTGTCACGTTACCCCAGTCCTTAAGAATTGTATAAGGGGCTTCGGCGTTCACGGCAACAGCTGCTTCATCTGAAGTGGTTAGCCAGCGCTCGAACGCGGCATGGGCCGCACGACGCTGGACGCCGTCCTCGATCAAGGTAAAGCGGGTAAATATGCGGCCCGCACTTATCCGGTCCTTTAGGGGGCCGCCGGGAGCAAACAGCCGCGCCATGGCGATCGCCAAATCGTCCGAGGCGCGTACCTCGAGAACAGCCAGCATGCGTTGAGCTGAGCCCGATGCGGGGTGGGGAGCGACAAGCTCCTCGGCAATCGCAAAGATGCCGGGAAGAGCGGGCACTAGGCTGAGATCGAAAGTTGTCCGGCAGCACAGCCAGGGTGACCAGTGCAGGCGGCGATAATCGAGAGAGCATTCCACGCCATGCCTGGCCATGGATTCGGAAACAAGACGAGCTAGACCTTCCATATCGGGGGCTCCGAGACCGAGCAAACTCGGTCAGCAAACCAAGAACGGTTCCCCGAGGGGATGTCCCTTCGGACCGGGGAACTCTCACCGCAAACCTTTACCCTAGGTTCGCTGCAACTCGCACTTGCGCGTCACTGAGGCTGACCTGCGCGACGTGGGGTTCACCTCTGACTCCACGTTCATTCGACAGCTTCTAATGCCAACCGGCGACGAGCGCAGTGGCGAGAAGATCGCTACTGGGATTGTCAACTTACTCCCCTATATTGTGCGTGTCAAGGGTAAACTACTATATGTGGTATTATACCGCACCTGGGGCGGCGGCTGGAGCCGTTTTCACCCGGGTTCCCGCAAACCCGCGGACCAGCGAGGGCTTAGCTGACCAGCACACGACGGGAGGTGCCTATGGCTCGCGGTTGCTCGATCGGCCAAGCCGGCCGAGAAACCTGGGGCCAATCATCTGCTAAGCCTTCCATAGCAACGTAGACATCCTCGAAGTAGACCCGCGGCGCAATGCGGCGGTTGCCGTCGGAAAACTCCATCAGATAATCACCCTTATTTCCACGATGTTCGCGCCCAAGCACATCGACGAATACAAGCGGGGCGGTGAGTTGCTTGGCTCGAACCAGGAAGCGTGTGCGGTAGATCTTCCACTCAGAATTCTTCATTACTGCATCAGGCCTTTGGGGGAGGGCAGAAGACAGTTTTTGAGTTCTAAGTTCTCGCTTCGCAGCTTGACCTTTGGTCCCAGCTGGGAGTTATCGCTCGAGATGCCCTGAATCTCTGGAACCCTTGCGCGCAGCGGTTTGGCTGTCGAGCGAAGCGACTTTACGCGTGCAGCTGATCACGCGTCAATTCCATAAGATTGGTGCAATCTCCAGGAAACGCGACGCCACATGGCAAGCGATTCGACGAGATGAAGAAAGAGGTGAATGGAGGCTTGTAAGTTAAGCAGAAACCCACGCTTCAGGTACTCGTGAAACTCAGGGAACCAGCTTTTCGCAGTGCCGGCCATTATAATTTCCACACAAGAAGCACAGGAAACGAACAGATGACCACGGGTCGCTCACTCCTTCGTTGCCTCCGATCACGGACGCCCCATAGGCCGCCAAGGAGAAACAAGCTCCGAAAAGCATAGAGGCGCCGACGACGTAAGCCGGTTGGCAGCGGGTTCGCGCCTATGCTAGCCCGCCCCTCGCCCCTCTAGCTTGCCCCTGGCCCCGTCTCGCGCTGCAGCAAACCCAAGCCCCAGCATTCGACCTGCTAAAATGACATTCTACCCGGGCGAAAGAAGGCTATGATTCATTTTCCCGTCCCTGAGGCGCTTACCTTCGATGATGTGTTGTTGCTGCCGGCGCGGTCCGATGTCGTTCCCGCGACGGTGAACACCGACACCCAGCTCACCCGCAATATCCGGCTGAACATTCCAATCATCAGCGCGGCTATGGATACGGTCACCGAGTCGCACATGGCCATCGCATTGGCGCAGCAGGGCGGAATCGGCATCATTCATCGTAATCTGACCATCGAGCAGCAGGCGAATGAAGTTGACAAAGTGAAACGCTCCGAGAGCGGAATGATCGTTGACCCGGTGACCATGTCGCCCGACGACAAAGTCTCAGATGCGCTTGAGGTGATGCGCAAGTACAAAATTTCGGGGGTGCCGATTACCAAAAACAAAAAGTTGGTGGGCATTTTAACCAATCGCGACCTGCGTTTTGAGACTCGCTTTGATATTCCCATCGACCAGGTCATGACTAAGGAGAACCTGATCACCGTTCCTGTGGGGACAACGCTCGCGGAGGCGGAAAAGATTCTGCATGCGCACCGCGTCGAAAAGCTCCTGGTGGTCGATAAGGACTACAACCTTAAGGGGCTGATCACGGTAAAAGATATACAGAAAAAGCTGAAATACCCGAACGCAGCTAAGGACTCCCATGGCCGCTTGCGGGTTGCGGCCGCAATCGGCGCAACCGGCGACTTTCTAGAACGAGCGGAAGAGTTGGGCAAGGCGAAAGTGGATCTGCTGGCCATAGATAGCGCGCATGGACACTCGACGAGAGTGTTGCAAGGCGTTGCGAAAGTGAAATCCCGTTTGCCGGAGGTCGAACTGATCGCCGGCAATGTAGCTACTTTCGACGCCGCTTGTGAGTTGACCAGGGCCGGCGTGGATGGTGTCAAAGTGGGAATCGGTCCGGGCTCGATTTGCACGACGCGCGTGGTGACCGGCGCCGGGGTTCCCCAGATCACTGCCATCGCCGAAGCGTATCGAGCCACCAAAGATGCAGGTGTGCCGATCATTGCCGATGGCGGCATCAAATATTCCGGCGATGTCACCAAGGCTCTGGCCGCGGGGGCCAATGCGGTAATGATTGGATCTCTGTTTGCGGGCACCGACGAAAGTCCGGGAGAGATGATTCTTTACCAGGGACGCTCCTTTAAATCCTATCGCGGAATGGGTTCGTTGGGTGCGATGGCGGCAGGATCCAGCGAGCGTTATTTCCAGGGTACCTCGGGCGACGAGTCCACCGCCGGCATGCCAGGTCTCGAGGAGAGCGACGGGAATCGCTCGGCCAAGCTGGTGCCCGAGGGCATTGAAGGACGTGTGCCGTACCGCGGATCAGTCGCTATGATCGTGCGTCAGATGGTCGGAGGGCTCAAATCGGGCATGGGCTACTGCGGCTGCGCCGACGTTCGTGAACTTCAGCAGCGGGCGCGGTTCGTGCGCATCAGTGTAGCCGGATTGCGAGAGAGCCACGTGCACGACGTTATTATTACGCGCGAAGCTCCTAATTACGCGCTGGAGTAATCGTTTTGCCGCAAGCTGCTATCGAGGCTCCTACCCGAATTCGTTCCCGCCGCCAGTGGAAACAGTGGATTCCTGCCCTGATCTGGATGGGGCTCATCGCCTTCGAGTCCACCGACCTGATGTCGGCCGCACACACCGGCAGCATTCTCGCGGCACTGGCAACGCGCGTGTTCCCCCAAGTCGATGTCAGATTGCTCGTCAGTTTGAATCATTACCTCAGAAAACTTGGGCATGTAATCGGCTACGCGATTTTGAGTTGGCTGCTCTTCCGCGCCTGGCGCGCAACCTTGCCGTCCGTGGTGGGACGGCTCTGGGCGTTTCCCTGGGCGCGATTGGCTTTTTGGATGAGTGCTGCTATCGCCACTCTGGACGAGTTTCACCAGAGCTTCATTCCTTCCCGCACCGGGCGCTGGCAGGACGTGGTGCTCGACAGCACCGCCGCCCTCGTCATGCAAATATTTTTGTTCCTGTTTTGCAAAAGCAGGCGATCCGAGCCCAGTCGGGAGTGAGCATCGCCCAGCTTGAAGAATGGATGGTTGCACGCCATGCAGGCTCACGACTGGGGAAGTTTTCGGGTGTTCTAATAAATGATTTCCTGCATCGTAACGCTTCGTAAATCCAGATGACCACGTCCACGCTGCTCAAACCGGGATCTGTCCGGAGTGTTTGAGCCCGCCTTAACGTCTGCCTATAAAGCCCGACGGCAAAACCTTCCCGCTCAAGTCCTTTTAGGACAGCGGTATGGTGAAACAAAAAGGCTGGGCTTGCACTTCGCGGCTGTCGCGCCTCGCCTGAACCTCCTTATCCGGCTGAATAAGGCGGAATCAATCGAAGATCATCGCTTTCCCCAGCGCGGGAAAAGCACATTCTTGGTTCCTCAGATCTGCGCTCGCCACCTACTCGCCTTTCACCAAAGGGAGTTCCACGAAGCTGGCCTGTGGTGGGGAATGATACACGCGTTCGGTGGCTTTCTGATAATCCCCCGGCTTTGCCCAGAAGATATTCGGAACAAACGTCTGCGGGTTG
>JAFATF010000263.1 GCA_019244045.1 Acidobacteriota bacterium
ATCGGTCGCGCGCTCCAGAATCTCTCGCGTTGCCCCGCCCACAAGCGGTGCCAGGGCTAAAGTGCCGATACCACCCTCCCACCCGATGTAAGCCGGGTGAAGTAGAATTGCCATTTCCCCGGAGGGCGGGATTGAGAGAATGTCCGCATCGGGGATGTCGAGCGGACGCGATTCGTTGTTTTCCAGCCTCGTTGCGAAGATCTGTTGCTGCGCCTGCCCCCACGCCGCACCATAAATAATTGTCTTGCCGTCTTTGGCGAACTGGGCCGAAGTGATAAAGCCACGAGGAAGGGTGATTTTCCGAAATGTAAGTTGTAGTGGTAGCGGCTGACGTGATCTCCACGCGAGCGCTCCCGCTATGGCAGAAGCGATGGAAAACGTGAGTGCGAGTGCAATCCATTTCCACGCGGCTGCGGGTCCGCGTATGGGCGCTCTGACACCTGCCGACGAGCCGGTATACGTTTCGGGAAGGTGATCGCGTAGTGCGCGAAGATCGTGGTAAAGATCCCGCGTGGATTCATAACGCTGTGGCGGGTCTTTAGCCAAGCAACGGTCCACTATCCAGCGAAATGGCGACGGCAGTTTTGTATCGAGCGGCGCGGGATCTTCCTTCACGATAGCGGCGCGGGTTGCGATCGCACTTTCCTTGACAAAGGCTGCTCTGCCGCTAGCCAGTTCGTAGAGGATAAGTCCGAACGAGAACTGGTCCGATCGGTAGTCTACTGTAAGACCGCTGGCCTGTTCAGGGCTCATGTAGTTGGTTGTGCCGAGAATCATGCCGGGCTGGGTCCCGGCAGCAGAAGCTGCTGGTGCTGCGAATTGATCGATAACAGCCGTCTGGCGCGCAAGCCCAAAGTCCAGGATTTTGACATGGCCATCGCCCGTAATCATGATGTTTTCGGGCTTCAGGTCGCGGTGGACAAATCCTGCGGCGTGAGCGGCGGCGAGGCCGTCGGCAATTTGTACGGCAATGTCAAGTAGTTTACGAATCGGCACAGCGCCACGACGGAGAGGCGCTCGCAGCGACTCGCCTTCGACCACCTCGCCGACCATATAGCGAATGCCCTGTTCCTCACCAAAATCGAAAATTGAAATGATATGGGGATGATTCAGCGCCGCGACGGCTCGGGCCTCGCGTTCAAAGCGCTCCGCTGCCGCGCGATCCTGCGTCATCTCAGGAGAGATAAACTTCAGCGCCACCTGCCGCCCCAACCGCAAATCACAGGCTCTCCAGACCTCTCCCATACCGCCGCAACCCAGCAGTTCCAAGAGTTCAAAGTTTCCGACCCTTTCCCCTGTCTTTCGGGCCGAAAGCTGCTCCAGCGACGAGATTGGGGAGCCGGCAAGAAACGAATCGGCAGAACGAGCGAGGTCCATTAATGACTGGACCTCGCTTCGCAACCGCGGATCATCCGGACAGGCTCGTTGGAGAAATTCAGCGCGCTCTTCAGGTGACCGTTCCATCACCGCGTGGAACAACTCTTCGACCCCCTTCCAAGCATCAGTCTTCATTGTTCCCTGCTTTGCTGAGTTCACGCTTCAGCCATAATTTGGCCAGACTCCAGTCGCGGATAACCGTGTTCGGATGAACGTTTAAAGCCTCAGCGGTTTCCTCCACGCTCATTCCTCCGAAATAGCGCAGTTCTATGATTTTTGCCTTACGTGCATCGAAGCTGGACAGCCGGTTAAGCGCGTCGTCAAGCGCGACTAATTCGGCGGACTTGGCTGGTGAGAATACCAGTTCCTCATCGAGCGGCAGCCGGAGTCGGCATCCGCCCCGTTTCCCGCGCCGCAAACCCCGCGCGTGATCAACCAGGATATGCCGCATTAGACGGGAAGCAAGCGCGAAGAAGTGTATGCGATTCTGCCAGGGCGTCGGGGGTTGATCCACCAAGTGAAGATATGCCTCGTGAATCAGTGCTGTTGTTTGCAGAGTATGACCTGACCGCTCCATTCGCATATGGCGCTGTGCAATCCTCCGCAATTCGTCGTAAACCAGAGGCAAAAGCTGAGACAGGCAGTTCTCGCCTTTTCCCCATTGCACGAGTAGCCGTGTGACAGACGCTGATTGCTGGGTCGGCATGAAACTGCTAAATCCAGGCCTTTGGTAAGAGCGTATCAGGTAATTTGATTCGCAACCGAAATTTCTTATGAACGTTGTGTCGCCCGCCGTGAAATGTCGCTTTGAGTTCGATGCAACATTTCTGGACAGCCGGACTCATTTGCAGTGGGCTGGCTTACGCGCAGACGAGCGCTTCAATAGAAATCAATATTTATAACTCGGCGAACGTGCCGTCCTCGACTTTACATCAGGCCACGAAAGAAGCTGGCAGGATATTAGCTGAAGCGGGAGTAAAGATCATCTGGAAACAATATCTGGCTAAGACTGAAGGCCGCATTGGCGTTCAGAGCGACACCGTGGCTTTTCAATCTCTGCTCCCGGATACACGAGACTATCTCGTTTTATACATCGTGCATGGCCCTCCGAACCGTATTTATCCCACCGCACTGGGATTCGCTCTGCCGCAGGCGCGAACGGGAGCGCACGCCACAGTTTTTTATGACCGTGTTAAGAAGCTGAGCGAGTCAGGTGATATTGACGGAGCTACGATGCTGGCGCACGCTATA
>JAFATF010000274.1 GCA_019244045.1 Acidobacteriota bacterium
CGATGTGACCTCCCCTGTGCGCCGGCCCGAGCGCTCCTCTTAATGGCGCCCCTGCACGGCATTGAAAGATGTTTCGCTCCTTCGCCCGCCCGGGCCCGACCTTCGCCGGTGCAGCGGGTTTTTGGCTTCAGCAGTTCGCTTGTCCCCCTCTCTTGTCCTCGGCCAGCGCTCTCGGCAGCTTCTACACATCTCGGGGTTGGCTACATTATGGAAGCCCGTCCCCCTCAGTTGAAGCGAGGGCGCTCCCGCGCTCACTCGGTAGTGACCCGGCACTTCAGCGCTACAGGCGGCCCGCGTGCTATGATCCCGATTCGGCGATAGTCGTTAGAACGACTGTTAGCGGGCGGTTTTTTTGGCAGCAAGATCACGGTCCGGGCTCAAGCCGCAGCCGGCGCCATCTCCCGAGGAAGAAGCTTATCTGGAATTGCTGCGCACCACGGACCTATTGTCCCGAGGTCTGGCGCGGGTACTCAAGGACGAGGACCTATCCTCGACGCAATACAATGTGCTTCGTATCCTGCGCGGCCAAAGAGAAGGGCTGCCCTGTGGCGAGATCGCGCAGCGCATGATTACGCGGGATCCGGACATAACACGCCTGCTCGATCGTCTCGAAAACCGGGGTCTCGTTTCGCGCTCCCGCCACGAGCAGGACCGCCGAACGGTCCTGACCCGTATCACCAGCGCCGGGCTAAAGGTGCTTGCCCGACTGGACGAACCGGTGCGGGCCGTCCATGACCAACAATTGGGCCATGTGGGCGGCTGGCGGCTAAAGAAACTCAGCAATCTTCTGCGTTGCTGCCGCCGGGCGAGTTGATCCGCCTACCTGGGGATATTTGTTGCAACGATTATCCGCTCAACGAATCTAATTGAAAGACGAGCCGACAGGATGGCGGCACGTTTGCGAAAGCATAGTATCATTTGGGCCGGCGGCACACAGGGGAGGTGCTGGCGGACACAGAAAGAAGGACCGATGTCGCTCCGACCTGTTCAACAAATCATTCAGCCAACGCCCACGATCGAAGGCGCGGGCGTAAGGCTCCAGCGCGCCTTCGGCTTTGGCCAGACCAAGCAGTTCGATCCGTTTCTGCTACTGGATGATTTCCGCAACGAACATCCCCAAGATTACTTGGCGGGATTTCCCTGGCACCCGCACCGCGGCATTGAAACCATCACTTACGTGCTTGCCGGATCGGTCGAGCATGGCGACAGCCTGGGAAATCAGGGCAAAATGACGGCGGGAGATGTGCAATGGATGACCGCGGGCAGCGGCATTCTCCATCAGGAAATGCCCAAAGGCGATCCGCAGGGGCGCATGCATGGATTTCAACTGTGGGCCAACCTGCCGGCATCGAGGAAGATGACTCCTCCACGCTACCAGGACATCGCCTCCTCGGCTATCCCAGAAGTAACCGACGACGATGGAACACGTGTGCGCATCATTTGCGGGGAGTTCTGGGGGAAGAGGGGGCCGGTCGATGATGTCGCCGCTGATCCGAGTTATCTCGATGTTTCAGTCCCGCCGGGCCGGCACAAGCGTCTCAAGGTGGAAACTACGCGCAACGCCTTCGCCTACGTATTCGCAGGCCGGGGCAGGTTCCGCGACGCCTCCAACCCGCGCGCGGTCTTAACCGAACCAGCCGCCGACCCGAGCGCGCCGGCCAAATACGACGTAAGCAATCATTCTCTGGTGTTGTTCGACCAAGGAGACGAAATCGTGGTTGAAGCCGGCGACGAGGGTATCCGATTCCTGTTGGTCTCCGGTAAACCTCTCGAGGAGCCGGTAGCTTGGTCCGGACCAATTGTCATGAACACGCAACAGGAACTTCGCCAGGCAGTCGCCGAGCTGCAGTCGGGCACCTTCATCAAGCATCGCTAACGCCGAGCTCGAGGTGACAGGCTTTTGCGCCCGCGCCTCGTCACCGCCTGTGGGAGGTGAGAACAGCGTCCGCGCTGGCTAGTCACCGGCGGCTGTCGATCGGGCCGGCTCTGGTATTGCCATGAGAGGACCTTTGGGAGCGAGGTCGGAAAGCCTTACGACTTTGATATGGGTGGCTAGGCCGAGCACCTTCAGTGCCCAGATGGCGTACCAATTCAGGTCAACTTCGTACCATTTCAGCCCATGACGTGCCGAGGTCGGATGAGCGTGGTGATTGTTGTGCCAACCCTCGCCGAAGGTAAAAAGTGCGACCAGCCAGTTGTTGGTGGACCGGTCTCGCGTCTTAAACCGGCGCGAGCCCCACATGTGTGTGGCTGAATTCACCATCCAGGTCGAGTGCAGACCCACCACGGTTCGCAGGAAGATTCCCCACAGCAGGAACGGCACTCCGCCCGCGGCAAACAGAACAGCGGCAAGGACGAGCATGGGAAGGTAGTGGTATTTTGTGATCCATACGTGGAATTTGTGTTTGGCGAGATCCGGAACATAGTGCGCCAGAGTACGAGTATCGTGGTGCATCGATTTTCCGGTCAAGATCCAACCCATGTGCGACCACCATTTGCCATCGAGGGGGGAATGGGGATCACCTTGCTGATCCGAATACTGGTGATGAATCCGGTGTGTGGCCACCCAGAAAATGGGTCCGCCTTCGAGCGCAAGCGTCGCGCAAAGGGTCAGAAAATACTCCACCCAGCTGGATGTCTTGTACCCGCGGTGTGTAAGCAGGCGGTGGTAACCCATACCAATACCCAGGCTTCCTGAAATCCACCACAAGACGGCGGCGAGGAGGAGCGCCTTCCAGCTGAAAAAGAACAACGCGGCAAAAGCTCCCATGTGAAATAAAAACATGAAGGACGCAGTGACCCAATTGGTCTCGCCTTCGGCCGGCGATCTTCTTTGGAGGGCTTGAATTTCCATGGTGCCTTTCGTCTGCGGCTTTACGCACCCAGCTGCGGCCTTCGGTGTGCCCCGCCTGCTTAAAGTAGCAGCGCGCGGCTGCGCACGCGTGTAATAGTTCTGTAATAGCGGGTAACAAAGGTACTGGCACGGTCAGCCGCATGCAACGGGAGGCACTCGGCTGCTGCTTCCCTTGGGACAGGACCAAAGCTATGCCTTTGAATTACTTGCTCACGGCGGCAATACAGTTGATTTCCACCAAAGAATTTCCGGGCAGGGCAGCCACCGCGACCGTGGTGCGTGCCGGACCGCCGTTCGGAAAATAATTCTTGAATACCTGGTTCATCCCGTCGTAGTGCTTGATATCGGCGAGAAACACGGTGAGCTGAAGAATGCTGTCGACTGTGCCGCCGCCGGCTTCCACGAGCTTTTTGACATTGTCCATCACGATGGTGGTGTGCCGTCCGATTTCGAATTGCTCGGGCGCGGCGGTATCGTGGGCGCCCTGGCCCGCCACATAGATGAGGCCTTTATGGACCACGATCGGCGTGATCATCTGCTTGCCATCGGCCGGTTTACCGTCGCTATTGAGTTTGCGGAGGTCTTTGGCTGCTTTGCTTTTACCTTCTGCGCGCGTGGCTAGGGCGGGCAGGCTCAGACCAGCGGCTGAGAACAGAGCGGTGAATCGTCCACTGAAGCTGCGGCGCGAGAGGTTTACCGAATTCATTCTGCCTCCGTGTGAAGTTGGAATTTATTCCAGGGGCAATGAGATGGTCAATAGCTGGGGCTGGGACGGGTAATTTTGAATTTCGTCAGATAAAACTGGGGAACCGCGTTGAAAAATCCTGCGCACCGCGATGCTTACGGGCATCGCGAGATGGCGACCGGCTGCACGGCCAAGGTCATCCTGAGGGTGGCCGGCCCCCCCACCCCTCTTGCATTCTCAACTGCCGTCCTTCGAGAAGGGTACGGTCACGTCGGAACTCGTGCTGAGTTTTGTTTGTTTATTGCCCGTTGCCCCGCACCTCGACGCCGGCCCATTTTTCCAGCAATGTCAGGGTAGCCGCATAGTCGAGATCCTGCCGGCCTTCTTCACTAGCCAGCTCGTAGACTTCTTCGACGGCTTCGAGGCCGGGAAGCTTGATGCGCGATTCCCGGGCGGCATCGAGGGCAAGGCGAATGTCTTTGTGCATCAGACGCAGGGGAAAGTTGGGGCTGAAATCGCGGTGCAAGATGAAAGGCGCCTTGTAGTCCACCACGCCCGAGCGCACCATGGTCGCCTGCACCAGGGGAATGAGAGTGCTCGCTTCCACACCAAGTTTGGTAGCCAGCGTAAGGGCCTCGGCGAAGCCTTCGTAGATTAGAGCAATTTGCAGGTTCATCACCAGCTTGGCCGCCTGACCTTTGCCGGTTTCCCCCATGCGGAAGACCTGCTTACCCATGGCATCAAAGAGGGGTTTGATCCTTTCCAGCACGGCCTCCTCGCCCCCCACCATGAAAATCAAAGCCGCATTGGCGGCACCGATTTTCGATCCGGTCATAGGCGCATCCACCCAATCGACGGCACGCTTGCGCACGCGAGCGGCAAAATGGCGTGTAGCGGATGGAGAGATGGTGCTTGAATCGGCGACCACCATGCCCGGGGTAAGGGATGGTTCTATGCCTCCCGGCCCAAACACAATCTGCTCGACCGCGTGGGTGTCGGAGACGCACATCCAAATGGCGTCGCGCTCGCGAGCCGCCTCGGCCGGCGAATCAGCAACGCGCGCACCCTCGACCTGCTTGCCGGGAGTACGGTTCCACACGGCCACATCGTGGCCAGCTTTGACCAGGTTCTGGGCCATTGGCTGGCCCATAATTCCCAAACCTAAGAATGCAACGCGCATCCGGATTTTCTCCTGTGAGTGGGCGAATCAACTGGTTGGATTAGATATGACGGTTGTAACCGGGGTCAAGAGATTCGCATCCAAGCGCAAGGTAAGTTGAACTAAAATTGCGTCGTTTACGATGGCTGCCCAGAGTTGTACGATAACGGCCGGGATCGCCTGGATCCCTTTCGCTGATGATCAAGAGCACCCTGAATAGTCGTTCCCTACGGCGCCGCGCCGGGGCTTTCACGAAGTTAATCCGCCACTCGGCAGTGACGCCCAGAACCGGCGCTGTACACAAGCCGATGCTGGTCAACGATGGCGAACTGGGCCTCACCTTCATTGGACATTCCAGCTTTTTTATCCAAATGGCCGGGCAGAACACGATCATCGACCCCAACTTTGCTCGCTGGCTTTTCGTGCTGAAGCGCTTACGCAAGCCCGGGGTAAGGGTCACCGACTTGCCTGCGATCGATCTGGTTCTGGTGACGCACGCGCATTTCGACCACCTGCATCGGCCGTCTTTGCGCGCGATCGCCCAGGAGACGCGCCGCAAAAGCGGACGGGGCCCGATTATCGTAGTCCCACATCACGTTTTTGATTTGGTTTCCGACCTTGGATTTGAAGATGTGATCGAAGTGGATTGGTGGAACAGCTGCCGCCATGGCGCACTCACGGTTACTCATGTACCCTCGCGCCACTGGGGGGCGCGCATTCTGAATGATTCGCATCGCGGCTACGGCGGCTATGTTCTGCGCGACCATAAACATTCCCTTTATCATGCAGGCGATACCGCCTATTTCTCCGGGTTCCGCGAGATCGGGCGACGTCTGGCGCCCAAGGTAGCTTTGCTGCCCATCGGCGCCTACAACCCTCCCCAGTTCCGCAACGTCCACACCGATCCGGCCGACGCGACCCGTGCCTTTCTCGATCTGAATGCGCGTTGGATGATCCCCATGCACTACGGCACCTTTCGCCTTTCGCAGGAGCCCATCGAAGAGCCCCTTGAACTGCTCAAGCGCGAAGCTGCCGCCCGCGGCATCGAAGACCGCGTGGTGGTCCTCGAAGAGGGCGTCACTCGCTTTTTCTAACGCCCTTATACCTTCCGAGGGCCTAATAGCGAGACGTAGAATCATCCGCCGGAGCCAATACCGGCAATGCTAGACCCTCTCGGTGACAAGTGAACGGTTAAGCAGCCTAAGGAAATGACCCAGAAGCAGCTGGATAAGGCGGCGCCGAGGCGAAGCCATGGGCCAAGCCAGCATACCGGGGCGCCTGACCTGCCGCAGGCCATTTCACCGGGCGGGGGCGTCGCGGCCGTAAGGCTTTCACGCAGTCATCCGTAGGCGAGCAGAATCCGCAAGTCTCGCAAATTATTACCCGTAGGCCCAGTGACGATGGTATCGTCGAGTTTCTGAAAAAAAGAATAGGCATCGAAGTCGGCGAGCGCCCGTTCGGCATCCAGTCCTTCCGCCCGCGCCCGGGATAAGGTCGTGCCGTCGGCGAGGGCACCGGCGGCAGGGCTATTGCCATCGACTCCATCGGTACCGGCGCTGAGTACGGTTACCTTCTGGCCTTCGATTTCTCGCGCCATGGCGAGAACCAGCTGCTGATTACGGCCGCCGACCCCACCGTTCGCCACCCGTACCGTCACCTCCCCGCCTGAAATGAGGCAGACGCGCGCCGACTGTTTTCTGAGATCTCGTAGCCGCGCAAGCAAATAGAGAACGGTTCGCTTGTAATCCCAATCATCGCAGCTGTTATCGATCTCGACGGTAAATCCGAGGTGGCGCGCTCGGTCAGCCGCAACTTTCACGACTGCCGCATTCGACAGAATGGGCCACCAGCGCGAGTGCTGAAAAGCGGGGTCGCCGGACTTAGGCGTTTCTTCAAGAGCGTGCTGATCGAACAGCTCACGCACTGCACGGGGAAACTGATCTCGCAGCCGGTAGTTGTCGGCGATGCGATAGCAGTCATCGACGCTGGTTGCATCCGGCATCGTGGGCCCGGACGCCAGAGCGTCGGGAGTATTGTCGGGAACATCGGAAACGAGAAGCGATACCTGACGCGCCGGATTGGCGGCTTTTGCCAACCTGCCGCCTTTAACCGATGACAGGTGCTTGCGGACAGCGTTGATTTCTACGATGGGAGCACCGGATAGCACCAACAACCGGTAGGTTTCCGTAAGATCGAGGAGCGATATCCGGTCATCGATCGGCTTCTCGACCATTGAAGAGCCCCCACCGCTTAACAGAAAAATCACCAGCGAGGTGGCAGTCTGCGCCTGCAAGGATTTGAGAATGGCTGCTCCGGCGCGCAGCGATTCGGCATTGGGAAGAGGGTGTCCACCCCGAAAATAGCGGAAGCCGCGTATCTGGTTCTCCGGCGCCATCTGCCCGACAACAATACCCTCAAGCGAGTCGCCCATTTGGTCGCACAGCGAACGCGTCATCGCGTGCGCAGCCTTGCCCATTGAGACCACGAAGCTTCGCCGCGAGGCATGGAGGTCGAAAAGATCTTCGCAGATTCTGAGTACTCCGCGTTCACAGCTAACGTGGCGCTTAAAAGCGCGCTCGATGCTAGCTTCTTTCATGGCCGCGAAAAACAGCTGGCGCGCAATGGCGCGCATCGCAGCGCTCAGCCAATCTCGGCCCCTAGATGCTGGCTCGGACATTCCGAGGATTATAGCGATCGTAATACGTACGAATCTCGGGCCGGCAATCCAGCGGGCGGGCTGCGGGAGGCAAGCGGTCGGCGAAGCTCTAGAGAGCGGTTAGAACGCTGTCTTCGGCCTAAGCTTCCTCAGAATTGCCCTAGGAAAGAAGCAGCTAACAGCATCCTCCACACGAGTATCTCCGTCGAATCTCCCGTGTGCGGTAATTACTTCCGGCACCATGGCAAAGCAGGCAGGAACGATTTAGAATCCCTTCACTCTAAAAAGCACAATCGCGGGTGACCTGCATCTTTGTCCGTAGCTCGGTCATCCAAAGGTTGAGTGGCTTTCACTCAAGGAGCAACATGGCACAGCAAGGACGCTCCGAACGCGCAGCTAACCCCAAGAGCAAGGAAAAGGATCCGCCCGAGGAACCGCGTTCCTTACCGGCACTGCCGGTTCGAGATACGGTTCTATTTCCTCACGCTGTTCTTCCGCTCACTGTGGGCCGGGACAGTTCGGTGCAACTTATCAACTCATTGGGTGAAGACAAGACCATCATTGTCGTGGCTCAGCGCGAAGCGCGGGTTGACAATCCCCAGCCGACCGACCTCTACACGGTGGGCAGTCTGGCGGTGGTTCACAAGGTCGTTAAGATGCCCAACCAGAGCCTGTTCGTGTTTGCCGAGGGACTCGAACGGGTGCGGCTGACCGAGTTTACCCAGCTCACGCCCTTTATGCGGGCCCGGGTGGAAACAGTTGCGGAGGCCATTCCGCCCAAAAGTTCAGAACTCGAAGCCTTACAACGCAACGTGCTCACGTTGTTTCAGCAAATCGTGGCCGGCTCGCCAACTCTGTCCGATGAACTCTCCACCGTAGCCATGAATATCGAAGAGCCCGGCCGTCTGGTTGATTTTATTGCCTCGTCTCTGCCCTCTCTAACCACGGCCGACAAGCAGGATGTACTTGAGACCACCGACGTCAGGATTCGGCTGGAAAAGATCAATCAGCACCTGGCCAAGGAGCTCGAGGTCCAGCAGCTTCGCAATAAGATTCAGTCGGAGGTGCAGGACCGGGTTCAGCAGACGCAGCGCGAATATTATCTTCGCGAGCAGATGAAAGCCATTCAAAAAGAGCTGGGGGAGCAGGATGAAGGGGCCCGCGATACGGAAGACCTGCGACAGAAGATTGAAGCGGCCGGCATGCCTGACGAGGTCAAGAAAGAAGCTTTAAAAGAGCTCGGCCGCTTATCCCGCATGTCGCCGATGGCGGCCGACTATTCGGTGACTCGCAACTATATCGAATGGTTGGCGGTACTGCCATGGAATAAGACTTCGGGCGTCGAAGTGGATATTCCTAAGGCAAAAGAAATTCTCGATGCCGATCACTACGACTTGAAGAAAGTCAAGGATCGCATTCTGGATTATTTGTCGGTTCGCCGGCTCAAGCCGAACATGAAAGGTCCAATCCTGTGCTTTGTGGGACCTCCCGGGGTGGGCAAGACTTCGCTCGGCAAGTCGATCGCTCGCGCCTTAGGACGCAAGTTCGTCCGGCTGTCGCTCGGGGGTGTGCACGATGAGGCCGAGATTCGTGGGCACCGCCGCACCTACATCGGCGCCCTGCCTGGGCAGATCATTCAAGGCATCCGCCGGGCCGAAACCAAAGATCCGGTCTTCATGCTCGACGAGGTGGACAAGGTGGGGCGAGACTTTCGCGGCGATCCCGGGTCGGCGTTGCTCGAAGCGCTCGATCCAGAGCAGAACTCGACCTTCCGCGACAATTACCTTGATGTAGCCTTTGATCTTTCCAAGGTATTGTTCATAACCACCGCCAACATGCTCGATCCCATTGCCGAGCCTTTACGGGATCGCATGGAGATTATCGAGTTGCAGGGCTACACCGAGGAGGAAAAGATTCACATCGCCTTTCAATACCTGATTCCGCGACAGGTTGAAGAAAACGGAATCGGAGCCGAGCAGATTGAGTTTCCTGAAGCCGCCATTCGCAACCTTGTGCGTCACTACACGCGGGAAGCCGGGGTACGCAACCTCGAGCGGAATATTGGAACCATCTGCCGCAAACAGGCCCGCCGTCTGGCCGAAGGCAAGACCGAGAAACTGGTGGTCACCGAGGAGGTGATCCACGATTTTCTGGGCGGCATCAAAGTACGCACTGAAGGCGAGATTGCCGAGCGTACCGAGCGCCCCGGAGTCGCCGTCGGACTGGCGTGGACGCCCACCGGTGGAGATGTGCTCTTCATCGAAGCCAATACCATGAAGGGCAAAGGGGGATTTACCATGACTGGTCAAATTGGCCAAGTCATGCAGGAATCCATGCAAGCAGCGCTGACCTGGGTGCGGTCGAACGCTCGGCAGCTCGCCATCGATGAGGACTTTTTCGCGCAGCACGATATCCACATTCACGTGCCCGCGGGGGCAATCCCCAAGGATGGGCCTTCGGCCGGTGTAACCATGGCGACGGCGCTGGTGTCGCTCTTGACCGACCGGCGTGTGCGGCCTCTGACGGCGATGACCGGTGAAATCACCCTCAGCGGGAATGTTTTGCCCGTGGGCGGGATTAAGGAAAAAGTGCTGGCTGCCAAGCGGGCGGGCGTTCACGACGTTATCTTGCCGGCCGAGAACCAGATGAATGTTGACGAGGATCTCACACCCGAGCAGCTCGAGAACGTCAATATTCACTATGTAAAGACCATTGACGAGGCGCTCGATCTAGCTCTGCCCTCAAGCGCGCGCGAGGAGAAGCAGGATGCGGAGGAGCGGGAGAAAGTGCTCCACACGCAGCCGGTTGGCTAAACCGAACGCTGCTCTACAGCCGGTCTCGCAAGCGATTGGCTTTCGGCCTCGTCTTGCCGCTTTGTCTACCCGGCGGTGATCCCGCTACAATTTTCTCCGTGCGCATCATCAGCAGACGAAAGGCGGTCGTTTTTTTTCTCTCCCTGGGGGTGTGTCTGGCGGTTTTTGCCGCCGCCGTGGGGTTTGGCTGGATCATCCTGAACTGGCGTGAAGGCCTTAAGGTATTCCTGGGAGTACTGTTTTTCGGGGCCATCACCACCGGCCTGATCCTGAACACGATCTTCCTGATTCGCGAGATTCGCCGCAATGAGCAGCACGACAGCTTTATCAACGCCGTCACTCACGAATTGAAAACCCCGATCGCCTCCATTCGCCTATATCTGGAGACCCTACAACGCCGCGAAGTGTCCGATGCCCAACGCCAGGATTTCTACCGTCTGATGCTTCTCGACAGCAATCGCCTGCTCGGCACCGTCGAGCAGGTCCTCAAGGCAGGCCGCGCCAGCGACCGGCGTAGCCCCCTGCAGGTTGACCTTATTGACTTCGCCAGCCTCGTTGCCGAGTGCGTTAATCTGGCGCGCGAACGTCATCACCTCTCCGCTCAAGGCATTCATTTTGACCCTTCCTCGCTGAACGGACAGGGCTCAGCTGTGAAGGGAGATGCTGATGAGTTGCGTACCGCCGTTTTCAACGTTCTCGACAACGCCATCAAATACTCGGCGGACAATGTTGATGTCAGCGTCAGACTGCTCTCCCAGTCCGATCGCCTGGTCCTGCGAGTGGAGGATCGTGGAATCGGAATTCCCGGGCACGAGCTCAAACGCGTGTTCAAGCGCTTCTATCGCGTACCGCACCGCAGCATGGCGCAGGTGAAGGGCACCGGCCTCGGCTTATTCATAGTGCGTGCGATTGCCCGCAGGCACGGAGGCAAGGTGTATGCGCATAGTGAAGGCGAAGGTCGGGGCACTACGATCACGCTCGAGCTGCCCCGGAGCGCTGCCCTGTGAGCCGCGTCCTGATCGTCGAAGACGAAGCTCACCTGGCGCAGGGACTGCAATTCAATCTGGAAGCCGAAGGCCACACAGCCCAGGTGGTCTCCGATGGCGAGAGCGCGCTTGACCTGCTCCTTGCTCGCCATATAGATTTTGACGCGGTTGTGCTCGACATCATGCTTCCCGGCAAGGACGGATTTGAGGTCGCGGCTGAATTACGGGCCGCCAAGAATTTCGTTCCCGTGCTGATGCTGACTGCGCGGGGCCGTCCCGAGGACGTTTTGCGGGGTTTTGCTTCGGGCGCCGACGACTATTTAGCCAAGCCCTTCGAACTAGCCATTCTTCTGGCCCGTCTGCAGGGCCTCATGCGGCGCCGGGAGTGGATGCGTGCCGCCACGAACCAGCCGAAGAACACCTCTGCCGGTCCGGATGAAACATTTCATTTCAACGGGAAGAAAGTAGACTTCAGCCGTCTGGAGCTCGAGGTCCAGGGCAACACCATCCAACTCACTTTGATGGAAGCGCAATTGCTACGGCATCTGATTCGTAACCGTGGCAAAGCGGTCTCGCGTAAAGAGCTTCTCGAACAGGTTTGGGGCTTGCACGAGGATACCGATACGCGCGCCATCGACAACTTTGTCGTCCGCCTGCGTCGTTATGTCGAGGAGAACCCCTCAAACCCGCGGCATCTGGTCACCGTGCGCGGCGTCGGCTATCGTTTTATCGCGGAACCAACCAAGGCAAAAAAATAGACGAACCACCCGCGCCCCAGGACTCAATGCATCTCTAAAGGCAGCCTTACTGACGTGATGTTGACGGCCCGGTAGCCAGTTCCCGCAAAGTCTCCAACCATCCGGCATCGCTGGCCTGCTCCGGAAGCGAGTCGAGCTCAAGAGTTGCTGCAAAGTGGGGAGAATGCGGGCTAAACCTCACCATGACGAAGTTCCTCTCCCGGGAAGCCATCAGTGAGTTGATCACCGGACTCAATTCGTGGTCCCATTTGGCTCGGCTGGTCAGCACAATCGGCCCGGGGCGGGAGATGGTCCACTCCCGGTCGGGCGAAAATTTCTGGCTGTGCCCGCTCCAACGATGGTTATGCACCTCTAGGTGGAATCGCGGGGCGGCGTAAAGGTCAGCCTCAAACGCCAGAGTTTCCTTCTGCTTGCGCCATCGACTGATTGCCCAATTCACCGGAGAAGACCGCGGCAGCAAATGCACCACTACCCGGGCGTGTTCAAAGATATGCGGGGGAAAGCGCAATTCGGCCAACAGTTGGCTCGATCCTGCCCAGCACACCTTGGTGACCTTGCCGCGTTGCGCGCAGGCCGTTTGTACCCAGTTCAAGACCCGAATGCCCTTGCGTCGGTTATATCGGGCAAAGCAGAAATACCACACGATGAGAACCGCTAATGCCCCGATCGCGTCGATAACGATGAGCCGCGGCATATCCCTGAGATGCGCATGTTACGACTGTGGATGCAGTCAGGCAATACCGTTACAAACTTGCCAACGGGGCAGCGGGCAGAGTTGAAGCCACCCCTTCCCCCAGTTCTCGAAATCCAACCCGGGATCCGGGCACGGCGCCCCAGCGAGGCGTTTGAAAGGTGGCCTTCGTGTAAGCCGCATTTCTGCCGTCTACAATATCCCCGGTGGAGTTCTCCTTACGAGATTTTGCGAAGACAGACTTTGAAACCCTCTGGCGGATTGACCAGCAATGCTTCGCGCCTGGCATATCCTATTCTCAACCGGAACTGGCCGCCTACATCCGCCTGCTTGGCTCCTTCACCTTGGTGGCTGAAAACCCAGACTCCAGGGACGTGCTTGGTTTCCTTGTGGCAACCGCCACCCGCCATTCAGGTCATATCATCACCATAGACGTTCTCCCCGAGGCACGCTGCCTGGGGGTGGGTTCTAGGCTGCTCTCGACGGCCGAGGACCGCCTTCGCGCCGCGCAATGCAGCAAGGCCAGACTGGAAACGGCGGTAAACAACCACGCAGCCCTCAGATTTTACAAACGTCACAGCTACTTCGTGGTAAAGACCATTCCGCGCTACTATGCCGATGGCGTCGACGCCATCGTGCTGGAAAAACATTTGTTTTCACCGCCTGCTGACAAGTAAGTTGCTCGTCATGAAAGTTGCTATCCAAGGGGAACTCGGTGCCTTCAGCCATGAAGCGGCCAACCACATGGTACCCGGCTGCACCATTGTCCCTTGTGCGCGCTCCCGTAATGTCTTCGATAAGATCGAGCAGGGAGCAGTTCACGCTGCCGTGATCCCCATCGAAAACTCGCTCGCCGGCTCAATCGCCGAGCACCTTGACCTGCTGGTCGCCTGCGACGTGTTCATTCACAGGGAATTTTACCAACGCATAGTTCACAACCTGATTGCCGCGCCAGGCGTGAAGATGAACCAAGTGAGCCGGGTGTTTTCCCACCCCGTAGCCCTCGAGCAGTGCCGCAACTTTTTCCGCCGTTACCATCACGTGGAAGCGGTCCCATTCTATGACACGGCGGGAAGCGTAAAACATGTCATAGAACAAAGTCTTCGTAATGCCGCGGCCATCGCCGGCCGGCAGGCGGCGGCCGTGTACCGCGGTAAGATTCTGAAAGCCGGGATTGAGGATGACAAACGCAACTTCACTCGCTTCTTCCTGATCAACAAGCGACAGCGGATCGGCGGTCGGGCCAACAAGACTTCGATTGCCTTCCAGGTCAAAAACATTCCCGGCTCGCTCTTTAAGGCACTTAGCGTCTTCGCCTTGCGCGATATCAGCCTGACGAAAATTGAGTCGCGTCCTATGCGCGGGCGCCCTTGGGAGTACGTTTTTTACGTAGACTTGCTACGCGGCGACGATGAAGCGGCGCGAAACGCACTGCACCATCTGGGCGAGGTTGCCGAGTTCGTCAAGATTCTAGGGGTGTATCCGACGGCCTAACCTTACCGTCGGTGAAGACTGCTAGCTCTCGTCGAAATCACGCAGCTTTTCTGCCAAGGCGCCCGCCTGCCTATCGCGACGTGAACTTGTCTGTGCCGTGCTGTCCGAGTAATGATTGAGGCCGGCGGTTCCACCAATTGGGTTGACTTATGAGGTCGATTTCAGGCGCGAACCCGCGGCGCAAGGGATAATGGACGAGCAATTTTATTTGACCCCCTTGGCTGGATCCCACGATCCTTGCTCCTTGCGCACAAAGACGATCTGCCCGATATGATAGGCATTGTGGGCTCCCACGTGGGCAATCATAGATGCATTTTTGGCCAGCTTGGCATCATCGGCAGCTTCGACAGCTTTCTCCCATTCGGCCATGACCTCATCAAGCTGTCGCACAGTGTCGCTCCACTGCTTAGCATCGAAGTTGCTGAAAGTTTCGTCGTTATTGCCGCTGAACTTCTCCGCTTTTTGGCCGTTGAACTGCTCAAGCGCCCGTCGATCCCAAAACAAGAGATGATAGGTAAGCTGTCCAACGGAGTGGTTCCCTTTGCCGTCGGTCCAGTTCGCCTGTTCCGGCGTGATTCCCTCAACCGCAACCGTCACCGGCACATACCAATCCTTCTGGTTGTGCGTGGTGCGCAGTTGTTCGAGCAAGATGCCGCGCAGCGTGGTAGGGGTTTTGTCTTGTGCCTGGATGCTTAAGGGTAGAAGCAAGAGGAGCGAGAGCAAGGTGCTTTTCATGCCTGGTTGGACGGTGTTCAGCGGCTCAAGTTAGCTGGATTTCCGCCCGAGCTCGCGCTCCGCGATCTATTTGCCTTGCGAGCCCGGGGACATAACCGTTGGCGAGTTCGGAGAAGTTACGCTTAGGGTTCAGCCGCTCACCACAAGGTTTCGAACCGCGTACCGGGTGGACTGCGCGGCCGACGCCCTACTATTCTTAACCTTTTTGCCATGCCCGCTGCACCCAGCGTAGTTGTCGTCGGAGCCGGAGCTTTTGGCGGCTGGACCGCTCTCTATCTGCTACGACACGGGGCTCGCGTGACCCTGATTGACGCCTGGGGACCGGGGAACTCGCGCGCTTCCTCTGGGGGCGAAACGCGAATCATTCGCGGTGGATATGGAGCCAACCAGCCCTACACGAGAATGACGGCCCGGGCGCTTGAACTCTGGAGCAATCACGAGCGGCTATGGCAACGACGTTTTCTTTACCGCATTGGTGTTTTGTGGATGGCGTCGGAGGACGACAGCTTCGAGCGTGGCTCGTTGGCGGAACTGGCGTCGGCGAAGATCAGCTTCGAAGAGCTCTCGCTTCGAAAATTGACCCAGCGCTGGCCGCAGATTAATTTCGATGGCATCAAGTGGGCAGTGCTTGAGACTGGGAGCGGCTATCTGACGGCACGATCCGCCTGTCAGGCGGTAGTCGAAGGATTCATCGCGGAAGGCGGCCGATATATACAGGCGGCGGTGGTCAACCAGGAACTCGACAACCAAGACTGGACCGGGTTGCAACTCTGCGATGGTTCCGAGCTGAACGGGGACAAGTTTGTTTTCGCTTGTGGGCCGTGGATGGGCAAGCTCTTTCCCCGGGTGATTGGCGATCGAGTATCGGTGACCAAGCAGGACATGTTCTTTTTTGGAACCCCTTATGCAGAGAACCGATACGATGAAACCCAGTTGCCGGTCTGGGCTGATCACCGGGGCCACTTCTTTTACGGGATTCCAGGAAATCAAGGCCGGGGATTCAAGATTACGGATGATACACGCGGCCCACGGTTCGATCCGACCTGCGGCGAGCGAGTGATCAGTTGGGAACTACTCGACGAAGTCCGCCAGTATATGGCGTTTCGTTTCCCGGGAATGGCCAACTCCCCCCTGGTCGAGACACGGGTATGCCAATACGAGAACAGCCCGGACACGCACTTTATCATCGACCGTCATCCCTGCCGCGAGGATGTGTGGCTTCTGGGCGGCGGTTCTGGCCATGGCTTCAAGCACGGACCGGTTGTGGGGGAGATGGTAGCGGGATGGATTGTGCATGAGAAGGAAGCTGACCCGTTGTTCCAATTGGCAAGATTCAACCCGACCGAGGCCGGCTAAGTTCACCATCACGTGCAATTCCCCTCGCCCAGGTGCTCGCGATCGGGATAGCGTAGCAACTACGACAACGCGCCCGCATTAGACCATTGGGACCGGGATCATTGGATCTGGATTACGTTTTCCGGGGCAACTGCCTTGATCTGCTTGACCCGGAGCGCCACCTTGCGGGCAAACTCAAACAGCGACTTGGCAGACGGAGAATCTTCTCCAGCCAGCACGGCGGGCTGGCCCGTGTCCCCTGCAACGCGAATCGCCGGATCAAGCTCGACGTTTCCTAAAAAGGCGATGCCGAACTGTTGCGCCGTCCTGGCGCCCCCGCCTTTTGAGAACACATCGATCTCGTGTTGACAGTGGGGACAGACAAAATAGCTCATGTTTTCCACCAGCCCCACGATGTCGACTCTTACTTGCCGGAACATCTCAATCGCCTTGCGTGCATCCTGCAGGGCAACATCGGAAGGAGTGCACACGACGATTGCCCCCGTCAGCGGCACCGTCTGTACCAGGGAGAGCGCCACGTCGCCGGTTCCGGGCGGCAAATCGATAATTAAGTAATCGAGCTGACCCCACTCGACCGAGCCGAGAAACTGCCGGATAATCGAATGCAGCATTGGTCCGCGCCAGATCAGGGGCTTATCTCCGGGATTTAAAAAACCCACAGAGATTACCTTTACGCCATGAACGCTGAGGGGTTCGATGCGGTTGTCGCCGAGGGCCCGCGGGGTGGCGCTGATGCCGAGCATCAGAGGCACGTTCGGACCATAAATATCGCCATCGAGTAACCCCACTTTGTGGCCGGCAAGCGAAAGAGCGAGTGCCAGATTCACCGCCAACGTTGTCTTTCCCACTCCGCCTTTGCCGGAACCAACGGCCACGATCGAATCGACTCCGGGGATGGGCTGGGGATGAAAGCCTTGCGGGCCAGGGCTGGAATGTGTGTGACTCACAAAATACCTTTCCAAGACACACGAAAGTCTTTAATGGCGATTATAGTCGCCCATTGCCGCCGGCGTTCACCCCGACGGTTGATGAAGATGGCCGCACCGGCGAAACAGGCAAGCTACTCCCAGACAGCTTAAGGAACCAGCTTACGGCGGCGTTCGAGTTCCGCGTGGCGACTCTGGCGACGGCGGGCTGCATCCTCGTAGCGGCGACGCTCCTCCTCGGTTTCAGGAATGACGGCCGCCACCGGCACATGCATGCCGTTCGGGTCAACCGCTACGAAGGTCAGATAGGCGGAGCTGACGTGATGCGCTTCGTTGGCAATATAGTTTTCAACCCAAACCTTCACGCCGATCTCCATGGAAGTATGAAAGGCCCGGTTTACGGAAGAGCGCAGGATGACTAGATCACCGACATGCACGGGGAAAAGGAAATCGAGGTGGTCAATGGCGGCAGTGACCACGTAATGGCGCGAATGGCGGTGGGCGGCGAGCGCACCGGCCAGATCGATCCAGTGCATGAGGCGTCCCCCGAGGAGGGCGCCGAGCGGGTTGGCATCGTTGGGCAGGACGATCTCGGCCATATCGGATTGAGAGTCGCGGACCGGCCGGGGCGTGAGACAGGGGTCAGAGTGGGACAGGTTCATGGTTGCCGAAGCCAATCGCGTATGCCGCTCTTGTGCAGAAGATACACTTCGAGGTAGCACTGCGCCATACGCTGAACCCGCCGATCTCGATGGGTAGAATTCCAGCGGGCGAGTCCGACATCGTATTCGAGCATGCCGTGTTCAAAGGGATGATGGTCTTTCTCACAGCTGTAACAAACCAGGATCCGCTGTTCAGATTGCTTGACCACGCCGAAACGCGTCGAATCCCAGATTCGATCGGCCGGACACCACGGGCAACGATGCGCGTAACCGAGATTGCAGTTGTCACGAAGCTGCTCATCCCCAGGAGGTTCTCCGTCGTGGCCGGGAGCGGTGCAATAGCCTTTCCAGCCGGTTCCGAGCGGAAGCCGTGCAGGATGGATCCATAGGCTTGAGTCGTGCCTCGTGGTAGGCATGAAAAAGGGACAAGCCAAGAGCTTCTCGCCTCGAATGAATGACATTTTACATCGCGAGCGAGCGTCTGTAGTAATCTCCTGTACCAGTTCCGAGAGAGAGGGCCTATGGATCGTGTTGCTAGGTTAAATGAAGTCCTGGCCAACAATCCCAATGACACCTTTGCACGTTATGGGCTGGCCATGGAATATTCGACAGCGGGAAACTTTGAGCTGGCAATGAGCCAGTTCCACCAGTTGCTCACCCGCGATCCCGATTACACGGCCGGCTATTTTATGGCGGCGCAGACTCTGGTTCGAGCAGCACGCGTGCAGGAAGCCAAGCAGTTGTTGCTCGGCGGGATTGCCGCGGCACGACGCACTGGGAACGCTCATGCTGGGTCGGAGATGGAGGCTATGCTCATCGAGCTGAGTTGAGCGCCAGGCTTAGCGCCGTCCAGGCGGGCCCTGGGACTCAACTCCTGCTTCGTGCCATGCGGCCCATGGCGTACTCAACCACACTCGGGAAACACTGATAAAGCTTGATGGGCAGGTGCATATACCAAGGTACGACGATTTCTCCGGCCTGCCTGCGATAACCCGCGAGTGTGGCGCGGGCAACCCGGGCTGCGGAAATGCCCCGCTGACTTGGGGACCCTATCCCTTTAGCATTTTTCCCTTTTACGGCGTTGGCCCGGAACGAAGTTCGAACATACCCCGGGCATACACTCATGACGTGAAGCTTATCGGGTGCAAGCTCGATGCGTGCCGCTTTGCTGATCGCGTTCAAGGCGAATTTGCTGGCGCTGTATGTCGCATGGAAAGGCAGCGGGATATGCCCTGCCACGCTGGAGATGTTGATAATTGTCCCCGACCCTTGTTGTCGCATGACAGGGATGACGGCTTGCATGGCCTCGATGGCGCCAAAAAGATTGCTTTCAAACATCTCCCGGCACGCGGCCATATCCACGCTCGCGATGGCGTCGAGCAATCCGTGCCCTGCGTTGTTGATCCAGACGTCTATGCGATGAAAGCGACGCAAGGTCAGAGCAATGACCCGGTCGATCTGTTCCCGCCTCCGAACGTCGCAAGGCAGGGCCAGCGTCCGCTCCCCGTTTCCAATGCGGCCGCGAGCCGCCTCAGCTCGCGCCGCATCGCGCGAGAGTAGAACCACGCTGGCGGCATGGGCGACGAATTCGCGCGCCAGCGACTCGCCAATGCCCATTGACGCTCCCGTGATGACCACAATTTTCCCGGTGATTTCCATGTTCGTGCTTTTAGACTTCGGCAGGATCGTAAGTCAAGTACTGGCGTACAATCGGAAACATCCCGACGGGAGGTTCGTTGAAACCGCTGCTTCCATTGTTTCCCCTGAACGTGGTTCTCTTCCCTGGTACTCCTTTGCCGCTGCATATCTTCGAGCTGCGCTACAGGGAATTGATCTCCGAGTGCCTGGACAACAAGGTGCGATTCGGCATTGTACGGGCGCCGCAAGAGCAGGAGGGAGAAGCCAGCGAGCCAGCTCACGAAGCGGAGCGGGAAGAGCGGGAACCAGCGCTGGCCGAGGTGGGGTGCACGGCGGAGATCATCGCGGTAACCAAGAAATATCCGGACGGCCGCATAGACATCGTTACCGAAGGACGTGAACGCTTCGAAGTCCTTGACCTCGATGAGAAGCGCTCTTTCCTGCGCGCCGACGTGCTCTACTTTGATGATGAACCGGGGGACGCTAGCGAGGACGAAATCGCGCGCGCTGTCAAGCTGCACGGCGACATCCTGGCCATTGCCGGTGCCAAGCAGTCGCTGCCGGAACAATTGCGGCAGCTGTCGTTTCACTTGGCGGGGTCATTGCCCCTGGATCTTGATTTCAAACAGGCTCTGCTGGAGATGCGCTCGGAAACCAAGCGCATCCAGGCTGTAATCACCGCCTTCGAAGCAATTCTTCCCAAACTGCGGCGCACGGTGCAATTACGGCAGCGGGCTGGCGGCAACGGTCATGCAGGCAGCTCCGGCAACGACTGAACGGCAACTCTGGTTTCAAGGCAACGAGAATTATCCTACCAAGAAGCAGGCCGCGAACCCCTCGCCATTCGTGTCATTCCCGTGAAGCGAAAGCATGTGAGTGCGAAATGCTGATTAGGCAAGCGGGCGTATAATCGAGCTCAGAATCTGGTTTGTCCTGGGGGTTGTTCCAAGATGAGTCTGCCTCGCACGCTCGGTGAGCTGCGCCAGAGCGTTTTTTCCGAACAAGTTCTGCTGACCCGCCGCGTGAAAGACGAGATGCGCGACAACCTGACGCGCAAATTGCGTGAGGGTGACATTATTTTCCCGGGAATCGTCGGCTATGAGGACACGGTGGTACCGCAAATCGTAAATGCCATTCTGTCACGGCACAACTTCATTCTGCTGGGCCTGCGCGGTCAGGCCAAGAGCAGAATTCTGCGGGGGCTGACGTCGCTGTTTGACGAACACACGCCTTATATTGCCGGCTGCGAGATTCACGATAACCCCTACGCTCCCATTTGCAAACGCTGTCATCAAGAGGTCAGTCGAACCGGCGAGGCAACCCCGATCGCTTTTCTCAACCGCGAGCAGCGTTACGTTGAGAAGCTGGCCACACCGGATGTGACCATCGCGGACCTCATTGGAGATATCGATCCCATTAAGGCGGCCCGCGGGGGGCATGAACTGAGCAGCGAGTTAACCGTGCATTACGGCTTGCTACCGCGTGCCAATCGCGGGATTTTCGCCATTAACGAATTGCCCGATCTGGCAGGAAAGATTCAGGTTGGACTGTTCAATATCATGCAGGAAGGGGATGTACAGATCAAGGGTTACCCCGTCCGCCTCCCGCTGGACGTGGCTTTGGTTTTCAGCGCCAATCCGGAGGATTACACCGCCCGCGGCAAAATTATCACACCCTTAAAAGACCGCATCGGCTCGGAAATTCGTACCCACTATCCAGCCAGCGTGGCGGAGGGAATCGCCATTACTGCCCAGGAAGCCTGGACCGAACGCAACGGCACTCGCTTGGGGATCCCCAGATACGTGCAGGAGGTGATCGAGCGTATTGCCTTCACTGCGCGTGAAGATAAGCGAATCGACAAGCGCTCTGGAGTGAGCCAGCGGCTGCCCATCAGTGCTATGGAAAATGTGGTTTCCAATGCCGAGCGCCGCGCCTTGCGCAATGATGAGAAGGCCATCGTGCCCCGCATCAGCGACGTGTATGCCGCGATGCCGGCCATTACCGGCAAGTTGGAATTGGAATACGAGGGCGAATTGAAGGGGGCTGATGCTGTGGTGCGGGAGCTGATTCGCACGGCTGTGGCGAAAACCTACGACGATTACTTTGGCAGCGTCAACATGCAGCAGATCGTGCAATGGTTTGACCTGGGCGGCGAAATCGGCTTAGCCGAATCGGCCAGCGCCAAAGACGTCATCGAGAAACTGAAGGACATTCAGGGACTGATGGACAAAATTACTCCCCTAGGTGTGAGCTCGAAAGATAATACCCCCACCCAAGTCTCCGCCGCGGAGTTCATTCTGGAAGGGCTGTATGCGCATAAACGTATCGGCCGCAACGAGGAGCGCGTATTCACTGCCGGCGAAAAACAGATCAAACGCCCAGAGAAACCCTTGGAACGTGAGGAGCTGCCGTTCCGTGGACGGCGGACGTTCAATTAGGGCCTAAGGGCCCAGCCGGGTGGCAGAGGGAAAGCGGCGAGCGGTGGCAGGCGCCTTTAAGGAGGGTGAACTCCGGCTCCCGCAACTTGCGAAAGTTTTTGCATGAGGCGCGTCAAATACACTAAATACGTCCCAGATCCGGCCGCTGAAATGAGCTTGGAGGATCTTTTGAGTGCGCTCTCCGACTATCTGCTCGAGAGTGGATTTCAGAACTACGGCTGGTATGAGCTGCCGCCGGGCGAGCAGACACTCGACGAACTGCGGCAAATGATAGAGCAGGCGCTACTCGATGGCGAACTGCTCGACCCTCAAATGGGGGAGCAACTGCGACAGATGCAGCTCGAAGGCAAGCTCGACCAGCTGATCCAGCAGCTGATCGAGCGCATGCAGCAGGAAGACTACATCTCCATCGATGAGCCGCAGGATCCGGCCCGTCCCTCGAGCGTAGGGGGGCAAATCGGAGAGGTTCAGAAGCAGGCTAAATTCGAGATCACGGACAAAAGTCTTGACTTTCTCGGGTTCAAAACGCTGCGCGACTTACTGGGTTCATTAGGTAAGTCCAGCTTTGGCCGGCACGATACCCGGGACCTGGCGACCGGGATCGAGGCCAGCGGCGCCGCCAAGATCTACGAATTTGGGGACACGCTGAACTTGGATATCACGGCAACCCTATCGAGCGCGATTCAGCGCGAGGGACTTTCCCTCCCGCTCAATATCGAGTACTCCGACTTGCACGTCCATCAGTGCGAGTACCAGTCTTCCTGCGCCACCGTGCTGATGCTGGATTGCTCGCATTCCATGATTCTCTATGGTGAGGATCGCT